>NZ_JBXPBP010000008.1:0-156559 GCF_056924295.1 Enterococcus sp. LJL128 | reverse complement strand
GATCAGGTAGATAGGTTGGAAGTGGAAGGCCAGTGATGGTTGGAGCGGACCAATACTAATCGGTCGAGGACTTAACCAAAGAATTGGAAGAGTAAGAAAATGTTTTTCGGAATGACTGTGTTGAAGAGTTTTAATCTATCCAGTTTTGAGTGAGCAAATCACTCAATTAAATACTATGCAGCACCAGTGTGGTGGCGATAGCGAGAAGGATACACCTGTTCCCATGCCGAACACAGAAGTTAAGCTTCTTAGCGCCGATTGTAGTGAAGGGTTTCCCTTTGTGAGAGTAGGACGCCGCCGCGCGATTATTCCGGCATAGCTCAGTTGGTAGTAGCGCATGACTGTTAATCATGATGTCGTAGGTTCGAGTCCTACTGCCGGAGTTCCTGTTTAGGAAATTAAAGTAGAGTAATTGTGAGTGCTTCTTTTTAACTCTGGAGAGTTGTCCGAGAGGCCGAAGGAGCATGATTGGAAATCATGTAGACGGTAAACACTGTCTCAAGGGTTCGAATCCCTTACTCTCCGTTTTTTGTTTGGCCCGTTGGTCAAGTGGTTAAGACACCGCCCTTTCACGGCGGTAACACGGGTTCGAGTCCCGTACGGGTCATTTTTTGATTGGTTTTGGAGGTTTAGCTCAGCTGGGAGAGCACCTGCCTTACAAGCAGGGGGTCAGCGGTTCGATCCCGTTAACCTCCATTGGTTGGTTCCGTGGTGTAGGGGTTAACATGCCTGCCTGTCACGCAGGAGATCGCGGGTTCGATTCCCGTCGGAACCGTTAGTTTTATAAATTTTTTATTGGCGTGGTAGCTCAGTTGGTAGAGCAACGGATTGAAGCTCCGTGTGTCGGCAGTTCGATTCTGTCTCACGCCATTATGGAGGAATAGCGAAGTGGCTAAACGCGACGGACTGTAAATCCGTTCCTTAGGGTTCAGTGGTTCGAATCCACTTTCCTCCATTTAGGGGTATAGTTTAAAGGTAGAACAGCGGTCTCCAAAACCGTTAGTGTGGGTTCAATTCCTGCTACCCCTGCCATTATTTTTATTTTAAATATTTTTTATGGCGATCGTGGCGAAGTGGTTAACGCACCGGATTGTGGCTCCGGCACTCGCGGGTTCGATTCCCGTCGTTCGCCCTTACCTTTATTAAGGTATTTTAGGTAATTGGGGTATAGCCAAGCGGTAAGGCAACGGACTTTGACTCCGTCACTCGTTGGTTCGAATCCAGCTACCCCAGTTTAATTATGGCGGTATAGCCAAGTGGTAAGGCAGAGGTCTGCAAAACCTTCATCACCGGTTCAAATCCGGTTACCGCCTTGCAATAATTAATTTTATGCCGGCGTGGCGGAATTGGCAGACGCGCTGGACTCAAAATCCAGTGCCCGTGAGGGCGTGCCGGTTCGACCCCGGCCGCCGGTATTTCTCTAAAAACAAGACTAATCAGTCTTGTTTTTTTCTATGTTCTGAAAACCCCTAGCTATGCTATAGATTCCAGAGAGCTTGCAGCGTGGTAGTAAAAAAGCCTCCTAAACTGGTAAGATGAAGTTGGTTTCCCGACCACCACATCAAAAAGTTTAGGAGGTACCTTTATGAAAAAGGTTAACAAAAGTTTATCACACACTGTATGGAAATGTAAGTATCATTTGGTATTCGTACAAAAATACAGAGGAAACAATTTTTTGCTTTTTTAGTTTATAAACAAAGCATTGCCACAGTGAATCATGATTCGCCGTCTGAAGTTGTAAAGGCTGCGAAATCTATACGCATTTCTTGATAGGATTGTTCAAAAATTCTACTGGTTCATTTGAGTAGGGAGACTGAAGAGCACCCTTAAATTGTAGTAGAAACGTTCGAAACGTCTTTAAAATAGTTCGATATTTTTCTAGAAGTATCGATTAAAAACAAGCAATTTTTCAAAGTATCATTGATTGTGTTTCTTTATTGCATAAAACAGACCTTACTATAGTTGATAGCCCATTTGCAGTTCAAAGGAAACATGAATCAAGCAATTTACAATCTTAGCTTCTGTTAAGTAAGCCTTGAAACTAGGACACAAAGACGACTTTCATCGTTCAACCTGCTTTTGTCTTTCCTGTATTGCTTCATTAGTTTCACCATACTGCGCAGTTTCGACTCTTTGCTTTGGAAGTAATCGAAGGCGTTTTTCTTCATTCGCTGGTTGCGAAACGCTTTTCTAATGTGCTGGACAATGTAGAAACGGTCAATAATAGGTTGGGCATTGGAAAATAGCTTTTGACCAGTGAAACATGAGGTGTATACATATCGATTAAGATAAATTGCACAGTTTCGTAATTTTCTCTTGAGAATCAGCTGAAATAATATTTAAAAAAAGCAGTTCTGGATTCTTAATGATATCCAATAGATGATGGGGTTCACCATCCATCGTAGTAAAAATCATGTTAAGGCTAATACTGCGGACAGATTAAATTCATTAAATCACAACACTTTGGACAGATGTGTTTGAAACAGATCTATCGGATGATAGAATTGTTTCGTCACACGTTATGAGAAAGAAGTAGACAAGGTTTCTTTGAGAGAGAATCTCGGTTATAGAGGTATTTTAATTTAGGAGAGTGACAAAGGTTCGTTGACAGGCCTTACACTTGAAGCGTTGTTTTTTCAGTTCAAGATACATCCGATATTCGGAAACATGATTCATTAACAACCGTACGATTCTCATCCCAAAATTGTATTAGATTCGAAGCAGAACCAATCTTGTAATAAACACATTCTTGAGGAGAATAAGAGAATTTTCTACGATAGCGTAGAAAATTTTGTCTTTTGTTAAACATATTTCCTTAAAAGTAATATTTTGGTTTAGAGGATTCAACATTTTTTTGATAGGCTGTCTTTTCTATTGCGTTAGATAAAATAGAAAAGATATTGGTGGATTACTAATATCAAAAGGTATAAAGCCTAAAAACACCACGATTTAGAAAATTTCTAGATTATGGTGTTTTTTTATACTTCAATATCTTTAAATTGATAAAATGTAAGTCATTATAAAAAAAATTTGTAAAGACTGACTTATTTAGTTTTATAGAAATTGATTTAATTATTAGGAAGGAAGAATCTAAAAAAAGAAGGGTAACTTTAAAAAAAGTGAATAAGTAATGTAGCGTAGTTTAGAGAAATATCTTTGTATGTTTGACTTCTTCAGACTTTGATTAAACAGTAAAAAAATGTTCTTTGAAATAAATATTAGAATTATAAATCATTTTTGTGTTTTATTTAGTAATTAGTGATAGTAAGAAAGATTAAATGAAGTAATCTAAGGAAATTTTTAATAGTTTAATATAAAAATGGGTTGAATGCGTATTTAGAAATGAAGGAGGAAATAAGTAAGGTAAGGAGGGGAATTTAACAGCTGGGAAAATAGAGGGTAAAATTTTTCCAACTTATAAAAAAAAGTATTATTAATTTAGTTAATATGATAAAATTTATTTTATGTTCTTGATTTTATTTTTGTCAAAAGAATAAAATAAATTTTCTTATATTCTAGTAATTTAAGAAAATTAAGAGAAATAATTATTTAAAAGACGTGATATCTTTACTGTCTATAAATAGTTTAACTCAAAAAAAGTGAATAGTCTATATCAAATTTATTCATTTTCGATATTTTTCCTAAAACACTTGTATTGAAATGGAAAAATGTAGATAAAATTATTAACAGAATTTATAAGAAATAGGATTTAGTTAAGCAAATTAGTATTTATTCAAATTTTATTCATTAGTTAGTATTGATTATTTAGCACTTTTAAATAATCAAAGGTTTTAAAATACGTAATAAATTTAAAGGAGTGATGTTATGATATTATATCTTAATTTTAAGCCGTCAATAAAACCGTCATTCTATTTTAGAAAGAGTGTTGATCTATGAGTAGACGTGGAGAAAATATTTATAAGAGAAAAGACGGACGTTGGGAAGGAAGATATATTAAGGCAAGAAATGAACATGGAAAGATTACTTATGGATATGTTTATGGGAAAAAATATACTATTGTAAAAAATCGTTTAGCAGAATTAAGAGTACAGTATATTGGAAATTACAGTAATTTAACATTGTACGATGGCACAGTAGAGCAATGGATGAGTTATTGGTTAGCAAAATTTATGAATGGAAAAATAAAAATATCTACTTATTCCACTTATAAAACAAGAATGGAGAAATATATATTTCCTGTTCTTGGTTCCAAAAAATTAATAAATCTAACTAGTACACATATACAAGAATTCATATTTCAATTAGAAAACTTAGGATTGTCTTCTCGTTCTATAAATGTAATTTGTCTTGTGTTGAAAAGTGCATTAAATCAAGCTGTAAAAGAAAGCTATATAGTAAAAAATCCGTGTGAAGACATTACTATTAAAAAGAAAGAATATACAAACATTAATGCTCTAAGCATTGAACAGCAAAGAAGAATTGAAAAAAGAGCACTATTTGAAACGGAATGTTCGGCAGCTATCATTGCGCTATACACAGGAATGAGAATTGGTGAAATAAGTGGTTTAAGGTGGGAAGACATTGATTTTGAAAGAAATTTACTCTGTGTTAGGAGAACACTCACAAGGATTTCTTCATTAGATGAAAGAGGAAAGACTCAAATAATTATGAGTTCACCAAAAACAAAAACATCTGAACGGAGTATCCCTTTGGCTACAAATTTAAGAAAGTATTTACTAAAGAAAAAGAAACTGTCAATTTCTGACTATGTGATTTCATGTAAAGACGGCTTTGCCGAACCGAGAGTAATAAATTATCGTTTTAAAAAATTATTGGAAGAAGAAGGATTAGATAATATTAAATTTCATTCTTTAAGACATACTTTTGCGACTAGATGCATTGAGAAAGGAGCCGATATTGCTACTGTGAGTAAGCTATTAGGTCATTCATCAACTAAAATGACTTTAGATATTTATGCAGATTCTTTATGGGAAAGTAGAACACAAGTTATCTCTAATTTAGATAAAATGCTAGAAGGAGGTTAAAATAGTAAAAAAGAAATACGTTAATACCATGAAATTTTATTAGAAGCTTACTTAAACAGGAGTTTTAAAACAAATGGATCTATACAGTAGAATACAACAAGAAAGCAGTCTTAAACAAAATTTTTAAGACTGTTTTTTTATGCTCAAAAAATTAGAAATAAAAATTTCCGCCGTAGAAAAGCAGTCATTTATTTTGAAAACGTAGATATATCAATGCTAAAACGATATTTTCTTATAATACTAGAATATAAGAAAATTAACACAGAAAAATAATCGAAAATAACATTACAACAATTTATATCTGTTTTTCTTATTATAACGTAGTAATACGTTTTTGTTGAGTAATATGAATATGGCTATATAAGTCAGGAGGAATGTAATGTCACAAATTCAAATTCGGGTAGGGTACCTTTTACTAGATGAAAACCAAAATGATTATGTTTCCCGTCTTTGGAATGATGAAATGTACAAGCTATACAATATTAATGATGAACTAGGTAATCCCAAAGATTGGGAGAATAAGTTAGATATTGTTTTGGTAGAAGGGAATCATATTGATAATATTGGTCAAATATGTCAGCAAATAATTGAAATCAAGCAGAATTTGAATGTACTTTTATGGGTTATCTCTTCTGAAAAAATCGATAATACATTTAGGTTATTGTATCTTAGGTTAGGTGCGATTGGGGTTATTGATTCTGAAGATTATTTTAACGAGTTTTATCTTATCTCTAAAAATTTTTCAGAATATAATGCTAAAAAAACTTTTTCTAATAATGAAGTAGAGGATACAATCCAAAAAACTAATAATAGATTGCGTCTTTTCCCAGAGAATAGAAGTATTATTCTTGAAACAGGTGAAGAAATTGAACTAACTAGAATGGAATACAATGTAATTTGCTTTTTATATGATCGCTCTGAAGAAGTAGTGACTTATGAAGAAATTTACAAACATATCTGGTCTGAGGAGACTTCAATGCAAAAGTATCGAGTCAGTTATGTGATATTCAGATTAAGAAAAAAATTAGAAAAAAATACTCGAAATAGAAAATATATTGAAACTGTAAGGTCACTAGGTTACAAGCTTATAGTTGAGTCAACTCTTTAAAAGGAGGTGTAGAGATTGAATATAACTTTTGTTAGTTGTGAAACTGGATAATTTCGAGTGAGGTGATGATTTAAATCTAGTTTCAAACAACTTATCTACTTTAATAAAATTGGAGGAAAGAAATTGAAAAAAATGAGTTTTCTGAAAAATAGTTTGATAGTGGTTTTAGGAATGCTGACCTTAACAGCGGCAGAATTAGTTCTATTTGGAAATAATGGGATGTCTGTAGTAGCAGAAGCATCTTCTGGAGAGGCTACAGTTTCAACAATTTCACAATTTGAAACAGCATTGAAGGATGCTAGTATCAATTCTATTGTATTAAAAAACAGTATATCTTTTACTAAAAATATTACTGGAATTCCTAATAGAGATGTTGTAATCAACGGTAGTGATGATAATGGTGTAGTAATTATCTCAGGACCTTATGGAATTCAAGCTAAAACTAATTACAGTGGTACTAATAATTTTACAATAAAAAATGCAGAAATTGTTGGACACAGTACCTCAGGACGTTTTTTTGAAGCTACTGACGGCTGGAATGTGTTAGTTGAAGATGTCATTTATGATGGCGTTCGATTTGTAAACGTAAGTAATGGAAATTTGACATTTAGTGGAGAAAATAGAATTACTACTTTGTATGAAAATGCTACTGCTCGTCATTTGAAATTTGAAGCAGATTCAACATATACAGGACTGGCTGCAACCAAAAACAATTATCAATCTCCAGCATTTGACTTTAATGGGAAATCAGTTAGTGGAAAAGCCGTTGGAACAATAATTGTTGGAAAAAAAGCAAATGTAAATATTGGTGTAGGTTTAAATACCAATAATTATTCTCGACCAGCATTTCAAGGTAAAGTAACACAAATTGATGTTGAAGAAGATGCAAAATTAAATATTGATGCTGCTGGTGTTGCGTTTCAATTTGCTTCAAGAACTGACTATGCGACTATAAATCCTATTTTTACAATTGGAGAGAAAAGTAAAGTTTCAATTAATGGGCAAGGTGCTGGAAATCAAGCAGCAATGAAGCTTCAAAGTAGCAACACATCAATTAATATCAATCCTAGAGGTTCATTAGTAGTTACGGGTAACAGCACAAAAGCTGTTATTGAAAGTGCTAGAGGAACACAGTTTAATTTATTGCAGGCTGAAAATTTTGAAATTAAAAATAGAAAAATTGGTTCTAAATTATTTTATTCTTTAAATACATCAATAAAAGGTGTGGCAATGCAAAATATAGAAGTATGGAGTCAAACAGGGGGAGATTACCTTGAAAATTCTATGGGAGTCTTTCAAGCTGAAAACTATTTTGTAAGTTTCGGAAAAGTTTATGATAGCCAAATGATTTCAGTTACTGGAGATTTATCACAACAGTTTAGACCAGAGATTTATGGAAAAATTTCATTAAAAGGCGGAAGCTTTTAAATCAAAAACTTTTTAAGTATGTGTGTGGTGTTTTATGGTTAAGAAATGTTGAAGATTCACAAAAGTAGGGAGGTGTAAGTATTAAAACTGGAATCAATCTTTTAAAAATTAGAAACCTATGTATTGTTCTTGGTTTAATCACAATCAGTTTAGTGTATTTTCTTTCTATAAGCTCTGTTGGTGCAGCACCAGCCGGATATCTAGATATAGATGATACGAATACACCTAAAATAAATATTGTTACTCTTAATGGAACTGATCAACACGGTAACGTAATTGAGTTGCCAGGAGAATATGGAACGTATTTTAAATTAACTGATGACGTCACATATGAGGTTGTTGGAGATGATGCATCTAAAGTGATTATTCCAAATGAAACAGTAAATACAAAAATTCATCGGTTTAGTAAGAATACCCAAACTGAACAGAGTGTACTGATTCGGAATGCCGCTGTATATAATGGTAAGCCAATTGATTTAAAATTTGTGATTGATGACATTTCATTCAGTACTAATGCACCTGCTGATCACAATCCATATTTTAATTTCATAGCAGTTGGACCAGAAGATAAAAATAACACAAGTAATCTTCCAGGAGATGCAACCTATTTCGACAATTGGGGTGAGTTCTTCTTATTCTTTGGGAGTACACATGTCTCGGCGACTGGAATGTCAGATGATCTTTATTACGTTGGAGATAATGTTTCTTATCATTATGAATTTTATGATCATGAAACATCTCAGCAAATCGATTTCAAAGGTATTTGGAACTATAACAATATTAATGGTTTGAAAGCTGTGTCAATTCCTCATGCATCGATGGATGATTTTTCAGATTTTTATGTTCGGAGCTTAACCACTCTTGGAATTAAAATGAATCGAAAAGCTGACTCTGATTATAACGGTTATGTAGAATTGTATGGGGTTGGAACAGCTCAAAATCAAGATGTAAGTAAATTATCTCAAACATTTCAAGGGATAAATTTACCAATGAATATGCAAAGAAAAGCAGCTTCTGGTTTGACCCGATTAAGTACAATGGGGATTCTGTATGATCAAGTACCTATTATGAGAATAGCTCCTTCGGTACCAATTGTTTTTGGGGAAAGTAATGATGCTACACATACAGAACCAGATTATCTGAATCTAAAATATTCAATTCAACAAACAATTTCTAAAAATTCAGTTAGAAATAGGAGTACAACTTTTCAGATTAATACTGAAGTACCATCCTATTATGATATTGATTTAAATAAAATAAAAATTACTGAATATGGTGATTCAACCAACAAAGATTTAGCAAGTCGTTTCAATATCAGTTATAACGGTGGTGACCGAAGTAAGGTAATTATTTCAGCAAAAAATTCTACTTCTGAAGAATTTGAAGGAACTGTATATGAAATTCATGTAGAGGCAGTTCCAAATGCAACATTTGATTTTGAGAACAACAAAGATGAATACGGATATCAATCTAATGGAGTCGACAACGGATATATGACGAATTTTGAGATGGCCGGAGTGCGAACCGTTGCCTACTATACATTCGACAATCCAGTACGTCCATTATCTGGAAAATTAGAATCTCAAATTATTGAAGGCCAAACAAAATCACGTGTTCGTTATAATGGCGTACCTTATGCAGATCCAAGAGATAATATCTCTTATCCTAAAGATACCGATTTCAGCAACTTTGGTGAAGAAGATATTAGGAAGAATCTTGTAGAAAATATTCGTCTCGATACTGAAAATGAACTCTTAGATGGTCCAGTACAACTGAGTATTAATCAGAATAAATTACCAGACACCTCTGTTCCGGGTGAAGTAACTGTCTATGTTGTTTTGACATCAAGTCAAGGAGTAATTACCGAAGTACCTGTTAAAGTAATGATAACTGATTCTCAAACGTTAGCGGCAATTACTGTCCAATTTTTGAAAGAAGATGACAGCATTGTTCATAATGAGATTATTCTATCCGATAAAACGGTGGGAGAAACGGTTAATTTACAAACAATAAAAGAAATAACAACTGCTATTCAAAATATTATAGACGATGATTATAAACTAATTAGCAGGCCATCAGATGAGCAATCTGTATTAGTAAATGCTGGTGGTACCGTAGTTCAGTACAAGTTTAGTGGAATGCTGAAGTTAAAGTCAGCACCAAGTGTTATTAATTTTGGAATTCATGAACGGGATATTAATGCAACGGCAATGCGAATCAATAATCCTGAATACGATAAAGACTTGATAGTTCGTGATACAAGAGCAGTAAGAACACGATGGACTTTAACAGCAGCTTTAACTTCTCCCATGCAAAGTACTGATAAGAAAGCAACGCTTACAGATTCAATCCGATATGTTTATAACGGAAATGAGATTGTTTTAAACAGCGGAGATCAACCAATTATGGAACATACAAATCCCGATGATGCTCCATGGAATGTTAGTGATACATGGGAGAAAACTGAAAAAGGTGATGGGTTAAAACTTGATGTAGTTCCAGTAGAAATAACCCAGCTAGGTATTTATCAGGGAGAAATTTTGTGGAAATTGTCTGCTACACCATAACGAGTGAGGAGAGTAAAATGATAAAAAAGAATAAATTTGTCGCTTTGTCGCTTTCCTCCATAGTTATGACAGCTCTGCTATTGATACCGTTGAAGGTGTCAGCAGAAGCTGTCAATGGTGGACAGGTGGCAACAGAAAGTGTAATTACTTTTTATGAAGATGAATATGAACAAAAAAGCAGTAGTAGTAGTAGTAGCAATAGTATGTCTACAGAAGACAGCAGTTCTAAAGTCATCGTTGCTGAAACAGCAAAGCCTAGTGGAAAGTTACCAAATACTGGAGATTTAGTGCAAGGCTCCATTGGAATAAGTGGAATCTTACTGCTAGTTGGGGCTTTACTATTGTTTGTTAGAAAAAAACAAGGGGGGAAGGCTAGTTAATGAAGATTATTAAAAATATATATTATTGTTCATTTCTATTCCTTCTCTTGTTAAGTAGTGCAACTACAGGAAAACTTGAAGCGCTAGCGGAAGAAAATATTGGAAAAACAGATGGAAGAGTCGAAGTTATAGGAGATATTCCTAAAGAACCAATTGATCCCGAAATTCCAATTAATCCGGTTGATCCAGGTCCAGGTCCCTCTACAGATGGTGATTTAAGATTTGATTTTGTTTCAGCTTTTAATCTTGGTAGAAATAAAATTACTTATGAAAAAGAACGCTTGTATCATGTTAATGCACAGTTGTTTCATGATGGTACACCAGCTCGAGGTAACTATGTACAAATTACAGATCAGCGCTCTGGTTCTAAAGGCTGGTCCTTACAAGTAAGACAAGAACATCAGTTTCAGAATGACGTTATTCAAAAACAAGAAGAAAAAGAATTACGCGGTGCAGTGTTTAGTCTTGACAATGGATGGGCTAATTCACCTTTCTCAGCTGAAAAAGCACCAGAAGTAACACGAGATACAATAGAAATAAATGAAATAGGTATAACGTATAACGTAGCGGTAGCGACTCCCGGCAGTGGTAAAGGTACTTGGACAATTGAATTTGGTGCATCAGAGAACAATTCAAATGGACAAATGAATACCTTATTTCCAAAGACAAATGAAGATGGCAGTGCTGTTTTAGATACAGCCTTTGAAAATCAGCAGGTTTATGGCAATAAAGCCGTATCCTTATCCGTACCGATGACCACTAAGCTTTATCCGGTACAGTATCAAACGGTGTTAACTTGGATATTAGCCGAGTTACCATAAATAAATTTGAAAACACATCTAGGAGGAAAAAAATTTGAAAACAAGATTATTATGTACAACAGCTTTGGCAGCAGTAATGGCAGTATCTTTAGCGGGAGGAACAGTAGTTCACGCGGCTGAAGATTCAGCAGTGGGAACTGGGGTTTTGGAGGTAATTGAAAACACTGACTCTAATGGTAAACCTGACCCGGAAGATCCAGACAAAGAAGTAGATCCTAAAGATCCAGGTGATGTAACTGAAACTGGAAATCAAGGACCAATTACTATTGACCGGATTGCCCGTTTAAACTTTGGTCAATGGAAATTGGATGTAACACCAGGAGAAAAAGTAATCCCAGCAGAATCGATTGCTGGAACTCAAACAGATCCTGCAAATCCAACTGCAGCTGGAAGAGATGTTTTACGTGGTCCTTGGGTACAGTGGACAGATAAAAGAACAGGGACAAATCATAAGTATACAATTAATGCGAACATGACAAAAACTTTCACGTTAAAAGGCTCTACTGATACAATTGATAAAGCAAAAATTGAATATACTAATGGTTTGCTGAACTCTGCTCAAGATTTAGCCAACTGGCCAACTACTGATGTATTGAATTTCACTTTGTCAGAAGCTGGTGGAAAACAACTTGTATTTGATAACAATGCATCTACTGGTAGTGTTGGTATTGGTACGTGGACTGCAGAATTCGGTCAATCAGATGAATATAAAACAGAAACAAATAAACGTGGTGACTCATTTAAAGGTGAAGCAGATAACTCAGTCTTCCTTAAATTTGATGGTGGACAAGCTTTGAGTAAAGGCGTTTATGAAGCAGAAATCACTTGGACTATCGAGTATACTCCATAGTTTTTACTTTGAAGTCAGGTTGGAGTTATCCAACCTGACTACTTTAAAAGAAATAAAATATATAATTAAATCAACAGTTAAGCATGGTATTCAATAGTTGTCGAATGTAAGGATACTAAAAAATCGACAAGAGTTGCTGTCTTATTAGTTTGTTGAAAAAGGATGGAATACATGAAAAGACTACAACAATACATATTTCTATTTTTTATTATGTTCTTTGGTACGATGATGTTCCAACAGCAAGCATTCGGAGAAGAAAGCGCCACTTCAAATGAAATGCTGGAAGCACAAAGTTTTGTTTACGAAATTAAATATCCGGAGAACCAACAAGATGATTCGGGTTATTTTAACTTGATGATTGAACCGGGCAAACAACAAGTCATTCAAATTATTTTAAGAAACTTATCTGATAAAGAAATTGATATCAAAGTGGATCTTAATGGTGCAAAAACTAATTCAAATGGTGTAGTTGAGTATGGACCAAATGAAATTGAAAGTGATCCCTCTTTAAAATATGATTTTACAGATATTGTGAAAGCTCAGGAGATAGTTACATTACCTGCTAATGGAGAAATGCCAGTTGATTTTACTATTACAATGCCCGAGGTGAGCTATGATGGACTCATAGTGGGAGGAATCCAGCTTCAACAAATTGAGAAAGAAGAGGATGAAACAGATACAACTGGCAATAAAGCGAACATTGTTAATAGATATGCATATATTATTGCATTAGTTCTTCAAGAAACTAATGTTGAAATTCAGCCAGATTTAGTTTTGAATAAGGTGTCCGCAAGTCAATCAAATTATCGTAATGCTATTGCTGTGAATGTTTCTAATGTTGCGCCTGTTTTTTTGAAAGATTTGATGATGGAAGTACAAATCAGCGGAAGTAACAATGATGAAGTATTGTTTGAAGCAAAAAAATCAGCAATGAAGATGGCACCTAACTCTTTTATGGAGTTTCCGGTGAGTATGAATGGCGAACAAATGAAGCCTGGTGAATATAAAGCCAAGATACTTGCGACTTCAGGAAGTAAAAAATGGGAATGGACAGAAACATTTACAATCAGTAAATCAGAAGCAGATAAGTTTAATCAAGATGACGTTGGAATTGTGCAAGATACTGGATTAGATTGGCTGTTAATTATCAGTATTATTGGGGGGATTATACTGGTAGCTGCTGTAGTATTTTTAGTTGTTCATCAATTACGGAAAAAGAATAGAAGAAAACGAAATGGGAAAAAAAGTAACAGGAAATAGTAAAGGAATGGGAGATACATTGAATGATAACCTTACAAATTATTTTTATGAGTATGACATGCTTAGCAATTCTACTTATACTCATTTTCCTTGTACTGTTATTTCTATTTCTTCAGACTGGAAAAAAAATAAAAAGATTACAAAGAAAAAGAGTTAAAAACCCGAAAAAAAGAAAAAGATTGGCAATAGTAAAGAAGAAACTTAAAAAAAACAAAAAAAGTTTTAGAAATAAATTGATAGTGACACTGATTTGCGCCGTATTAACTGCTGGTGGAGCATTTTGGATTTCGTACTATCAGTCTATGAGTCTTACAGAAGAGGATTCTAAATCAATAGTAAAAAGCTATTATCTACTAAACGATTTTGAAGCACAATTGGAAGAAGCTGGAGTAGGAGTTGAAGCTAAAGAAAAATTGGACGCTAATATACGTTACTTAACAAGCATGATTTCAAGTTACGGAACTAAGAAGGCAAGTATTGTGAATAGCATTGAAGGACAGCTGGTGATTAATCAATACTATAATATGATGCAAGAATTAGGTGCGAACGCGATCCGTGTTGTAGGGAGCTTTTATGAGAATCCAGAATTAGTTGAGGAGTACAAACAAGATATTGAGAAAGTGAAACGTTACCAAAAAAAAGTTATGACCTTCTATAAAATTGATGAGGAAGCTTTGAGAAAGCAGGCACTTGATTGAGGCAATAGATATGGTAAATAAGGAAAAAAAAATTTATAGTCAGAAATCAAAAAAAAAAATCAAAACAAATCATAAAAAAGAATTAGTAAAAAAAAAGCGTCATAAAAATTTCAAAAGTCTAAATAAAAAAAAATTGAAACGAAAAAAAAGAAAGAAGTCTCAAAAAATCAGATTTCTTATAAAAAATTTGTTAATTGAGATTGGAGTAACAATGACACTTGTTAGTTTGTTTCTCTATATTCTATCGTTGTTTTTATTTAGTATACAAAAAATTGATAATTACAGTATGTTTCCCACGCTACAAGTAGGAAATCATGTATTTGTTGCAAAGCAAAGTTTGATTAAACATTTAGATTTAGTTTGCTTGAAACGAAAGAAAAGCGGAAAAATTGAAATTCGAAGAGTTGTTGGTGTACCTGGAGATAAAATAGAATATGAAAATGATACATTATTTGTAAATGGAGAAAGCAAGTTAGAGCCATTTTTACAATTTGAAAAAGAAGAAGCAGAAAGAAATGGCGGTGTTTATACTGCTGATTTCCAACTTCTTAAGATTATTGGGGAAGTGAAAATACCTGAAAGAAAATACTTTTTGTTGGGGGATAATCGACCTTATACCCATGATAGTCGTGACTATGGGGTAATAGACCATTCAGAGATTATCGGAGTTGTTAAGTTTGTTTTTTAGTCATTATTTCTTTTTAAAAATAAAAATAATTTTGTTAATTGTAAAAAAAGAGTTGCAAAAATATTTTTTATAATATATAATAACTTTAGTTATTTAATAAGTGTATATTAAGTGTCAAAAAATCGCTTATAAATGACTTTGTGCTTGATTTATAAGTTTGAGCACATTTGAAAAATGGAACTAACTAGAAAGTAGTTATAAGTTATGTAATTATTTTTCTAGCTTAGTATATAAAAGAATGTAAAGGGGGATTTACTGTGGGATTTGTTGATTACTGGATGTTGAATGCTTTCAATATGGTAGAAAAATGGAAACAAATTATGGCTACTTTAGGAAACCACTAAAATTTCGCTGTGACGAAAGTAAAAAGGAGGTGCACTTATGATTTCAGGAATTATTACTTGGATTGGCCTAGGATGGTCTGGTTTTTGGACAATGGTTTCAGGTGTTATTGGTATTTTCTCTTAATCCAAACCTGAGCAAAGAGCTTGAGGTTGTTTAATCTCAAGCTCTTTTAAAATAAAATATAAGTAGGAGGTACTAACATGATTTCAGGAATTATTACATGGATTGGTTTAGGCTGGTCTGGTCTGTTAACTATGTTAACTGGTATTATCGGAATTTTCTCTTAATCCAACCTTTAATAAAAGAGCTTGGGATTTTATAGATCCAAGCTCTTTTTCTATACCAATAAATAAAGAATAGTGGGGGAAAATGAAAAAAATAATAAGAAAATTATCGTTTGGTCCAACGATTTTGGCAATTGCTTTTATGATTATTCAGGTTTTTGCTGATTTATACTTGCCGACTTTAACATCAGATATAATCAATAAAGGCGTGGCAAAAGGAAACATCAATTATATATGGCAAACGGGATTTCTGATGGTTGGCTTTTCTTTATTTGGAATTATTGCTTCTTTGGGAAATACATATTTTGCAATAAAGGAATCTCAGAAACTTGGAAGAAATCTACGATCGGAGATTTTCAAAAAGGTAGAGTCTCTTTCTGTTAGTGCCTTTGACCAATTTGGAACAGCATCATTAATTACTCGAACAACTAATGATGTAACTCAAGTTCAAATGGTTGTACAGGTATTTTTATGCTTAATGATTAACGCACCAATCATGCTAATCGGTGCTAGTTTAATGGCGTATAACAAGGACCCTCAATTAACAAAAATTTTCTTTATAGTACTTCCGCTTATGGGGGGGCTTGTAGGTACTATTTTATATTTTGCAGTACCATTATTTAAAACTGTACAGAGAAAAATGGATCGTCTGAATCTAGTTTTTCGCGAAGGATTGACAGGTGTAAGAGTTATTCGCTCTTTTGTTAGAACAGACTATGAAGAACAACGATTTAAGGAGGCAAACAGAGGCTATACTGAGACTGCTATCAAAGTAAATACATTAATTAGCATAATGATTCCATTGATGACCATTATTATGAGTATAACCAGTATTCTTATTATGTGGTTCGGTGCTCATTATGTTGCGCAGCAAAAATTAGAGGTAGGTAATTTAATTGCATTTATGACGTATGCCATGCAAAGCTTGATGAGCTTTATTATGCTAGCAATGATTTTTATCATGGTTCCACGAGCACAGGCCTCCGCTGAACGAATTAATGAGATTTTAGAAGCTGAAGATGTTGTTTTAGATTCAAAAAATCTAGAAAAATTTCCTGATAATCAAGGTCAGGTTTCATTAATCTTTGACCATGTGAACTACTGCTACAAAGGGGCTGAAGATTCAGCATTGACTGATATTAGCTTTTCATTAGTTTCGGGTAATAGAATGGCAGTGATTGGTGGAACAGGTTCAGGTAAGACTACATTGGTTAGTTTAGCTCTTCGATTCTATGATAGTACATCAGGAGAGATCTGTATTAACGGTCAGAATATAGGCAGCGTAGCGCAGGAGGAGCTAAGACAGCGAATCAGTTTTGTTCCCCAAAAATCTGTTTTATTTTCTGGAACAATAAGAGAAAATATGCAATATGGTTATCCGAAGGCATCGGACGAAGAGATTTGGAAAGCTTTAAGAGTTGCACAAGCAGATAGTTTTGTTTCTGAATTAACCAATGGATTGGATACTTGGGTGGAACAAGGTGGAAATAATTTTTCAGGTGGGCAAAAACAACGGTTGGCAATTGCTCGTGCATTGATTAAACCTGCTGATATTTACATATTTGATGACTCATTTTCTGCACTTGATTTTAAAACAGATGCTAAGCTACGCGCAGCTTTAAAAATGGAACTCGTCAAAGCAGTTGTTATAATTGTTGCACAAAGAGTAAGTACTGTTATGGATGCTAGCGAAATATTGGTTTTGGACGAAGGAAAAATTGTAGGAAAAGGAAAACATGAAGAATTATACAGAAGTAATGAAACATATCGGGAAATCGTCCAATCTCAATTGGGAGAGGGGGAAGCTATGTGACTAAAGAACAACCTGTTTCTGCAGAAGAAAAACACAAACCTGTGAAGTCTGATCTTGCTGATAAAAAACCAAAGCATTTTAAAAGAACAATTATTCGTTTGATACGCTATATGAATAAGCGGCTGGTGCCGATTATAATTGTTTGGATACTAGCGGTTACAGCGGTTATTGTTCAAGTACAAATACCTAAAATCTTAGGTGGTGCAACGACTGAAATATACAAAGGAGTGACTGAGGGGGCTGTTCAAATGCAGCAGGGAAAATCAATCACTTCACTGCCAATTGATTTTAATAAGATACGTACGATTATTTTAATAGTATTGGTAATGTATTTTACTTCAGCTTTATTTAATTTTTTGCAGCAGTTTATCATGACTCGTGTTTCTCAACATACGGTCGCTGAAATGAGGCAGGAACTAAAATGCAAAATGGATAGACTGCCTATATCCTATTACGACAATCACAGCAATGGAGATCTTATGTCTCGAGCGATTAATGATATGGACAACATCGCGGGAATGTTTCAACAAAATCTGACTCAGCTGATTACAAATACAGTAACATTTATCGGTATATTATTCATGATGCTGACGATTAGCTGGCAATTAACTTTGATTGCTCTTGCGACAATTCCAATGAGTTTAATTATTATAATGATTATTGTGCCGAGATCACAGAAAAACTTTACTGGACAACAGAAAACACTTGGATTATTGAACAATCAGGTAGAAGAAATTTATGGTGCTCATCTTATCGTCAAGAGTTTTAATCATGAGAGAGCCAATCTTGAAGCTTTTAATGTTGAAAATGAAAAGCTCTACCAATTTGGCTGGAAGGCGCAGTTTGTTTCGGCGATTATTATGCCGTTGATGAATTTTACCAAAAATTTGGGATACGTTTTTGTAGCTGTTTTTGGTGGAATTAAGGTTGCGAGCGGCGATCTTAGTCTTGGTAATGTCCAGGCATTTTTACAATATACAAATCAGTTTTCGCAGCCGCTTACGCAGATAGCAAGTTTAATAAGCATGGTTCAATCAACGATTGCTTCAGCTGAACGGATATTCGAGATTTTTGATGAGGAAGAGATGGAAGATAAACCATCTGGTCTTTTGGGAGTGGAAAATGGTTCTTATAAGGTCCAATTCAGCCATGTAGCATTTGGCTATACACCTAGTGAATTATTAATGAAGGATTTTAGTCTGGATGTGACTCAGGGTGAAATGATTGCCATTGTGGGACCTACTGGAGCTGGAAAAACGACATTAATCAATTTGCTGGAGCGATTCTATGATATCTCGGGTGGAAGTATAAAATATGAAGGAGTCGACATTAGAGACTTTGATAGAGATGAGCTACGTTCAAAATTTTCTATGGTGCTTCAGGAAACATGGCTTTTTACAGGAACTATTTATGACAATATTAAATATGGCAATAATCAGGCATCCGAGGAGGAGATTTTTCAAGCAGCTAAAGCTGCATACGTAGATGAGTTTGTCCACATGCTCCCTGAAGGATATCAGACAATTTTAAATGAAGAGGCGAGCAACATTTCCCAAGGGCAACGGCAGCTGATTACAATTGCCCGAGCATTTCTTGCAAATCCGGAAGTGCTTATACTCGATGAAGCAACTTCAAGTGTAGACACAAGAACTGAAATTCTTATTCAGCAGGCAATGAAAAAGCTGTTAAAGAATAGAACAAGTTTTGTAGTAGCACATCGCTTGTCAACCATTCGAGATGCAGATAATATTGTTGTAATGAATCAAGGTGCGTTAGTAGAAACAGGAACACATCAGGTGCTGATGAACAGAAATGGCTTTTATGCAGAGCTTTATAATAGTCAGTTTTTAGATTCGGCAATATAATGTTACAGTTCGTATTAACCTGACTCGACCAGCTGAGCAACATCTGTGATAATGAAAGCTTCTCAGCATTGATGAGAAGTGCTAATCAGTATTCAGCAATATCGAGAGGCTGTTTGATTAAACATTAGTCATTGATAAATAGCTGATATGTATGTTTATAAGGGTTAAAGCTAGTTTCTTAAGGATTAAAATAATTAAATCAAGGCAAATTAAAGAGGCTGCAGCGTAAATAATGATGTGATTACTAAAAGCGGTATTTTTCGGGTACAGCTTTTGGCGATTACATCATTTCCTCTTAATCTGTTTAATATATGTATGGAAGTCTTAGTGTTATGGTATTGCTTAGGTTAAGTCCGGATTTAAGTTTAAATATAGCTTTGTAAGTATTTTTTTGAGATAATTAAGCTATCTTTTAATGAGCTCCTAAAAGATAAATTTTTATACTGCTTTATCTGCTTTTTAACCAGAGAAAAGATTGAAAAAAGGAGAATGTAAATGAAAAAACCAAAAATTTACACAATGATTTTTAGCAGTGTTTATCCGCTTTATATTGAAAAAGCTGAGAGGAAAGGACGTTTAAAAGAAGAAGTAGATGAGATTATATTCTGGTTAACTGGCTATGATGAGTCCGGATTGCAGAAGCAGCTGCTGAATGAAGTAGATTTTGAAACTTTTTTTAAAGAGGCTCCTCAAATGAATCCCAATGTGGGGCTTATAACTGGTGTAATCTGTGGCTACCGAGTTGAAGATATTGAAGATGAACTGATGCAGAAAGTTCGTTATTTGGATAAGCTGATAGATGAACTGGCAAAAGGAAAAAAGATGGAAAAGATACTAAGAAAATAAATATTTTTGATGCAATGAAAACTAAGGCAATGATTAGCAGCTTCATAATGACAATCGAACCAAACGCAAATGAAGCGGAGGTTCGATTTTTTTATAGCTTCGTAACTGTTTTTATAAAAAACTACTTATGAAATTTTTACTTGAGCAAGAACAGATAAGTCTTTCAAAAAAATATAAGTAATTGAACTCTAGTAATTTTCATTTTTTCAGGTGAAATTATCAGAGAATAGCAACGTATTTATCGGCAATATGGAGAGAGAAAGAATAGTATATTCTTTTAATAGAGTTTTCCTATCTGAAACTTAATAGTTGTAGCTAATAGAAGAAGGTGATTATAATAGGCTTACAAATGAAATGAAAAGAGGAGAAGAAATGTCATACAAGGTAGATTTTAAAGAAGTATCAACCATTGGTTTAGAGAGTTCTGATGTAGCAGAGGCATTGGCTGGTCTTCGGGCAAATGAAGCAAGATATTTCTGGAATAAGTATAAGCATGATTTTGTGACTGTTCCTGCTGAAGAAGAGTTGGAAACGCTGAAGTGGATTGAGAAAATTTTATTGGAGCGTGAGTTGAAATTTCCTTATAAGCCTCTGGAGGTCTCAGGTTTTGAAACAGAAGGGACTCGTTTCGCTTATGTTTTTTATGAAAATGGACTCGTAGTTAATGTTATGTACGGACTGGCTGAAGATGGAAAACGTGCTGTCGGATTTAAACTATCTGAAGGAATGGATGTACCAGCTGAATTAGCAGAAAAATTTAAGTTTGCCCATCAAAAATCAGCATTGGCAGGCGTTATTCGAGGTTCCTATTTTGTTATAAAAGGCAGCTATTGATTGTTCTGTTTCGATTAGGTGTAAAAAAACAGTTATTGACAAACGCTTTCTTTTTTTGCTATAGTAGATGAAACAAATATTAAAACACAATGAGAAAGAAAGTAAGATTAAATTCTTTTCCAACAGAGAGTCTCGAAAGCTGAAAAGAGATGTGAGGCGTTTAATTTGAAAATGGCTTTTATAGTGGATCTTCTGAATGAGTAGGGAGATACGGGTTTGTTCCGTTAGCAAATAACAGTTTCCAATAATGGTTGGGTACTGATTGAGGCGGTTATTTGTGAAAATACCGCGAATTAAGGTGGTAACACATAATACTATGTCCTTAGATATCTTTGATGATGTCTAAGGACTTTTTTATTTAAAAATAGACTAATATTTAGCAAAGAAGGAGAGAAAAGAAATGACAACAATACCATTTCGTTATGATCAGGTAGGTAGTTTACTACGTCCGCAAGCCTTGAAAGATGCACGAGAAAAATTTAAAGAGGGGATCATTTCTAAAAAGGAACTAACACAAATAGAAGACCAGGAAATTATTAAAGTTATTGAGAAACAAAAGAAAATTGGCTTGCAGGCTGTAACAGATGGAGAGTTTAGAAGAAGATGGTGGCATTTGGATTTTATTGCCGGATTAGCTGGAATTACTGTATATGATTTTGAAACGACAGCTTTTGGTATCACAACAGAAGCTCAAGGGACGTATGTCAGCGGCAAATTGGCTTTTGATAAGAATCATCCATTTATAGAACATTTCAAATTTACCCAAAAGCACGCAGGTAAAACAATTGCCAAACAAACGATTCCAGGTCCCAATATGATTTATCTGGACTCTTTTATTCTATCTAAGCACTACCATGAAAATCCGGTATACAAAGAAAAGTCTGAATTTATTAAAGATTTAATCTCAACGTATAAAGAAGTTGTTCAGTCTTTTTATGATGCGGGCTGCCGTTATCTTCAATTAGATGACACCAGCTGGGGTGGTTTGTTTGATGAACGTTTCCGCGGATTAATTCAACAAAACGGCTATGAGCCGGATGAGTTAATTCAGGAATTTGGAGATATTACTGAGGCAATTTTAGTAGATAAGCCTGCAGATATGGCAGTAACGTTCCATTTCTGCAAGGGCAATTTCCAGTCTCATTGGCTGTACAATGGTTCATATGATACGATTGCAGAACGTTTATTGAAAATAGAACAGTTTGACGGCTTCTTTTTGGAATTTGATGATGAACGCTCCGGCAGCTTTGATCCTTTGAAAAATATAAAGAATCAGAGAATTGTTTTAGGGCTTGTTACAACAAAAACGCCGGAACTAGAGAATAAAAAGCAGCTGATTGAAAGAATTAACGAGGCGTCCCGCTTTGTTTCGCTAAACCAGCTGTGCTTAAGCCCTCAATGTGGGTTTTCTTCTACACATGAAGGGAATAAAGTATCTGAGGATGATCAGTGGGCAAAGCTTCAATTAGTTGTGGAAACAGCCAAAGATGTTTGGCCGGATGAATAGAAGGGGCATTGATATGACAACCATCATAGAAAGTGTAGAATTTCTAAAAAACCAAAGATGGGTTGATTTAACTCATGAAGTATCTACAGAAATTCCTTATTTTTCGTCTTTTAAACCATTAACTGAAAAAACATTATTTACAGTTGAACAGGATGGATTTTTGGCAAAGGAATACAGTATTGTCTCGCAATACGGAACACATATTGATGCGCCTGTTCATTTTGCTTCAGGGAAACGATTTTTAGAAGACTTGACTTTAAAGGAATTGGTTTTGCCATTAATAGTGATTCATAAAGAAAAAGAAGTTTTTGAAAATCACGATTATGCACTTACGGTTGAAGATATTTTAGCATTTGAGGAGAGCTATGGAAAAATTCCTGAGGGAAGCTTTGTTGCTTTTGCCAGCGGCTGGTCACAACGATGGAACAATCATGAAGCGTTTTATAATCGGGATGAATTAGGTCAGGCACATACGCCTGGCTGGTCTCTGGAAGCCTTGAAGTTTCTTCATTTAAAGCGGAACGTACTGGCGATTGGCCACGAGACGCTGGATACGGATACCGCAGTCGACTGTACTCGGAATCAGGATATCGTTGGAGAAAGATATTGGCTGACGCAAAATAAATTTCAGGTAGAGGTTTTAACGAATCTTTCTGAAGTGCCAGCGACCGGCTCTGTCATTTTTCTTGGGGTTCCTAAGATTAAAGGAGCACCTGGCTTCACAATACGGGCAGTTGCTATTGTACCTGACTAAACAAAAGAGAAAAGCTAGGGAAAGCAAGAATTATATTGTGCTTTTGCTAGTTTTTTTGTGCAGTTATTTTACTAATATCTAAGCGGTAAAATAAATTTTTTTCATTATATTTTGTTTTGTATTTAAAATATGCAGTTTTTTTTATATAAACCATTGCTTTTCTTTTTTTTATATGAATATAATTATAAATGAAAGTGTTTTCTTTCAAATGAACTAAGGAGGAAAGTAAGATGAAAAAAAGATTATTTGGGACAGCCATTGTTGGGTTAACGATGGCAGCTGGTTTTTGCGGTTCGCAGGAAGCGGCAGCAGTTCCGTCATTAGAGGTTGAACAGACTTATGTTCAGCCGGATGGCACAGCGTTTGCAGCAACCCAGTATGGGGATGAGTTTTTTAACTATGTTGCAGGAGAAGATGGCAGCGTTTATGTAAAAAAGGCAGATGATTATTGGTATTATCAGGTGAATGGACTAAGTAGAAGCAGCGTGGAAGCAAAAGTTGGTATTGATTCTAAGCCTAGCGGAACAGTAAATAAAACGGAAGTAGTTAAACAAGGTAATGGAGCTGCTGAAAGACAGCAGTTTAGTGATACATTGAGGACGCAACAGAACAAGGTGTTAAATAAGGAGCAGAATTTATTAGTAGTCCTCGTTGAATTTAATGATATAAAAATAAGTACGACAGAAGAGGAATGGCATCAAAAGATTTTTGGCTCGGATGGAAAAACCATGAAAAACTTTTTTTCAGAGCAGACAAATAAACGCATGGAAGTAAAGCCGGCAAAAGAGACGGCAGCGGTGAAAAATGGAATCTTGAAAGTTCAAATGGATCAGGAGCATCCCGACATGGGCAATGGATTTAATAGCTTTGAGCTGTCAGCAAATATTCTTCAGCGTATTAAGGATAAAGTTGATTTTTCTATATATGATAGGGATAAGAACAACTATATAGAGCCGGATGAGCTACATGTAATGTTTATTATCGCTGGATATGAACAAAGCTCAGGAAAGCATGGGAAATCGGTCTGGGGTCATAAAGGCTGGAGTAGTCATCTAACAACAGTCAATGGATTGAAATTTACTGATTTTACGATGTTTGGTGAAAAGATGAGATATAAAGATGAAGATGTTTCTTCATCAATTGGTGTAATTTGTCATGAATTTGGTCATGATATTGGCTTGCCGGATTTATATAACACGGAACAGGTAAATGGCGCTGCCGATGGGTATGGTGTGGGAATTGTCAGTTTAATGGCTCAAGGTGCTTGGGGAGCGGACAGGACTTTTAATGGTATGTATTGGGAGACTGATTTCTGGGGAAGTTCACCGGTTGGCTTAGATGCTTATTCTAAAATACAGCTAGGAGTTCCGTTTGAATCATTAGATCGGACATTGTTTTATGAAAAGGATGTAAAAGCAGTTTCTGCTGCGGATCCGACTATTCTGAAATTACAAAGTATTAATCCAAATGAATACTTTTTAATCGAAAATCGGCAAATGAATGGATTTGACAGAGGAATGTTTCGTTATACTGAAAACATTCCGGGAGGTATTCTGGTTTATCGGGTAAATACAACCTTTGGACAGAATCACGGGATTGGCCGCCAGCTTGTAACTGTACTGGAAGCTGACGAGGGTGTGCTCGGTTATTCAAGATACAATGCAAATCAGTCGTTTGGAAGCAACCCATTTTATTATATCGGAAATACATTGGATGGTGGAGTACAGCCTGTCAAAATAAGTCAAGAAACAACTCCATCGACTCAATTAGCAGACGGTCAGTTTTTAGGCACTCAATTTGAAATTTTATCTGAACCTGCAATGGCGATGAAGGTTAGAATTGGAAGTGCAGCTCAGCCGCCGGTCTCAGTAACTGGGGTCACATTAGCCCCTGTAAATCTGGAGTTATCTGTTGGAGAAAACCGTCAGTTTACCGCAACTGTTTCTCCAAGTAATGCCGCAAACAAAAAGGTCAGCTGGAGCAGCTCAAATACTGGAGTAGCAACTGTATCAAACACCGGTTTGGTTACTGCTAAAGCAGCAGGAAGTACAACTATTACAGTAGTAACAGAAGACGGCAGGAAAACTGCATCAAGTACTGTAACTGTCACTGCAGGCTCAATTCCAGTACAGGAGATTACTCTAAATAAAACAAGCACTATCATGGAAAAAGGAAAAACATTTAGATTCACAGCAACAATTAAACCAGCAGAGGCTTCCAATAAAGTAGTGGAATGGTCAAGCTCAGACAATAATGTGGCTACAGTTGGAACAGACGGTTTAGTTAAAGCCGGAAACAGTGGAACAGCCATTATTACAGCTACTTCAAAAGACAGTGGGAAAACAGCAGCTGCTGAAGTGGTAGTAGATGATCACGGGCAAATGTATGAAACAGCAACAGCAGTTGGTATTGGAACAGTTAATGGTATGCTGACTTACACAGGAGATCATGACTACTTCAAGTTTACAGCGCCTGAAGCAGGAAACTATATCTTTAAATCTGAAAGTGCTATTCATGTGCAGGGAGCACTTCATCGAGCACCAAGCTATGCAACATTAGGTGATGGTGATGTCCATAATCATGAGACAGATGGACAGTTTATGATTAAATGGAATTTTGCTAAAGGTGAAACCCTGTATCTATCTGTAATTCCTTGTAAGGGCAGCACAGGAGAATACAAGGTGAGTATTCAGCCAGAAACATTTGTAGAAAAGGTAACAGTCTCACCGGTTACCTTCAATTTGGAAAAGAAAGCGAAGCGTAAACTGACAGCAACTGTTTTGCCGGCTACAGCACCAAATAAAACTGTTCGTTGGACAAGCTCTGATGAAACAGTAGCCAAGGTGAGCGTAGACGGTATGGTCGAAGCCGTTAATGAAGGAAAGGCAGTTATTACCGCTACAAGTGAAGACGGTGGGAAGGCAGCTAGCTCAGAAGTGACGGTGGACGATCATGGGAACAACTATGAAACAGCAACAGTTGTTGCTGTAGGAACGGTTCAGGGAAACCTGCTGCACAGCGGAGATCATGATTATTTCAAATTTACCGCACCAAAAGCCGGGAAATATATTTTTTGGTCTGAAAGTGATAACCATGTTCAAGGAGCGATTCATCGAGCACCTAATTATACTCCTTTAGGTGCAGGGGACGTTCACAATCATGATACAGACGGACAATTCCATATAGAATGGGATTTTGCTGAAGGAGAAACGCTATATCTGTCAGTTATTCCATGTAAAGGAAGTACAGGAGCATATAAAGTAACGATTCAGCCGGACAGCCTTGTGGATAGTGTAGCAATCTCACCAGCTTCTTTTAACTTGGAAAAGAAAGGGAAGCGCAAACTGACAGCAACGGTTCTGCCAAGTACAGTGCCTAATAAAAAAGTGCAGTGGACAAGCTCTGACGAAGCGGTGGCTAAGGTTAGCTCAGATGGTACCGTTGAAGCAGTTGGCGGTGGAAAAGCAATGATTACAGCAACAAGTGAAGACGGGGGAAGGACGGCTCACTCGGAGGTAACAGTTGATGATCATGGACATACCTACGAAACAGCAACAACTATCGGTCTAGGTACAATAAAAGGTCAACTGCTTCATAGCGGGGATCATGACTACTTCCGATTTATAGCACCAGAAGCAGGAACATATGTCTTTAGTTCAGCAAGCAGTGTTCATGTTCAGGGAGCGATTCATCGAGCACCCGGTTATACTCCTTTAGGTGCAGGGGACGTTCACAATCATGGAGGAGATGGACAATTTGCAATTGAATGGGCATTTACTAAAGGTGAGACACTTTATCTATCTGTTATTCCATGTAAAGGAAGTACAGGTGAATATAGTGTAACGGTTCAACCGAAAAAATAGAGTATAGCAATCAAAAAAGTTGAAGCAGAATTAGTAGGCTAAAATGAATAAGAGATAAGGGATGGAAATTGACTGTCAATTTTCATCCCTTATCATTTAGTTTAAAAGAAGTACCTTCTAATTTTTAAGATTGAAATGTGAAAAATAGTTAAAGCGTGTATTCCAATTGTCGGTCGAAAGGTTCCTTGATAAGATGATTGGCAGAAAATTCAACTGCATCGGTACAGCCTAAATGGGAATAAAAAGCGTAGGTTTCTACAGCAGAGTGACTGGAAATGTAGAGCTTATTCGCTTTTTTTGTACGGGCAAATGCTGCTGCATGCTGGAATAAAAGCTGTCCGATATGCTGACCCCGATAATCCTCGGAAACATGAAGAGAAGAAAGCTCCAGATAATGGTTTTGAGAGCCAAAAAGCTGACCTTCTACACTAACAAAACCTTTTAGCTTGTCAGCATCAAATGCGCCAAGTACTACACCATTGTTTTCAATTGTCTGTTTTAAATAGAAGCAAAGTTGTTGGAACTCCTTTTCTTACCATTCTTCAACAAAAGCAACAGGTTGAATTTGCCAGTTTTTATCTACCTTACGCCAGCATTGTGTTACTTTCTGATGACGAATAAAATGGCTAAATAATTCAGGTTCGATGATTGTTTTTGCTAATTTTCTATACTCCAAAAGAAAAGCCCCCTATCTGTTCTTCTGCTAAAGAGTGCCCTGAGCGGCTCATTTTTTTATTATATCATAAGCCATGAGCAATAGACGTTATAGCTACAAAATGGTCTGCAGAATCCTCATAGCTTGTAATATTTAAGCAGCAGTTAATGCTGGAACATTAAGCGGATAAATTGACAATAAAATTTATTTATAGCTAAAATGGCAGGATAACAGAGAGTGTGGTAAAAATATTCTAGCTCGAGAGTCTGGCAGGTACTGTTCAACATCAGCTTGTACCCTACTGTGTTTCACAGCAATATGAAGGACAATTCGAAAATTATTAAGAAACATTGCGAAGAAATTGAGAGATTGTGATTGATACCTACATAGAGCTGCTCGTATTTTTGGGACTATTCGGCTTATTTTCGAGAATTGCAACGTTTGGTATTTTAGTAGAGTGTTAAGTTCCTATAAGCTTCTTTACGTTTCTTTGTTCGTTTCAATCATGGAGGCACAAAAGTATCGATTATTTGGTTTTAGAGTCTGAGACACACTATTTTAGGGAAGCGGGGAAGGCATGAGAAAACAAATTAATAGTGGGGTTGCTGTTTCTAACCGTTGTTGCATTAGCTAGCTGTACAGAAAAACAGTCGATGACTTCAGGCGATAACTCGTCGGATCATTACTCAACACAAAGTTCTGCAGAGGAACTTGTTGAAACGACACTATCGAAAGTAGATCAACCTAGTTCAAGTAAGGAGGAGGAGACTATGCATTACGAAGCAGGAGCATTACTTCAAGCTGTAGCAGCTGGTGATTTAGAAAAGGTTCAACTGATTATTGGCGATTCTGACTACCAAATAGATGAAGTGAATGATAAAAAGGAAACCCCGTTATTGATTGCTGTTCATAACAATCAAATCGAAATAGCTGAACAGTTAATGGCAGCCGGGGCTGATATCAATCAACAAGATGAAATTCAAGATAGCCCATATTTATATGCCGGAGCACAAGGTCGTACAGAGATTCTGAAATATATGCTTGAGAATGAGGAACCAAATCAAGCCGTTGTAAATAGATTCGGCGGCAATGCATTGATACCGGCTGCTGAGAAAGGGCATCTTGAAAATGTTAAGCTGCTGTTGGCAGATGGACGGTCGGCTATTAACCATCAAAATAATTATGGGTATACGGCATTGATCGAAGCTGTTGGCTTAAGAGATGGATCAGAAGTTTATCAGCAAATTGTTGCTGAATTATTAAAATATGGTGCAGATAAAAATTTAAGGGATAATTACGGAAAAACAGCTGCAGATTATGCATTCGCTTTGGGGTATACACAAATTCTAGATTTACTAAGAGAAGAGTAACAGTTAGCTGTTTTCTGTATGTCTTAACAGACGAAACGGCTGTTAAGAATCAAGTAAAAAGGTAGCTTATTTGATTTTAAATGAGCGTGCGTTCACCGGTTAGATGAAGTGCGTAAGAGTAGGCATAAAGAAATCTTCTATTCCTAAAAGCTGAATAAACAGCGATTCAAAAACTGCTGCTTCGGAAATAAGCCAGACTATACTGGAAATGTGTGTAGAGCCATTTTCGTATAGTCTGGCTTATTTCTTGTTGGTCTAGCCTTATTTTTTAGTAGCTAAATATGATTGGAAAATTAAGCAAGGTGTGGTTGAAACTGCTCAAAATTTCATATATTGTCAATGACGAATCTGGTATAATGAGTAATGATTTGTAATTATTCAAATAAAAAATAAAAAAATTGATAATAAGAAAAATATAGCTTTTAACATGTAACCTTTGAGGATGCTAAAAGGTATTTATTATGAGGAGGACCCATGGATAAGGAACAGATGGGAACACTGGATCCAGAAGAGCTGTTGGAAAAATATGCCGACATGGTCTACCGGATTGCTTTTGTGCAGATGAAGCAGGCCAGCGATGCTGAAGATGTATTTCAGGAAGTATTTTTACGGTTAGTTAAGTACAGTCATACCCTAAAGAATGAAGAACATGCGAAGCACTGGCTGATTCGAGTAACAATTAACTGTTGTAAAAAGCAGTTTGACAATGCTTGGAACAGAAAAGTAATTGGTATGGATGAGGAAATGCTGGACAGGGAGTATGTAGCTAAGGATGATGATCAGGAGAATTTGATGGAGGCCTGTCTATCGCTGCCAGAAGGGCAGCGGACAGTTGTACATTTATTTTATTTTGAAGGCTATTCGGTTCGGGAAATTAGTGAACTGCTGGGTCATTCTGAATCAGCAGTCAAAACAAGACTTTCCAGGGCACGAGATGCTCTGCGTTTAAAACTGAAAGGAGACTATCTGGAATGAAAAATGAATATAGAAAACAGTTTGAACAGATTAAGGCTCCCAAAAGTTTAATCGAAAAAACAAGACTTGAAATGAGAAAACTGGAGCAGGAACAAAGCAATGAAATAGATGAAGTTAATAACGTGAAGCAGCAGTCAGTTGAAGGAAAAATTTTAACAAAGGATACAGAGTCTCACCACGAAAAGGAAAGAAAGAAACCAGCAATCTCTGTTGTTGTTCGATTAGGTGTTTTAGCAGCAGCTTTGTTGCTTGTGGTTGGCGGAGGCTATGGAATTTACCAATCTCAGAATAATCTATCGGTTGCCTCAATTGTCAGAGAATCAGATGGATCATTTGAAGCAGAACAAAATTTTGGTCAAGGAACAGGGCATAGTGAAAAAGATAATTTTGATATTAGTAAAGGCAGCAGTGAAAAGGTAATTCCACAATTTCTTAGGGAAACAAAGTCCAATAAAGTTCAAGGCATAGAGGTTTGGCTAGCCGAGGATGAAAATCACCTGTTTTATGCGGGCTATCAAAAAGAAGACCTGTACTACTATATCATTGGGAAAAATATTTCTAAAGAAGAGTTCATTACATTTGTTAAAGAGCGGCTGAAATAAAATCAAATTTATCGGTAACCTTTCCGGGAACTAAAAGGTATTACTGTTAGAAAGGTGAAAAAATGAAAAATAAGCTACTGGTAATGTTCGTTGGAATCATTTTTATACTGGGGGGATGTCAAAGTACACAAAAGAAAGCAGTAGATGAAGCTGGTACAGAAGTAAAAGCCGACAAGCTGGCCTCTGATGTGAAAAGCAAGTACGATGAGCGGGTCACCTACGCAGAAGAAAATCTGATGATTGAGCGTGATGAGTCAATCACAGTTGAATTGGCTTTTGATGTAGAGAAACTGGGCTATAAGAATGCGACAGAAATTGTAGAAATTTATCAGAATACAGATTTAACACAAAAAGTTTTGACGCAATATGAAATCAGTGAAAAGCTGGATGAAATTGTATTGAACCCGCCGCAATCAGCAGTTGGTGCTCTTTCCGCGTATTCAACAGAAATAAACAACCGTTCCTATGGCTATAAGAAAGATGATGCCTGGTTGTTTAAAAAAGAGAAGGACTGGGGAAATTTACAGAACTTGTATAAGGTTGTTTATGTCGATTTGGAGACAGGAGAGAAATTAAAGAAGCCTGAAGTGACGGTCATCTCTATTATTCATGAACTGGATCAAAAGATTCAGTTAAAAATGAAACTAAATGAACAAGGAGTGCCGGAATACTCATGGAACAAGGTTCCCGGTGCAGAATACTATCATCTCTTGCAGATGGATTATTCAAAAGAAAAAGGCTATTCCAGTGCTTTTGTTGTTGGAACATCGGAAGAAACAACCTTTGTTCAGGATAGTGTTACTCGTCTGCAAACTTTTTCAGTTTCTGAGGCGGGACGTCTTTCAGCAGCATCTATTGAGGAATATGGGGAGGGCGATGAACCCATTCCAAAAGAAACCTTTACAGATCAAAGGTTTATGGTTATTGCGGTAAGTAAAGAAGGAACTTCAGCGGTCAGTAATGGACTGGATCTAAAAGATATGGCAGCACGGATTCCGGCAATTCACGAGATGACTCTAAGTGATGATAGAGAAGGAAAGCGGAATGCTGAGACTATTGACGAGCTGCCTTCTTATCAATGGATAACAATGTGTGACGGGTATTTGGTACGACGTTTGGTTACTTATGATGTTGAAAAAACAGAGATTTTTAAGGAACATATACTGAGCTATGAAAAGCCGGATATGTCTGATGCTGTGGCAACTGGAACCATTGAACGACTATCCATACCATATACGATTGATGGCACAGGTTATACTGGTTTTGCCAGAGTTACTAATTTTGATAAAGAAAATTTTAAGAAGGATTTGTCAAAATTGGAAGAAAAACAGAGTCTTCTGCAGAAAAAAGCCGGGGCAAAAGAAGCCGATGTTGTTGGTGAACAGGAGGCTGAAAAATCGGAAAAAAAGCAGAAGGCCAGTAGCTCTGTCAGTAAAACAGAAGATAAGATTACCGCAAATAGTGCTCTTAGCGAGTATCTGGCAATCAACATGCTTTCCGGCAATCGAGTAATTGATTTAGAGAAATTTCCGGAGGCAGCGGTTCAGTCGCTTCTTTCGGATGCTTGGATGGAAGCTATCTATCAAAATCCGCTGATTTTAGGTGCAGATAGTGCAGCTGTTTCAAAAGATGGAAAAAGCTTGTTTGTGGAGTATAACATGGATATCGCTCAGATGAAAAAGCAGCAAAAGACTTTACGTTCTGAAGTTAAAAAGGTCATTGCAGAGATTATCACCGAGGATATGAGTGACTTGCAAAAGGAGTATGCAATCAACCAGTATCTATGCGATATTGCCGAGTACGATAACGCAGCGTTGGATAATGCTGCTGAAAATGAATTTTTAACTGTAGATGAAGCATTTAATGATTCATTTACGCCATATGGTGTGTTGATTAACAAAGTTGGCGTTTGCGCCAGTTATGCTGGAGCCTTCAAGCTATTAGCAGATGCCGCTGATTTAGAAGCGATTGTCGTAACAGGCTATCTAAATGGTGATTTGCCTCATGCCTGGAATAAGGTCAAGGTAAATGGTGAATGGAATGTTCTTGATTCTACGAATAATGATGATGAGTTGCTTGCGAATCCGTTATTAAACATATCCGGAAAGGCAGCCAGAAAGGTTCTTGTTGAAGACGACCGCTATGTGCTGGATAATTTTCTTACTAATTATGTGACAACTGAAGACGTTTCTGATAAAGAATTTTATCGTGTTGAGAACAGGTTCTATGAGGAAGAGAAAATTGCTGAGGAGTTGGCCCTAGCTCTACAGAAAGACAGTCGTACAGCGCTGCGGACCGTTTATGATTTAGACGATAAGGGGTTTAGTAGTATTACCAATAAGGTAATTGAAAAAACACAGAACGAAGAGATTCAAGGCTTTTACTGGATGGGTGTTATTTATATGGAGGACGGGAGTAAATCCGATAAGTAGACATTTAATCTGTACAAGTAGAGCTGCTAGAAAAAAGTTGAGTAAAATAAAAAGGTTGAAAAAGGACGTTGAAGGAAAACAAAAGCCGATAAACTTGAAGGAGTCAAGAACATTGTGCTTTTGAAAAGGTGAAGGGAGACGAGTAAACAAAAATGTTTCATGTCTCTGAATTATGTTAAAACCCAAGTGAAAGAACAAATAAGAATTCAGTGAGTTAAATTAGGTCATTAATGGGAGTAAATGATCTGATTAAGAGGAACAGATATTCTTAACGAGCAATTGAACCCTAACTCAGAAAGCTGCTGGTCAATCATAGCATGATTGACCAGCAGTTTTTTTGAATAAGGAGGGGGAGATTGAACACAAAATATTTTTAGACAGGTATTACGTCATACACTGTTGGTATTGTGATAAGAATTTTTGAGAAAAAACATAGAAATATTATAAGTATTCAATGAGAAATCTGGAATAATTTAACTATGTTTTTTCGTTCTATGAAGGAGTTTTCAGGCTTGTACAGATTGTTAGCTTAAGGTATCATCAAAATGTACTGAAATTTAAGGAGAGGTGTGTTTCTCATGTTTTACATCATAAAAGCTGGAACTCATTTTATGCGTTTGAGATATTCATAATTCCTTCTGTTTTGGATAAAAGCACTCCGAATCAGAAGAAAGACCGGAAGTAGCAGCTTCTGAAAAAATAAAAGAATCAGGGAGTGTTTTTTATGACGCAGCAAACGAATATAGATTTACCTCATTGGCGTAAGAACTTTAATTTGTTTCTTTCAGGACAATTTTTATCGGGCATTACAAGCATGATTGTACAGTATTCTATCATCTGGTATTTAACGAAAGCTACAGGATCTGCGACGATTCTCAGCTTTGCAACGTTGCTTGGAATGATTCCGATGGTTGTTTTGAGTCCTTTTGTTGGTCCTTTTGTCGATCGGATGAACAAGAAAACAGTGTTGATTGTTACAGATAGTATCGTTGCATTCTTTGCATTAATTTTAGCCGTTGTTGGAACTATTTCTGCTGATTTTCCACTTTGGCTGGTGTTTGTTTCACTATTTATACGGGCTGTTGCACAAACGTTTCAAATGCCAATTATTCAATCGATTATGCCGATGATGGTTCCAGAAGCAGAACTAACCAAAGTGAATGGTCAGTTGGGAATGGTTCAATCAGCTAATTATATTATAGCACCGGCCTTGGGAGCTTTTCTCTTCTCTATTATACCAATGAACTGGTTAATTTTACTGGATGTGTTAGGTGCGGTATTTGGTGTGGGGCTTTTACTATTCGTGAAAATTCCACGCGTTGTTTCTGAGGGCGAAACAATCCATTTACTGGCAGATACAAAGTTTGGTTTTAAAAAGCTGATCGAAAATAAAGGTCTTTGGTATATTACTGTTATTGGTTCCGTATTTACGCTTATTTTTATGCCTGCGGCCAGTATGTACCCGCTAATGACTATGCAGTATTTCAATGGAACTGTAGGTCAAGCAGGGCTAATTGAAGTAGTTTATGCTTTTGGCATGCTTGTCGGTGGTGCCGTGATTGGTATTTTTGGAAATTGGAAGGATCGAATGAAACCAGTGTTCTTATCCTATTTAGTCATCGGCATTACAATCGGGATGAGCGGCTTGCTGCCGGGAACAAATCGAGGGTTTATTCTATTTGTTATTTTGAATGCCGTTGCTGGCTTCGCTACCCCATACTTTAACACGCTGCTGATGGCAATGATTCAGCAAAGCTATGAGCCTAAGTACCTGGGACGAGTGATGGGCGTATTGAATTCTCTAATGAGTATTACAGGTCCTGTAGGACTGATTTTTGCTGGACCGATAGCTGATAAACTTGGTGTAGAAAAAATGTTTGTTATTGCTGGAGTTGGTACATTGATTTGCGGACTGATTAATTTTATGCTGCCGGCAGCTAGAAATTATGATAAAAAGCTGCAAGCAAAACTGGCAGAAAAACAAAAAATCAACGAGCAGGAGTAATAAGCCAGTTTGTTGATTAAAAAAAGCGGTAAAGGAGTGAAAATTCCTTTACTGCTTTTTTGTTGTTTATGAATCCAGCCACGTATCCAAATGCTGCAGCGCTTTTTTCACTTGCTCTTCTTCCATTTGTTTCAAGAAATCATGCTCTAAAGAATACACAGGAATAAATTTACTATTAGGAATGAATCGAGCTAGTTGCTTACTGTACTTAAAGGGAACCTCTAAATCATCAGTGCTAGCTGTACTAAAAATCTTAGGAAAGTGCTGTAGCTCTACCGAAGAGAGAGAAAATTGTTTGGTTTCGCTCCTTTCCAAGCCATAAAAGCTCTCTAGTCGATTGTTTTGTATTGCATAGAGGTACAATAAATATCTTTGCAGCAATGGATCATCCCATTGAGGCGTAGTTTGATTGATTGTTTGAATCATTTCCTCAGTAATGACAGTATCAGTAAGCTTTCGTTCATTGGTAATAAAGTTTAAATCAAAGTAACCATAAAAATTTATCAGTTTATCCGGCAGCTGAGCATCCTGCTGCTGTAAATAGCTTGTTAGAAGAAGCATGAGATAGCTGCCGGCAGAACGACCGCAGAAACTATAAGGGGCATCTTGAAAACGTCTTTCTTTTAGCTCCAAAAAGGTTAACTGAAGCTGTTGGAGAATCTCTTTTAATGAGCTGTTAGGTGCAAGCAAGTAATCGATTGCTAAAACTGTATACCCTTTGGATAAAAAAATAGATTTTAGGGCTTCTGGTAAATCATTTTTACTACCATAAACGAGACCGCCTCCATGAAAATAAAGTAAATACTTTTGCTGTTCAGCTATTTTTGGAATAAATATGGAGACTTCGGCTCCGTTGGATAAAGTGAGCAGTTCAGGCATGGGTATGACTCCTTTGCTTGTATTTCAGTAAATAAGTACCAATTTCATAATTAACCAGCTGAATTGGATTTGTCAAACAAATTGATAAAGATTGCTCAATTTTATTTAAGCGGTAACGAATAGTTTTCGAATGTAGGAATAATGTTTCCGCAGTCTTCTTATAGTTGCGGCCGCACTGGAAAAAGGTATAGAGGGTTTCAAGCAGTTCGGGATTTTTTTTAGCTAACTGGCGCAATTCTTCAGGAATCAGCTCCTCTAACTGCTCTAACTGATTTTCTCGCATGAAGTATCTGAAAATTCCTAAATCAGAAACTTCTACAACTGGATCAATATAAAAGGAACGGTTGAACCGCAGGACATCCAGACACTCAACTAAGATTTCCTTCAGTCCTTCTTTTTCTTTTACCTGACTGATTGCAAAGGTCAGGTCAGGCTGTTCATCAAAAAAAGGATGGAGCTTTTTCTTTAGCTGAGCTTTTGTTATCGCCTGTTCAGGTTGTTCAAAATTATAAAGAATAATGAGGTAATTGTGGTGTTCAAAAAAGAGCTCTTGACTATTTAGAGAACGAAGAACAGTTAATATTTTTTTCCTTATTTTAGGATCATCATGAATCGTCGAAGAAAAGGCAATCCCCTGATAGTAAGGATAGCTGTCCATTCTTGCTTCCAGAAGAAGACTATTCAACTCATCAATATTACTAGGTGTATTCTGCAAAATGGCATCTGCTAAATTATTTAAACGAGTGTAGCGGTCTTTTTTTATCAGGTATTCCATTTGCAGACGTTCGTAGATAATATCAATGATATTTTCAATAATCATCAGATTTGCTTCATTTAGCTCGGGGCTGTCTTGGTAAACCAGTAAGGAACAGTCATTTGTATAAAAATTACTCACCCTTGTTTTTAGTGCGATGATTTCTCTGGACTCCTGATGAGAGAAAAGATGTAGCTGTTCATAACTATTCTTTGTAAATTCCATGTTTTCCAAGGTTTTCTGCTCAACTACTACAAAATCGTTGGGAAGTTTTCCCATTTTGATATCAATTCCTTTGCTGGGAATGTGCAGAGAGCAGCTCAGCTGAATTAACTGATAAAATTCCTGCATGATTTGATCAAAAGAAGCAAGATTCCGTTCAATTTTTGTAAACCGTTGTCGTACATCATAGTAAGTACGTAAAAGATGGGTTTGATAATTTAAAATAGGCTCATAGATGGAAAGCATGATTTTTTCATAGCTGACATTCTGCTGCACTTTAATCAGTGGAATTTTAAATTCTGAACACAAAGCAATAAGCCATTCTGGAATCATAGTAATCAGCCGATTCATTTTAACAACTAGACCACTAACGCCTATCGAACGCATTTTCTCAAAAAATTCAACTAGTTCAGAATGTGGAACATTGTTGAATGCATAAAAAGACGTTAAAATCAGCTGATTTTCTTTACTCCATTTTTCAATATCAATGGCTTCTAAAACCATAGCTGATTCGACCTCATTATTTAATCCTATTTCTCCTGTCAGTATTTTACTTGCTTTAAATAAATCAAGGCGCATCAAGTCTTTGAGTTTCATTTTTCTCCTCTTTTCCTCTTTTGGATAAAAAATACCTGTATATTTTAGACTTTTATCCAATGTAAACGAAAACATTAACTTTTACAATAGATTTGTGAATGGAGGAGAAAAAAATGTTAACTACAGTTATTTTGAAAAATAATTATCAGGATTCAATTAATCTGATGCTGCTGACCAATACAATTAATGAATTGGATCAGGTGAAAATGAGCCAGATTATGATGGGAACAGATGCCAATAAAGATATCTTAAAAAACACCAATCTGCTGACTGCAGAAGCAGAAGCGGCATCTCCCAATGATTTAATGATTGTTGTTGAAAGCGATACCGCTGATATTATGACAGAAGTTCTGCCGGCAGTTCATCTTTTTCTGGATGATTTATCTTCAAAAGGAAATAGTGAAGTCAGCCAAGCAGCTTCTTCTTGGCAAGAAGCATTGGAAAAACTTCCTGAGGCAAATGTGGCATTGTTCAGTATTCCGGGAGAATACGGAGCAGCTGAGATGGAGAAGGCATTAAAAAACGATTTGCATGTTTTCTCATTTACAGACAATGTTGCAATTGAAGATGAAGTTCGCTTAAAGAAGCTGGCTCATGAACGAGGCTTGCTGATGATGGGTCCGGATTGCGGTACAGGTATTATTTCTAGTATTCCAATCGCCTTCACCAATGTTGTTTCTCCTGGAAATATTGGAGTTGTTGGTGCTTCCGGTACTGGGATACAAGAAGTAACAACCATTATTGACCGATTGGGTGGAGGTGTGATACACGCAATCGGCACTGGCGGACGGGACCTTAGCTCAGAGGTAGGAGCAATAACGGTTAAGGATGCTGTAATGGCTTTGGAAAATCATGAACCGACAGATGTCATTTGTGTTATATCCAAACCGCCTGCGAAAGAAGTCCGGGATGAAGTAGTGGAGTTATTGCAAAGTATTTCTAAACCGGTTGTTGCTATTTTCTTGGGAGAGAGGCCTAAAGCTCATGAAGGGAAGGTTTATCTAGCACATACATTAGAGGAAACCGCTAAAATTGCAGTGGAGTTGGCAAACGACAACGATGTACAGAGTAATTATTTTGAAGACATGATTCAACCAAATTTACCTACTGTTGGATCAGATAAAGTTGTGAAGGGTCTGTATTCCGGCGGTACGCTAGCTGCCGAAGCTGGTATGCTGATTTCTGAGGCATTAGGCTTGGACGGGTTAGTGAAAAAGGAAGGCTACATTCTGAATTCCCATGGCTATGATGTTATCGATTTGGGTGATGATATTTATACGCAGGGAAAACCACACCCAATGATTGATCCAGATGTTCGGATAAACAAGATAAAGGATTACGCAGCCGATTCTGAAACAGGCATCATTCTTCTGGATATTGTATTGGGCTATGGTGCGCATCAAGATATGGCCGGCGCCTTGCTGCCTGCAATTCAAGAAGCACAGCAAGCAGCAGAGAAAGAACAGCGGGAATTGCATTTTGTGGCAACTGTCTGTGGTACTGAAAAAGATCCGCAAAACTATCAGTCAACAGTTCAGCGCTTGAAAGAAGCTGGTGTTTTCGTTGAAGAAAGTAATGCTAAGGCTGTACGTTTAGCGATGATGATGAAAGGAATAACATTAAAGGAGGAGGACAAAGCAGTTCTTCCATATACTGGAAAAACGATTGAGCTTCCCAAAGTTAGTGAGAAAGTGTTGGAGTTGTTAAACACGAAGCCGCGAATTATCAATGTTGGTCTGCAAAGCTTTAACGAATCGATTATCGAGTACGGAGGAGCATCTGAGCAGTTTAATTGGAAGCCGCGAGCCGGCGGCAACAAAAAAATGATTCGCATCTTGAATGAGTTGGATGAATTTTCAGAAAAAATCGAAGCTGAAAATCAACAGGTTACTGATAAGATAAAAAATGCGCAACCGTTTCTAATTGATGTGGTACCGGCAAAAACAGTGATTCCAGAACTGAATGAAGCGCAGAAAACCTTACTCCATGCTGGACCGCCTATTGCCTATGAAGAGATGACAGGACCTATGCAGGGCTCTTGTATAGGAGCGGCGCTATTTGAAGGATGGGCGAAGAATGAAAGTGAAGCCCGGACACTACTTGAAAATGGACAGATTCGCTTCATCCCTTGTCACCACGTGAAAGCGGTGGGACCTATGGGAGGAATTACTTCTGGCAATATGCCGGTTTTAGTTGTAGAAAATCGTTTAACTGGGAATCAGGCTTACTGCACCATGAATGAAGGTATCGGGAAAGTATTACGTTTTGGGGCGTACTCGAAAGAAGTTGTTACTCGTTTAGAATGGATGCGGGATATTTTAGGACCGACAATTGCTCAGGCATTACAGAAGACTGAAGAAGGAATTAATTTGAATGTTCTGATTGCCCGTTCAATTACGATGGGAGATGAATTCCATCAGCGCAATATGGCAGCTTCTTTGAATTTTCTAAAAGAGATATCACCGTTGATTATTGAACTGCCGATTGAAGAGCAGCAAAAATATGAAGTAATCAAGTTCCTTGCTGATACAGATCAGTTCTTCCTAAATATCATGATGGCAACTGGTAAAGCGATAGTTGATGGGGCGCGAGAAGGGACAAAGGGAACCATTGTAACAACGATGACCCGCAATGGTGTAAACTTCGGCGTGCGCATCGCTGAAACCGGCGATAGCTGGCATACAGCTCCTGTAAATACACCTAAGGGGTTATACTTTACCGGATTTACAGAAGAAGATGGAAATCCAGATATAGGAGACAGTGCGATTACAGAAACAATTGGCGTAGGAGCAATGGCAATGGTGGCAGCACCAGGTGTAACACGTTTTGTTGGTGCGGGAGGATTTCAAGATGCGTTAAATATCTCTGATGAGATGGCTAAAATTTGTGTAGGACACAATTCAACCTTCTCTATTCCAACATGGGATTTTCAAGGAACCTGCTTAGGAATTGATATCCGTAAGGTAGTGGAAACAGGGATTACGCCGATTATTAATACGGGAATTGCTCATAAAGAAGCTGGAGTAGGTCAGGTAGGAGCTGGTACGGTTCGAGCACCGTTGGGCTGCTTTGAAAAGGCACTGGAAGCCTATGCAAAAGAGCTGGGAATCAATGTGGAAGACTAAGGCGGTTGCCGGTCAGAATGCTGTCGATTTGAAAAGGTTTGGACGAATGGGGAAAATTCATAGTGTTTTTGAGCATTCGTTCAACCTGCTCATCTCTAATCGCTTGATTCATGTCTCAGCCTTTACAGAATACTTATCTAGTTTTGGCATTCAAATACCCGTAAAACTTTTTGAGGAGATCCAGCCCTATATCCAGCAGGGAAACATTGTGAAAATCATAGAAAATGGTTTTCGCATTTATAGCTGTTATGGTGTGGGAACCGTTGAATTTAGTCAGCTTCAAATCATTTCATTGAATGTACTAGGTCAAAATTTTTCTATGGAACACTTGAAGCTATTGAAAAATAAGCTGGAAAAATTAAGGTTGGCAGATGCTCTTGGGCTGCCTCTAAATAAAGAGGAGCAGGAAATATTTTATTCTCTAAGCAGTATGCCTAAAACAGCAGCCTCTGTTGATTTTAAAAAAAGTGTGTCTTATCTGGCAGGGCGGGGAAAAGGTTTAACTCCAAGTGGGGACGACATATTGACGGCATATCTTAGCGTGCTTCATTGGGCGGGTGATCAGAGAGCTGAGGCTTTATCCTCTGCTCTCACTCATCCTCTGCCGTCAACAACGGATGTGAGTAAAGCTTATATTCTCGAAGCGGCTGAGGGAAATGTGAATTCATTTATTTATCAATTATTTTCAGACCTGGAGAATAGAAGAACAGCGGCATCAATAGATGAAGCGATAAAAAAAATCAGATCCATTGGTCACACATCCGGAAATGATTTATGTTTTGGTTTGCTGCTGGGGGCACAAGCTGTAATAAACGATAAATTATAGAAAAGAGGGAATTAATATGGAGAATACAAGTCAAAAAAAAGCAGTTAAGGTTAATGAGACTTACTGGATGAAAGTCGTTGCCTTATTTTTTGTCGGTTGGATACTTATGTATGCAACTCGTACGATTTTTAATCCGATTATGGGAACTGTAGGTGCACAATTTGGTTTAAGTAATACCCAGTTAGGATTGGCAAATAGTGTCTTTTTCTTAACCTATGCAGTTGCGCAGATTCCTTCGGGAATGATAGGCGATCGGCTTGGACGCAAACTGGTGATCACAATTGGATTTGTTTTGATGGGGATTATGACTTATCTTAGCGGAATTGCGACGACTTTTGTAATGTTTCTGATTATTCGGGCTTTTGCGGGAATTGGTCAAGGTGCTTATTATGGGCCTCAGTATGCCTTATCTACAGAAGCCATACCGACAAAAAAACGAACAGTAGGAAATGCAATTATTAACAGTGGGATGGCTTTTGGAACATCAGGAGGATACCTGCTTTCAAGTAAACTCGTTTTAGAAAACGGAGAGCATTGGAGCAAGCCGTTCTTTATTATGGCAATTCCAACAGTAATTGTTGCGGTCCTATTTTATACAATGTTGAAGGAAAAGGTTGTCCGTCCAGAAGATACAGCTGCTGAAAAAAGTGCAGAACCAAAAGAGAAGGTTTCTCTTAAAGCGATTTTCTCAAATAAAAACTTGCTGGCTGCATTTATTCTGTGCTTTACAAGTATCTATGCCAATTTTGTAATCATTACCTGGCTGCCGTCATTCTTAATTGCAGAACGAGGATTTGAAGGTGCAAGTGTCGGCTTCATCTCATCTTTAGTACCTTGGGCGTCTATCCCCGGAGCTCTAATCTTTGCCCGTTTTGCCGACAAATCCGGTGCAACGAAAAAACTGGTGTATTTACTAGTGCCATTGGCAATACTATCTGTATTTTCAATTGCTTTTGTGACTGACCGAACCTTGTTGATTGCAGTGCTGATTCTTTATGGATTGACTGGTAAGCTGGCACTGGATCCAATCATCGTTACCTATGTGACCAAAAATGCACCTGCCGGATCTTTATCTACTACCTTGAGCGCCTATAACTTTATTGGTATGTCAGGATCGATTTTGGCTCCTTATCTAACTGGATATTTAGCAGACTCACTAGGATCAATGCAGGTTGGTTTTTATCTAGCATGTGTTCTGCTGGTCATTGGTCTAATTTTGTTTGCCATACTGGCAAAAGAAAAGCCTGTTGAAGAATAAAAGAGCGAGAGGAGAAACAAGATGAGTTTGAATGTTATTGCGCTTGGCGGCAATGCTATACTAGAAACGGATCCAACTGATGAGGGACAAAAAGCAGTAATCAAAAAAGCAGCGGTGCATATTGCAGATTTTATAGCTGCTGGTGAAGATGTTATTTTATGTCATGGAAATGGTCCTCAGGTGGGAAATTTACTGCTGCAGCAGAAAGCAGCTGAAACTGAAAAGAATCCCGCACTAAAGCTGGATTCCTGCGTAGCGATGACGCAAGGAAGTATTGGCTATTGGCTGCAGAATGCTCTGACGAATGAATTTTTGAGCCGTCAAATTTCAAAACCTGTAGTATCAATCGTCACACAAGTTCGTGTAAATGAAACAGATCCTTCATTCAAGGAGCCTTCAAAGCCAATCGGTCCATTCCTTAGTAAAGAGGAAGCAGCATTGGAAGCGAAGCGTACAGGCGGCAGTTTTAAGGAAGATGCTGGTAGAGGGTATCGAAAAGTTGTTCCTTCTCCAATGCCTCAGGAGATTGTTGAAAAAGATGTAGTTCGTTCAATCGTTCATTCGGGTGCAGTTGTTGTTTGTGCTGGTGGAGGCGGAGTTCCAGTAATTCAAAAAGGAACCGAACTAATTGGTGTAGAAGCTGTAAATGATAAGGATTTTTCAGCTAGAGTTTTAGCTGAGAATGTCAATGCAGACCGTTTGATTATATTGACAGGTGTAGACAATATTTACATCAATTACAATCAGCCAAATCAAAAAGCACTTGAAAAGGTCACTAAAGAAGAGGCGGAAACCTATATTAAAGAGGGTTTCTTCGCTGCTGGCAGTATGCTTCCGAAAGTAGAAGCAGCTGTGTCATTTGTCAAGGGGAAGGACCATCGGGAAGCAGTCATTACATCAATTGAGAACCTTGTTCGGCTTCAGGATGGTGTAGGAACCACAATCACCAATAGATAGGTGGAAAAAGTATGACTACGAAGAAAGTATCAATGGTTACTCAAATCCTTATAGCAGTGATATTAGGTGTAGTATTCGGAGTTTCTCTGCCCTCTGTTGCAGGACAGGTAAAGCTGTTGGGCGATGTTTTTCTCCGTCTAATGCAGATGGCTATCCCGCTGTTAATTCTTGGTCAGATCATTCAGGCAGTTGGAAGCATTGATTCAAAGGAACTGACAAGCCTTGGCTGGCGGACAATTCTAGTGTTTGGTGTATCTTCTTTTTTCGCTGCTTGCTGGGGAATTGTTATGGCGGTAATCTTCAATCCCGGTAATGGAATAAAGATAGCTGAAATAAAGGATACAGGATTAAAATCACAGACGATTTCTTTTGCTGATACACTACTGGATTTCTTTCCCAAAAATATTTTTGATTCACTAACCCAAGGATCAATCATTCAAATTATCGTATTTGCTCTGTTCTTTGGTGTTGCCTTGAATAAATACCTGCAGACCCATCCAAAATCACAGCTTTTTAAAGGAATCATTGATTTTAATGAAGTCATCATACTCATTATTGGTTATGTAATGAAGGCCGCACCAATCGGAATTTTTGCTTTGATTGCTTCAACAATTAGTAACTTAGGCTTACAGATTATTCTGCCGCTATTGAAATATCTGATTGTCTATGGCGGAGGTACGCTACTGTTTTTAGGTATTTGGGTTTTACTAGTCAGCGTTTACTGCAAGGTGAATCCAATTCGTTTGGTCAAGAACATGAAAAATATGTCTATAATGGCTTTGGCAACAACTTCTTCAGCCATCACTTTACCTGTAGCAATGAAAGAAAGCCGGACACAATTAGGGTTAAGTGAACGGATTACGAACTTAGTTTTACCACTAGGAATGTCATTGAACAGTAATGGCTCTGCTATGCATATGAGCATAACAGTGATGACAATTGCACAGATGTACCAACAGGGGTTTGATTTTCAGCAGATGTTTTATCTAGCAGTAACTGCGACCTTTGTATCGCTGGCAAATGCTGTAGTTCCAGGAGCTGGGCTGGTTTCATTAGCTGTTATTGTTCCCCAAATGGGGCTGCCGCTTGACAGTATTGCTGTTTTTGCCGGTGTTGAATGGTTTGTGGGAATGCTTCGAACAATATTAAATGTAAATTCAGATGTATATTCTGCAATCCTAGTTGGAAAATCAGTGAATGAAATTAATTATAACGTGTTTAATAGCAATTCAGAGGAACCGATAAAATAATTAGGATTGCCTTTAAAATAGAAGACAAAAAGAGGCTGGTATTGACCGCACAAGAGACAGCCGTTTCAGAAATAAGCTGTTTTCCAACTCTAATGGTAAAATCGTTTGATTGATGGTATAATCTTTAAACATAAAAGCACACTTCTTTTGATTGGGTTTAGTCACTTTAATCATACAAGGCTGTGTGCTTTTTGTGTACTCTAAAATTAAAAAGTGAGACAACAATCAGATTTTCTTCTGACTATTGGCCACTCTCATTCTTGACTAAAAAATGATGCGTTCATGAAACGAAACAAATAGTATCGAAAAAGCATGCTTTCAACTGTATAAATAGATTTTTATTTCAATGGAGCCGCTTTTTCTTAGTTTTATTTGGACGGTGAAAAGTTCTGGCATGCTCTATTAGTGCAGTTTATAAGTAGTTTCTATGCTTACCAGCCAGCGAAGTCCTAGTGTCAGCACATGTTGAAAATTTTGAGCAAAATAAATTTGGGGCTGATTAGGCTGTCTAGAAAGTAATGATCGTTTTTGAATTCTATCACTTAATAGCTCTTCATTAACTGTCTCGGACGAAAGCACAAAACTATCAGGCGCAATTACGGCGTTATACAGAGATAGGATATCTGCAAGATTTTCTCCTAATTCTTCGTCTGTGGCAGGTACTGGAGAATCGATTAAAGCCGGCAAATATTTTGCTTCTCCAGCAAGTCCGCGGTTTCCTTCAAGCAATACCCCGTTAGCACAAATAGTGATACCTGGCATACTCTTTTCAGGATAGAAAATGCCAACAACTGTATGCTGTTCTAATAGACCTTGTTCCACACAAAAGCCCATGGTCATTAAATGTGCATCATTTTGAATAGTAATAGGAATATCGCTAAACCGTGCCAACTCTTGTTCAATGTTCCAACCATCAAATAAATCATCCCAGCTGGAAACAATAATAGAATGATCGATTTTTCCAGGAATGGAAAGTCCTATTTTTTCGACTGGTACAGAAAATTGAAGCATGTCTTTAAATGCAGCCATCAACCCTTCTAGAGAGGGCGTTGAAAAATCGATTGTTGTATGATACTTTTCCACACCTGCTAGATTGACAACTTTCCCGATGATAACAAGACTGCGTTTTTCGTGTGGCTCTCTTTTTTCCTGAATAGAGACTAATAAATAATGAACCAAATCATAATTAAAAAGATATTCATTTGCAGGGCGTCCTAAGGGCTGTTGGATAGGCTTAGATTCGATAAAAATTTGGTCGGCGACCAGTTGTTTAACCAGAGAGTTGATTGTCACAACACTAATTCCAGTTTCTTTAGACATCTCTGCCTTTAATGCTTTTTTATTTTCAAAAAGAAAAACTTTGAGCTTTTCCAGATTTTTTTGTCGGATAAGATTACTTTTTTCTGTCAAGAAGGTACCACCTTTCATAAAGAAAAACTTAATTAATTCACTTTATTAATGATAGACTATATTAGTGCATCTGTAAACAAGATTCACTCATTTTAAGGAATGATAAACTTATTAAGAATTTTAATTAATTAAAACTCTTAATAAAGGTTTTTAACTATTGATTTCTTTAACCGCTTACTTTACTATTAAACTATATAAATTGTGTTAGAAAATATTATAGATGCTATTAAAGGAGCGTCTACTAGACTTATCTTTGTCTACATTGATATACAGAATCTTTTACAGGATTTATATAGATGGAAAAAAGATTGGAGACTTGCAGATGGGAATAAAAGCAATTGTATTAGATATTGACGGCACCTTATTGAATGATCAAAAAGAGATTTCAGAAAAAACAAAGAATGCGTTAATCAATGCACAAAAACAAGGGATTAAGGTCATACTTGCTTCCGGGCGCCCGACAACGGGGATGGAGAAGCACGTTAAAGAGCTACAAATGGATCAGTATGACGGCTTTATTGTATCATTTAATGGTGCCTGCGTAGTGGATTGCAGGACACAAGAAGTATTGTTTAATCAGGCTTTGGCTGTTGAAGATAGTAAGGCAATTCTTGAGCATTTGAAAAGTTTTAATGTTAAGCCGATGATTGATAAGGAAGATTATCTGTATGTGAACGATGTCTTTGACAATATAGTAAACCTGCCAACTGGAGAGTTCAATATTATTGAATATGAGTCAAGAGGCGGGAATTTCAAATTATGTGAAAAAGAAGATTTAGCGGCATTTGTTGATTTTCCGCTAAATAAAATTCTTATTGCCGGAGATCCTGATTATCTAAAAGAAAATTACCAGAAAATTCAAGAGCCATTTATTGACCGCTTAAACGCAATGTTCACGGCGCCGGTTTATTTTGAATTTACGGACAAAGGAATTGATAAAGCGAAAGCACTAGATACTGTTTTACCAAAATTTGATATTCATTCAAGTGAAATCATTTCTTTCGGAGATGGGCATAATGATCAATCAATCATTGAATACGCTGGAGTTGGCGTAGCAATGGCAAATGCTGTAGATGCGTTAAAAGCTGCAGCTGATGAAATTACTCTGTCGAATAACGAAGACGGTATAGCAGTTATGCTGGAAAAATATTTGTAGAAAGATTGAGTGTTGCTTTTATACCTTTGATTCTTACTAGGCTGCGGCTCTTGAAGCATGGACAGACTGAAACAACGTTTATTTGGTTTTGAATTAGCAAACTGGGTAGGATATAAATAAAGCTTCACCGCTTTCTATTCCTAAAACCCAAATAAAGGGCGGTCCAAAAGCTGCCTCTTCGGAAATAAGGCGGACTATACTGAAAATGTCTCGACATTTTCAGTATAGTCCGCCTTATTTTTTAAACACAACACTTTTAGTTCAGCTTCTTTAAGTTCAATGGAACATGGAAGGAACGATTGTTTCTATTATGGTGCTATGCTACACTTTTAAATAGTAAATGCTTTCAAAATAGAAGGCAATGGGGAGGGATTCGTTTGACAGAACAAAGTAAGTTAACGAAAAGCTATGATCAAACACATTATCGGCTAAGTCATCACGGCGAGCGCAATGTTTCTGTATTGAAGCAGGTCATTGATCAGTTGGATGGGGAGCAATCAAGTGATATTTATGGAAATGGCGAAGTCATTGAACAGTTTCAGGAAAAAATGACAGGAATTCTTGGAAAAGAGGCGGCGGTTTTCTTCCCAAGCGGCACGATGGCTCAACAGATCGCTTTGCGTATTTGGTCAGACCGTAAACAAGGAGCAACCGTTGGTTATCATCCTCTTTCCCATTTAGAAATTCATGAGGAAGGCGGTTTGAAGGAGCTTCACCATATTTATCCAATTTTACTGGGAAACAAGGAACGTTTAATTACATTGGAAGATATTCAAGCTGTGGAAGAGCCGCTGGCTTGTATTTTAATAGAGCTGCCCCAAAGAGAAATTGGCGGCCAGCTGCCAACATTTGAAGAGCTTCAAGCAATTTCCGGCTATTGTAAAGCAAAGGGAATTAAACTACATTTAGATGGTGCACGCCTTTGGGAATGCCTGCCTTATTACGATAAAACAGCAGAAGAAATTTGTGCATTATTTGATAGTGTCTATGTCTCTTTTTATAAAGGTATTGGCGGAATTGCCGGCGCAATATTGGCTGGAGAGGCTGAATTTATTGAAGAATCAAAAATTTGGAAAAGGCGCCATGGCGGCGATTTGATTAGTTTATATCCATATATTGTGACAGCAGATTATTATTATGAACAGCGGATAGGCAGCATGCCGGATTATGTTCAAGCAGCAAAAAAAGTGGCGGAATTGTTTAATCAGTGTTCAAACACAAAAACAGTTCCAAAGATTCCGGTAGCTAATATGTTTCATGTACACTTCTCAAAAACAATTGCTGATATGAAGCAAGTTTTTGCAGAGGTGCAAGAGAAAAGTGATGTTGGTTTTACTTTAATGCTGTGGGAAGAAGCCGAAGGTGTTTCAGCATTTGAACTATCGATTGGCGAAAGTTTCCTAACGATTCCTGAGGAAAATTTAAAAATTGCTTTTGATACATTGAAGACGGCTATGAATTAGCTGCTGGGTTGTAAATCAGCTAATAGTTAATGATGATTCTATGAGTTGATTCTGGATTGAAAGGAGTAAAAAATGACAGAAACTGATTATAAGAACGACGTTGAGCTGATTCTTGGGCATCGATTTGATCATGGCTGGGATTATTGGACAACAGAAGATAAGCGTTTGATTAAAGGGGCCCCTTTTTCAACATTGGAGAGTGCGATGCTGCTTTTGGAGGCAGGAATGCCCGTTTCAGACCCTCTACTTGCTGAACTGGGAGAGCTGATTATGAGTACATGGCGTGAAGATGGCCGATTTAAGCTGTACCCTAAAGGCGGTATTTTACCTTGCCATACGACTCATGCGGCTAATGTTCTTGTTCAACTGGGATATAAGGAGGATGAGCGGCTGAAAAAGACTTTCCAGCACCTTCTGGAAACTCAGTACATAGACGGCGGCTGGCGCTGTAACAAGTTCAGCTATGGAAGAGGGGAAGAGACAGAATATTCCAACCCGGGAACTACGTTGCTGGGATTGAGTGCGTTTCGTTTTACTGAGTATCTGAACAAGGAACCGCTACTTGAACCAACTGTTGAATTTTTGTTGGAGCATTGGCGTATTAGAAAGCCGATTGGTCCCTGCCATTATGGAATTGGTACGTTGTTTATGCAGCCGGAATATCCATTTAGAACCTATAATTTATTTTATTATGTGTATGTACTTTCATTCTATGAAACAGCAAAAAAAGATCCGCGTTTTCTGGAGGCGCTAGCTGCATTGGAGGCGACTATGGAGGATAATCAAATTGTTTTAACACGGGTTAACCGTAAGCTTAGCGGCTTATCCTTTTGTAAAAAGGACAAGCCGAATGGTCGAGCAACAAAATGCTATGAGGAAATTTTGAGGAATTTGAAATAGAGGAATGAATGAGTTTTAGTTTCCGATATGTGGATAAAGAGCAGTCTGTAAGATAGTCGGTTTGAGCTGGGTATGTGGTTGTTCAAGCTGCAGTTGGGGTGTAGCAACGACGTATACAAAGAAGATGCTAACTATCAATTGTATGCGTATCAAAATAAAAAATCAGACAAGGTATATGTGAAAGCCGTTGCGCGTGCTGCTGGAGAAAACCTGCTGAAAACAAAAGTTGAAAGCTGGTGAGTTTCTTGTCTGCGAAGGGAAGACAGCTGAGATAGTAGAAGTAAAAAATCAGTTAATAGAAAATGGTCAATTTTTTGTTACACCAGATTTCAGATACTAAGATGTGTTTGAAAGCTAAAATAACGAGTTTTTTCATGATCTTTATGGATATCGTTTTCGTGAAGAGGTCGAGACAAAAGTGTTTAGCTTCGAGAACCAAGTAGGTACTGTTCAACATCAGCTCATCCCTCGCTGTGTTTCACAGCAATAAGACGGATTATCCGGAAATTATCAAGAAACACTACGAGGGAACCGAGTAGCTGTTGATTGATACCTACCTGGAGCTTTTCATATTTTTGAGATCGTTCGGCTTATTTCCGAGAACTTCAACTCTTAGTGCTTTTAGCACTTAGAAGTTGATGCTATCGGAACGAAGTGTAGTGAGCTACTTTTGGAACGCCGTTTATTCGGATTTTAGAGAAAGAAGAGTTCGGGCAGTTACTTATGTCCCAAACTCTTTTTCTAGATTTCTACTGAACTATCGTTTCCTCGTTAGTTTTCAAACACGTCTTGGTTAACACATAAAAAGCAGAAAAAAATGAAGCACCTCCCAAAAATTTAATTTCCGGTGGTGCTTCAAATGCTGAATAGCATTTTATCTGCTTCTTTTAAAAGAGCTTATCTAAAATACACACATACACATTCTGGAGCAAATATATCTTTTTGAATCATTGTCAGCAAACCATTTTCTTGATCTCTGCGGTATAATGTCAAATTGTCTGTATTTTGGTTAGCAGCAACTACAAAATCTTCTGTCGCATTCAAGTCGAAATCTCTAGGGAAATCTCCTTCAGTTGAAATCAGTTGAACTAGTGCGATAGTATCACCGCTTTCGTTTACTGAAAAAACAGCTAAAGAGTTATGTCCGCGGTTTGAGGCATAAAGATGACGGCCGTCCTTGGTTATACGGATAGCAGCTCCGCCGCTGAATTCAGTGAAATCTTCAGGTAAAGTTGACAGCTTTTGCGTCTGTTTGAAGGTTCCGTCTGCTTTGTTGTATGAAAGAACAGTGACCGTATTATCTAATTCGCCAAACATATAAGCAAATTGGCTGTTTGGATGGAAGACAAGATGGCGGGGACCAGTACCAGGCTCCGCAATATATTGAGCAATCTCCGTCAGCTTGCCTTTTGCATCTACATCATATGTGTAAACCCGATCTGTTCCTAAATCACAGACCGCTAAGCGTTTATCCGGCGTTAAATCTGTATAATGGACGTGTGCTTTGTTTTGATTTTCATGAGGTCCGGTTTCTTCATCATGAGTTATTTTATCAGCTAACTCTAAAGAACCGTCCTCTAAGATGCGGTGACTGTAGACCATTCCGCGATGGTAATTTGCCCCATAGACCAATTGACGTTCTTCATCAACCGCCACATAGCAATGAGGAGCGCCTTCTTCTGTTACCGCATTCAATAGTTCAAAAGAGCCGCCTGCCGGTTTAAATGCACCAGCACCACCTTCTTCCCCAATTTCGATTACAGAATAAAGCTTTCCAGCTTGGCTTTCTGTAACATAGGTCGGTCCTTTCGCTTCAGCCACTAGCTCAGCTGTAGTTAGTTCACCTTTATCCGTATCCAGAGTAATTTCATGAATTCCCTTACTTATTCTACGAGTGTACGTACCCAACAAGATTTTTTCTGACATATATTACCCTCCAAGTTATTGATTTTTGATAAAATAAACATACAAGGATAGTATAACATAAATAGGGATTACTGAAGAACTACTTTCATTAGAGCAGTCTAACAGAAAACTCGCAATTTTTGTCCCTTTGTGATATCATTGCTAAAGACTGTACTCTCAATTACTTTCGATTTTAAGGAGGAACATACGTGTACGACAACACAAACAATAACGGCCCTGTGCGTTGTTCTTTTTGTGGCAAAACACAGGAAGAAGTTAAGAAAATCGTTGCAGGACCTGGCGTATATATTTGTAATGAATGTATTGACTTGTGTAAAGAGATTATTGACGAAGAATTTTACGACGAAGCTGTTCGTGAACTGACAGATGTTCCTAAACCGCAAGAGATTTTAGATGTTCTGGATCAGTATGTGATTGGTCAGGAACAGGCGAAACGAGCTCTTTCTGTAGCTGTTTATAATCACTACAAACGTGTAAATCATACTGAAAATACTAGTTCAGATGAAGTAGAACTGCAAAAAAGTAATATCTGTCTGATTGGACCTACTGGTTCAGGAAAGACGTTTCTGGCTCAGACATTGGCTAGAACTCTAAATGTTCCATTTGCTATCGCAGATGCAACTAGCTTAACTGAGGCTGGTTATGTTGGTGAAGATGTGGAAAATATTTTGTTAAAACTTTTACAGTCGGCTGACTATAACGTTGAACGTGCTGAAAAAGGGATTATCTATATTGATGAGATTGATAAAATTGCACGTAAAAGCGAAAATGTTTCTATCACTAGAGATGTTTCTGGTGAAGGTGTCCAACAAGCATTGCTTAAGATACTAGAGGGAACAGTTGCCAGTGTACCGCCTCAAGGAGGTAGAAAGCATCCTCATCAAGAGTTTATTCAAATCGATACAACCAATATTCTGTTTATTGTTGGCGGTGCTTTTGACGGCATCGAAACAATCGTTAGAAACCGTTTAGGAGAAAAAACGATTGGTTTTGGAACAAATAACAGTAAATTGTCTGAAGATGAAAGCATCATGCAGCAGATTATTCCGGAGGACTTGCTGAAATTCGGATTGATTCCTGAATTTATCGGTCGCTTGCCGGTTACTGCAGCTTTGGAAAAACTGACTGTTGATGATTTAGTTCGCATCTTAAAAGAGCCTAAAAATGCTTTAGTGAAACAATATCAAAAGCTGCTGTCTCTAGATAATACAGAGCTTGAGTTTGAAGATGATGCCCTGCGTGGAATCGCAAAACAAGCGATTGAGCGCAATACAGGTGCTCGTGGACTACGTTCAATCATTGAAGGAATTATGCTGGATGTCATGTTTGATATTCCTTCTGATGAAACAATCAAGAAAGTGATTATTACGGAGCTTGCAGTTGAAGGCAAAGGAAAACCGGCAATCGTTTACGATAAAAAAGATCAAAAAGCCGGTTAACAATTGTTTATAGAACGAGGATGAAAGGTCGGGACAGGGTATCTTCTGAGAAGATACCGCTCCCGGCCTTTTGGCTGAAACTTTGTAAACAGAAGGCAAACCAAAAATAAGCAAAAAGGAGTAAAAAGATGAATGTACACAATGCAGAGATTGTAATTAGTGCCGTTTCACCTGCTCAATATCCAGATTCTCAGCTGCCTGAAATTGCATTAGCCGGACGATCTAATGTGGGGAAATCTTCCTTTATTAATACATTGATTAATCGAAAAAATCTGGCTCGAACATCTGGAAAGCCTGGGAAAACACAAACATTGAACTTTTATTTAATTGAAGATACCCTTCATTTTGTTGATGTTCCAGGGTATGGTTATGCGAAAGTATCAAAAACGGAGCGGGCCAAATGGGGGAAAATGATTGAGACGTATATTACTCAGAGAGAACAGCTAAAAGCTGTGGTATCTCTGGTAGACCTGCGTCACAGCCCCACACAGGATGATATTCAAATGTATGAGTTTCTAAAATATTATGATTTGCCGGTTATTGTTGTTGCAACAAAGGCGGACAAAATCCCACGTGGAAAATGGAATAAGCATGAAAGTATTGTTAAAAAAGCTTTAAATTTTGATCCTACTGATGAGTTCATACTTTTCTCTTCTCAAACAAAAATGGGGAAAGAAGAAGCTTGGCAGGCTATTGAAAAATATCTATAAAAAAACAGTGATCAGTTAGAAACTGGTCACTGCTTTTTTTCTTTTTCATCTTTATCAGAATCTTTTTTATCTTCTGGTTTTTCCTTCTTTTTAGGGTCAACAGCAAAAGATTCAAAAAGCTTGTCAAGGTCGTCGCTTCGTTCAAATTTTAAGCCCATTTTTCATCCCTCCAGTCCTCGTTAGTTTATCATGTTTTTCATTTTTTGGATAGTTTTTGTGAGGAGAAACTAACTTGCAATATGAAGAAAAACACGGTATAGTTTGTCCAAATGTATAAATTCTATTAGAGAAAAATCGGGCGGTAAGTGTCGCTGATTTTCTTAAATAATTGAAAATATTTTTTGGGAGTAAGATTTCGCTTGACTCTCCTGAGTAAGCAGAGATAAGCTCTATCTATTTTACAGCAAAAGAGTGATTTTACAAAAGCTTTTGCAGAATTGTCAGTTACTACAATTTTAAGCAAAAGTGGACTACTCATCGTTTAAATAGGTTTATATAGGAAAGAAGGAAAAAAACGAAATGATTGGTAAGTTAATTATTTCTTTGGTTAGATTTTATCAGCGTTTTATCTCTCCAGCTTTGGGACCCCGTTGCCGGTACCACCCAACTTGTTCTCAATATATGCTGGATGCAGTTCAGACACACGGTGGTGCAAAAGGAGGGCTAATGGGCGTGGCTCGTATTTGCCGCTGTCACCCGTTTGTAAAGGGTGGAATAGATTATGTGCCGCTGAAATTTAGTCTAAAGAGAAATCCAGATGAAGAATACCATGGTCCATATAATTATCGGAGAAATAAATAATAACATAAATAAAAAGGGGAAGAATATGGCAATATTAGCATTTGATTTAGGCGGGTCAGCAGTAAAGTACGGAGTATGGGATGAAAATCAGTTGCTTGAAACTGGAAAATTTTCTACACCTAAAAATTGGGAAGAGATGAAAGCTGGATTCTCAAAGGTATTTTCAGCAACCGAACGTTCAATTGAGGGCGTTGCATTTAGTGCTCCTGGTGTAGTCGATGAACAAAAAAGACAAATTTTAGGGATTTCTGCTATTCCCTACATTCATCATTTTGATATTTATGATGAATTAGAACAGTTATTTGAATTACCAGTGACTATTGAAAACGATGCGAACTGTGCAGGGATGGCTGAGATTTATGAAGGTGCAGCTAAAGGAAAACAGGAAGTTGCATTTGTTGTGATTGGTACAGGAATCGGTGGAGCCGTTTTTCACAAAGGAGAAATCGTAAAAGGCGCTCATCTTTATGGAGGAGAGTTCGGTCTAATGTTTCTTGATGGAAATCGGACCTTTAGCACATTAGGAACAGCTGTTCAGATGGCTTGGCGTTATTGTGAGCGCAAAGGCTTGGAGAAAGAAGCTGTATCGGGTGAAGAGGTCTTCGGTTTGGCGGAAGCAGGCGATCCAGTTGCTGTAGAAGAGGTTGAAAATTTTTATGAGTATTTGACGCAGGGGTTGTTTGGCATCCAGTTTTCTCTTGACCCGGAAGTGATTGTATTGGGCGGTGGAGTTTCCGCTAAAGCAGGTTTGCTTGATGAAATCAACCTGCGTATGAAGAAGAAACTGAAGCATTTTGGCCTAAAAGACTTTGTTCCGGAAATAGTTATATGTAACTATCGAAATGATGCAAACCTAGTTGGAGCTGCGGCGAACTTCTTGGCGAAAAAGAATTGGAGTCATTAAAAAGCTGCTATCAAACGTAATGTATTTCTCTAACATTGATAGGTTGAACTGTTTTAAACAAATAGAGTATTGAAAGCTTGAGGAGAACAAACGCCTCGGGCTTTTTAATTTTTTCTCCTGTTTGGAAATCAAAGAATTTTTATTGTTCAAATAAACTGATTTTTATAAATGGCTTGCTTTTTAAATAAGAAAATCTAATTAAATTTAGTTAAACTAGTATTGAATGCGCTGTCATTTTTTGCTGGTATAAATCCGACAAAAAGAAGCAGATTTTAATAATAATTTGAATAATAGAAATTTTCTGAAAATTCATTGACAAGCATTAGTTTTTTTATTATATTTGTATACATACTCTTTGAGTGTTGCGTGAAAGAGAATGAGGGGGTAATCAGATGAAAAGATTTAGCTATTTATTTGCCAGCCTGTTTTTGCTGGCTGCATGCGGACCTACTGCAACAAGCGGTGGCGGCGGAACTGCCGGTAATAAGGCAGATGGGGATACAATTAAGATTGGAATGAATATGGAGCTTTCTGGTGGGGTATCTGCTTACGGAAACGCTGAAAAAGAAGGAATTGAATTAGCCATTGAAGAAATCAATGAAGATGGCGGCGTTCTTGGTAAAAAATTAGAATTGATTTCTAAGGACAACAAATCTGAAAACAGTGAGGCGGCTTCTGTTGCTTCCAACCTGACCAACGAAGACAAAGTTGTTGCCGTGGTAGGACCTGCAACGTCGGGTGCTGTAAAAGCAACGATTCCTAATATGACAAAAGCTGGAGTACCGCTAATTACACCATCAGGTACAGATGACAGCATTACGATTGCTAACGACAAAGTACAGGAATATGTGTTTAGATCTTGTTTCCAAGATACCTTCCAAGGAGTCATTTTAGCAAACTTCGCTCAAGACAATTTGAAATCTGAAAAGGTTGTTATTCTTGGGGATAAATCAAGTGATTACGCTATTGGATTAGCTGATTCATTTAAGGATACTTATAAAGGGGAAGTTGTTAAAGAAGAAAACTTTACAGCTGGAGATAAAGATTTCCAAGCCCTATTAACAAAAATTAAAGGTCTTGACTACGATGTTATTTATGTTCCAGGCTATTATACTGAAGCCGGCTTAATCATCAAACAAGCAAGAGAAATGGGTATTGATAAACCAATTATTGGTGCAGATGGTTTTGGCGATGAAAAATTAGTTGAGATTGCTGGTGCAGCAAATGTAAGCAATGTATACTATACAGGTCATTTCTCTGAAAAAGCACCTGCAACAGATAAAGTACAGCCATTTGTAGATGCATTCAAAGAGAAGTATGGCAAACAGCCTTCAGCTTTCAATGCGCTGGCATACGATTCTGTCTATATGTTGAAGCAAGCCATTGAAGAACAAGATTCAGCTGATTCAGAAGCAATTACCAAAGGTCTTGCTGAATTGAAGGATTTTGTTGGTGTAACAGGAAAAATGACGATGGATAAGAATCATAATCCTGAGAAATCTGCAGTTGTTCTTGGATTAACAGAAGGAAAAGAAACATCTGCTGAACCTGTAAATCCTTAGAAATACCTTTTTGAGAATAAAAGGCGTGCAGGATAAATCAAGTTGTATATGCACAAAATATGAATAAATGGCGGGATAGAAGAGTTTTCTTCAAGAATAAGCCGGATAATCTATACAGTGAAAGGTAAGAATAAGACAGGCGGATAAATCATTTTATATTTGAGACTGCTGATTCTTAAATGCCTACAGATAGTAAGTTGTGAGAACAACTGAATAGCTGTTTCCAATACTTATTTCTTGAAGAAAACTTGTTTTATTCCGATTTCTTTTATTCTCAACAAAAACAAAATTGGATGTGATGAAAATGGAAATGGAAATGTTGCTTCAACAGCTGGTAAACGGTCTGTTTTTAGGAAGCATCTATGCCTTACTGGCACTTGGATATACAATGGTATACGGCATTATAAAATTAATCAATTTCGCTCATGGAGAAATCTATATGCTAGGTGCATTCATGGGGTATTTTTTTATTAACAATTTCAAGCTAGGTTTTTTCCCTGCACTAATTCTATCAATGGTCTGTGCGGCTGTTATTGGTGTAGTTATTGAATTTTTAGCTTATCGTCCACTGCGGAAATCTACAAGAATTGCTGCTCTGATTACAGCGATTGGCGTATCGTTTCTGCTGCAAAATGTGATGATTCAAATGGTAAAGTCAGACCCTCGGGCATTTCCTCAAGCCATCAAGATGGAGGTTTATAAATTAGGTTTCATTGAAGTCTCGAATATTCAATTAATTATTCTATTTACCTCATTATTGTTGATGATTTTGCTCCAGGTTATCGTTAAAAAGAGCAAAATGGGGAAAGCAATGCGGGCAGTAAGCGTGGACGCAGACGCAGCACAGCTTATGGGAATTAATGTGAACCGTACGATATCATTCACATTTGCATTAGGTTCTGCTTTAGCGGCTGCCGCAGGAATGCTGATTGGTTTATACTATAATTCAATTGATCCGATGATGGGTGTTGTTCCAGGACTGAAATCCTTTGTTGCAGCTGTCGTCGGCGGTATTGGCCTTATTCCAGGTGCAGCGATTGGCGGGTTTGTTATCGGTCTGTTGGAAACGGCGGCTGTTGCTTTTGGTTTTTCTGATTATAAAGATGCCGTAGTATATGCACTGCTGATCATTATATTGCTCATTCGTCCAGCTGGAATTCTAGGGAAAAACGTGAAAGAGAAAGTGTAGGTGATAAGTATGAAAAAAAATCTGAAATATAATCTAATTTGGCTGCTGATAACACTTGCTGTGTATGGGATTATTTATGCGGCTTATGTCGCAGGAGCAGTAAATCTGTATATGGAAAATACACTTATCACGATTGGAATCAACATTATTTTAGCGTTGGGTTTAAACCTGATTATTGGTTTTTCCGGTCAATTTTCTCTAGGTCATGCAGGTTTTATGGCAATTGGCGCCTATGCGACTGCGATAGTATCAGTTAAAAATCCAACGATGGCTGGTTTTTTCAGTGGATTATTGCTTGGGATTATTCTTTCGGGAATTATTGCCGTAATTGTGGGGATTCCTACTTTACGTCTAAAAGGGGATTATCTTGCGATTGCTACGTTAGGTGTTTCTGAAATTATTCGAATTGTCATTATTAATATGAGAGATATCACGAATGGACCAGCGGGAATTTTTGGTATTCCGCCTTTTGTGAACTGGTCGATGGTCTTTGGATTTACTGTTATCACTATATTAATTGTGGTTAACTATATCCATAGTGGATCTGGGCGGGCGACAACTGCTATTCGTGAAGATGAGATAGCCGCTGAATCAATGGGAGTAAACACTACCAAATATAAGGTTATCGCTTTTGTCATAGGTGCAATGACAGCCAGTGTAGCAGGCGGTTTGTATGGGAGCTATATTCAGACAATTGCTCCAAAAGATTTCGGCTTTATGAAGTCTATAGATATTTTAATTATTGTTGTATTTGGCGGTATCGGAAGTGTGACGGGAACAGTAATCGCTGCTGTTGCCTTAGGCTTTATGAATATGTATCTGCAGAATTTTGGCGAACTTCGAATGATTATTTATGCGTTGGCGTTAATCATTATTATGATTTTTAAACCAGGTGGTTTGCTGGGAACTTGGGAATTTTCAGTGAAGCGACTATTTAATAAAAAGGGGGACGATTCTAATGCCTCTATTGGAAGTTAAAAATCTGACAAAAAACTTTGGCGGTCTGGCAGCCGTTTCTAATGTCAATTTGTCATTAGAGACAAACGAATTAATTGGTTTAATCGGTCCAAACGGTGCCGGAAAAACCACCTTATTTAACCTTCTAACAGGTGTTTATGAACCAAGTGAAGGAACTGTAGAATTAGAAGAACTTGGAAAAACACACATTTTAAACGGGATGAAGCCTTATGAAATAGCTGATATGGGGTTGAGCAGAACCTTTCAAAATATTCGTTTGTTCAAAGAATTAACCGTAATGGATAATGTCCTGATTGCAATGAATAGTAAAAATAAAGAAGGTATTTTTTCTAGTATTTTGCGGTTGCCCGGCTTTTATAAAAAGGAAGATAAACTGCGCATTAAAGTGAAGGAACTACTAAGTATTTTCGGCATGGAAGAGAAAGCAGAGCATTTGGCGAAGAATCTACCTTATGGAGAACAGCGCCGACTGGAGATTGTCAGAGCCTTGGCAACAGATCCCAAAGTTTTGTTTCTCGATGAGCCGGCGGCAGGTATGAATCCGCAGGAAACAGCCGAATTGACGGAACTAATTAGAAAAATCCAAAAAGAATTTCAAATTACGATTTTGTTAATTGAACATGATATGAGTCTCGTGATGGAAGTCTGTCAGCGAATCTATGTGCTGGAATATGGACGAATCATTGCTGAAGGCGAACCGGAGGATATTCGTAACAATCCAAGGGTAATCGAAGCCTATCTCGGAGGTGAGCTGTAATGCTGTCAATTGAAAACTTATCGGTCCATTATGGGATGATTCAAGCTGTTCGAGAGGTTAGTTTTCATGTGGAGGAGGGGGAGATTGTTTCTCTAATCGGTGCCAATGGCGCAGGAAAAACAACTATTCTTCGAACAATATCAGGATTGAACCGTCCTTCCCAAGGTAAAATCATTTTTGAAGGAAATGAAATTCAGAAAACCTTGCCTCAGAAAATTGTTGCTTCCGGCTTGTGTCAGGTACCCGAAGGACGCCATGTGTTTCCTGGATTAACTGTTCAGGAAAATTTAGAAATGGGCGCATTCTTAAGGAAAACGAATGAGCTTAAAGAAGAATATGACATGATTTTTGAGCGTTTTCCAATTTTGAAGGAACGAAGAACTCAAGATGCTGCAACGCTTTCCGGCGGTGAACAACAGATGCTTGCGATGGGCCGGGCATTAATGTCTAAACCTAAGTTGCTGCTGCTGGATGAGCCTTCAATGGGACTAGCGCCAATCTTCATTCAGGAGATATTCAATATTATTCAAGAGATTAACAAACAGGGGACAACTGTACTGTTAATTGAGCAGAATGCAAAAATGGCATTGTCTATTGCAGATAGAGGGTATGTATTGGAAACCGGCAGCATCGTTCTAAGCGGTACAGGAAAAGAATTAATCGATGATGAAAAAGTGAAGAAAGCATATTTGGGAGGCTAGGAAATGAGTATAAGAGATTTTATGACGAAAAATCTGATCGTTGTACAGCCTGATATAAAAATTTTTGATGCGGTAGATTTAATGAAAAAAAACGATATTCATCGTTTACCAGTTGTACAAAATGAACGTCTGGTAGGGCTGCTGACAGAAGGAACCATTCAAGCTGCGATGCCGTCTCAGGCAACAAGCTTGAGTGTATACGAAGTGAACTATCTGCTGAACAAGACCACGGCGGCAGATATCATGGTCAAGGATGTGCTTACGGTAGATCCGGAAGCTTCTTTGGAAGACGGGATTTATAAGATGAGAACCAATAATGTGGGAGTTCTTCCAGTGGTAGATAGTAAGGGTGAGCTGAATGGAATCATAACAAATAATGACATTTTTGATGCCTTCTTAAAGATTACTGGATATCATGAAGGCGGAACTAGAATTCAATTGCGGATATTAGAGGACCACAAAGGAATTTTAGCAGCAATTACCAAGCTGCTCTCTGATAATGATTTTAGTATTACTAATATTGTAGTGCACCGTAAAGAATTAGAGACAATTCTCGAAATGCAAATTGAAAGCCGGGAAACTGAAAAAATTGAAAAAGTTTTAAAAGAAGCAGGGTATGATGTCTTTGAAGCTGTTTTATTATCAAAACAAGAGAAATAAATACTTTTTTAATAGAAAAGTGATTAAACTAATTGACTATTATTTTCACGTGTGATAATTTTGATAAGTAAGGTATCATGCGCCATTTATATATTTATGGTGGGATATTACACGTATAATTTATCATGACGATTCTTCTTGATTTGCTTATGATTTATTATAAATAATAAAGGATAGGAGGAGACTAAGTGAAAAAAATCATTGGATTCTTAGCTGTAGTTCTAATGGCTGTTGGGGTGTTTGCTGTTCCTACTTCGCAAGCTTCTGCTGACGGAGCAATTGCGGCGAACGAGCAAAAAATTCTTGATACGCTAAATGCTGGAGCAACAATTGGCGGCAAAAAATTCTATTTTGGAGCTGCAGAAATTAATGCAACAGAAAATCATTTGAAACGTGTAGCGTTAACAGATGCACAGGTGGAAGAAGCTCTTACAAACATCCGTGCTGCAGTAGCATTAGTTGAATCACAAAACGTTGATACAACAAATGCAACAACTTTAGCAGATGCATTGCGTCTGTTGCCGACAAGTATTATCGATCAGTTGAAAAACTACGTTGTAGCAGCAGGTAATGCTGTAGGCGTGAAAATTACTTTCGGTACTGGCGGTGCATACACAGCAGTGATGATTACTGATGCTAAAGGCAACCCTGTTTATCAGTCTGGAAGCACAGTTAAAAACACTGGAAACAACTATGCACTGAGCGGCATCACTTTTGGTTCTTTACTAGCAGCAGCTGCAGGTGCAGCATTTGTAAGTAGAAAACGTAAACTTGCATAATAAAAAAATTCTTAAGAGAGTAGGGGCATTTATTTTTATGCCTCTTCTCTTTATGCTTTTTGGCTATTTTGTCATTTATATCATTGGTGCACCTGTCATCAATTTTGCAGGATCAGCAGTACAGCTGATACTATTAAATGATTCACCAGATTTTGAAGTAAAGGCAAACGATCTTTTTACTCAAGTTGAGCCTGAGGAAAAAGCGGCAGCGGTGAACGATGAAGGGAAAATACCTTCTTCTACATTGGTTTATCCTGTTGGTGGAGATCAGTTTGGTCGGGTGGTTATTGATAAAGTTGGAATTGATGAACCATTGTTTTATGGCGATAGCGAAGATATCCTTAGTAAAGGTGCCGGGCAGTATATTGGAAGTATGATTCCGGGAGATTTAGGAACGACTTTGATTGGCGGTCACAACAGGCCATCCTTTGGTCAAATCCATTATTTGGAAGTAGGAGACCAGATTACTATCCATACGCATTACGGGGACTATACCTATCAAGTGACAGAAAATAGAATTGCACACTATACTGATCCTGTTATCGATGAAAGACTGGGAGATAAATCGAAGCATTCATTGATTCTATATACCTGCTACCCATTAGATGCTATTGGGCTGACACCTGATCGGGTATTTGTGTTTGCTGATTATGTTTCTGGACCGATTATTGATGGAACAAAATAAAGTGGAGGAATAAAGCTTAATGAAAAGAAAAAAATTTAAGGGAGCAGCAGTTTCCCGTTTGTTTCTAGCTTTCTTGGCGATGGTCTTTCTAGTTGCATTCCTCCTTTTATTGAGTTTGCGGTTGACGCTTTTTAGTGAGAAATATATGGAGAAGCAAGCTGAGAAAGCCGATTACTATAGTCAGCTTACTAAAGAAATGAATAAGCAAATTGAAAATAGTGCGCTAGGGAGCAACATTCCTGAAGGGGTACTATCTAATGCAGTAGAAGAAGCTATTGTCAAAGAGGATATGAATAACTACTTTACTGCAATGTATCATCCGGATACGCCTTTTTCAATTAAAAATGAACAGCAAGTAAAAAGTTCAGTAACTGAAAAAATCAAACAATACGCGGCGGAAAATAATATTGATTTGACAGCGGAAAGCGACGAAGCCGTTAAACTGTTGGCAGATCAGACTGCAACAGTTTATAAAGGATATATTGAATTGCCGTTTCTGCTTTCTTTTGGAAATCGAGTGATGGCATATAGTTCAAAACTATGGATATTCATGGCTGTCTGTGGTGTTTTATGGATAGTATTAAGTGTAATTTTATTTAGATCACTCCGCGGCTATCTGCATCGCTTACTGAGATACTGGGAATACATTTTTGTTGGGGGCGGGTTAATGATGGCCGTTATTCCAGCACTTATTCTACTTTCTGGTTATTTGAAGCGGATTGGTATTCAGTCAAAAGCTATGTATGATTTTATTCAGGCTTACTTATCAAGTTTCTTGTGGATGTTTATTTATATGGGGATTGGATCTATTCTAATTGGCGTTGGTGTGGCAGTTTGGAGTGAATATCAGCGAAAACACTTATTTAGTCAATAATAAAAAAAAGTATCTATTTATGCAGAAATAGATGCTTTTTTAGCTGTTTATGGTATGATTTACTTCTGGAGGGATAAGAATGTCAAAAAAGAATAAGGATATTGAAGTTCGAGTTGAAGAGGAAAAAATAACCTTCAACGGTCAACAAGTCGAGAGTACAAATTTGTTGATTGGAAAAAAAGAAATAGGCAGAATTGTTCCTAATGGTTCTGGGAAATTTTTGATTGAAATGGGTAAAGAAAACCAAGGAGTTGTTAAGTCCATTGATGAAGGAATCGAAACAGTTATTCGCCTATGGAATTTAGCTGAATAAGTTGAAAAATTTTTTAAAATAACACTTGCATTTCGAGTAGAAATTATGTATTATAAACAAGTCAGGTTTTTAAGATGACTTTTGGAGGAGTAGCGAAGTGGCTAAACGCGACGGACTGTAAATCCGTTCCTTAGGGTTCAGTGGTTCGAATCCACTCTCCTCCATTTTGTTTTTGGGGTATAGCCAAGCGGTAAGGCAACGGACTTTGACTCCGTCACTCGTTGGTTCGAATCCAGCTACCCCAGTACCTAGAGCTACTCAGCATAACTGAGTGGTTCTATTTTTTTTACCATCTCACATTGACGAATGAACAAGAAAGCAAAGGAGAGATTGTCTATGAATTTGAAAGAAAAGATTACAGATGCAGCAGAGAAGGTCTATGACTTAACCAAGCAGAAGAAGTACAATGTGAAGGTTGGTGTTTCTAGTAAAATAACCTCAAATAGAAACACTACTCATAATAAAAAGTGGCGTGCCAAAAATAACTAATAAAAAATGAGGTTGAGGCGGAAGTGTTCAGCTTCAAGCACCAAATAGGTACTTTTCATCATCTGTTCTGCTCAAAGAGCAGTCACAGTGATTCTAAGCACCAAGTAGGTACTTTTCATCATCTGCTCTGCTCAAAGAGCAGTCACAGTGATTCTAAGCACCAAGTAGGTACTTTTCATCATCTGCTCTGCTCAAAGAGCAGTCACAGTGATTCTAAGCACCAAGTAGGTACTTTCCATCATCTGCTCTGCTCAAAGAGCAGTCACAGTGATTCTAAGCACCAAGTAGGTACTTTTCATCATCTGCTCTGCTCAAAGAGTAGTCACAGTGATTCTAAGCAATAAGGCGGAAATTCCGGAAATGACAGGAAACACGAAGGTAAACCATTCGATGTTGACTGATTCCTACCTGGTGTTCCACAAATTTTTGCGAATTTTCGACTTATTGTCGAAGAGACTTGAAACACAGTGGTTTACCACTGATGTTGAGCGGACATCGATGCAGCTCGCTGCTAGTAGTTACTTCTGAAACACCGTTTATCTGGGTTTAAGGGGCTGAGGCATACTAATGTCACAGCCCCTTATTTTAGCTTTACAGCTATTTTTCAATCTCAATGCCGAGAACGGTTAAATGTCCGTTTCCTACAAGCTTTATAACTAACCGAGCTAAATGATTGGGTGTCATGTTTGTATCGCTGGTAATCCACCAATGAAGTGTTCCAATAAATATCGAGGTCATGTATTCAATAATAAAATCAATCGGGACTTCAATATCGTTTTCTGTAATACGTAAACGGGAAAGTGTGTCGGCGTATTTCTCATAGAGAATATCAGCCAATTTTCTTTTTAAAATTTCATTGGAGCTGCCATCCATAATTGTCAGAAAAAAGTTTTTGTTTTTATGAATATTATTGTAGATTCTGGACAGGAGCAGTTCGATTTTTTTTACCTCAATTTTGTTTTCTTTAATCGAGGTATCTGTATCTAAAACTGAGGTGAATGCACGAACAGCTAAATCAAAAATTTGTTCATAAAGATCTTGTTTATCTTTAAAATGGGCGTAAAATGTAGCACGGTTAATCATTGCCCGATCCGCTATCTCCTGAATTGTTAGAACATCAAATCCTTTTTCTTCAACTAATTGGATAAATGCTTCAATAATCATTTTGTGGGTACGCATAACTCGCAGATCTTTCTTTTTCATCCTTTAAATTCCTTTCAAAAAGCCAACAATTTGAATAAGTTTGTTGTTTATCTCACAAAAACAGGTCTTTTGACTGTTGCAAAAAAAATTAATACTCCCTAAAATAGACATAAGTATTATAACAAACAGGATGTAAGTTAATCAACAGTGTGTTGCTGATTGTGAACTTTTTCTCTTGGAGAGGCAGGGAGATATGAAATTGAGGGCAGGCATCGATGTCGGATCGACGACAGTAAAATTAGTAATTATAGATGAAGAAAATCAAACAAAATTTGCAAAATATGAGCGGCACTACTCAGATGTAAAAGCCGCGACAGAAAAGGTCTTGGAAGAGGCAAAAGAGCTTCTGGGTGGAGACCAGCCACTAACGATGATGATTACAGGCTCAGGCGGTATGGGACTGGCAGATGTTCTGGAAATTCCTTTTGTTCAGGAGGTAATTGCTTGCACTCGTACAGTTGAGGAAATCATCCCGGAAACAGATGTAGCTATTGAGCTAGGCGGAGAAGATGCTAAAATCACTTTTTTTGAGGGTGCTCTGGAGCAGAGAATGAATGGTAGCTGTGCAGGAGGAACTGGTGCTTTTATTGATCAGATGGCTGTTCTGTTGAAAACAGATGCAAATGGAGTGAATGAATTAGCCAAAAATTATCAAACCATCTATCCAATTGCTTCAAGATGTGGTGTATTTGCCAAAACAGATGTACAGCCGTTAATCAATGAAGGTGCGGCTAAAGAAGATATTGCAGCCAGTATTTTTCAGGCAGTTGTGAATCAGACGATTGCTGGATTAGCTGCCGGCAGAAAAATAAAAGGAAAGATTGCCTTTTTAGGTGGCCCGCTCTTTTTCATGTCTGAACTGCGTAGAAGATTTATAGAAACGTTGGATATTCAACCAGAAGATGTGATTTTTCCGGAAAATCCTCAGCTTTTTGTCGCTATGGGAGCTGCAATTTATTCTAAAGATGCAGAACAAAGTACGCTGTCTCTGCTCTTGGAACGTTTAACTGAAGGGGATAAGGAACAGCTGAAGCCGACAGATACGTTGGAACCACTATTTAAAAATCAAGATGAGCTGCAGGCGTTTAGAGATAGACATAATCAGGCAAAAGCGACTGAAAAAGCTCTTTCTAAACATTCAGGTGTAGCATTCTTAGGATTAGATGCTGGATCAACAACAACGAAGGTTACATTGATTGATGAGGACGGCAATTTGCTGTTTTCTTATTATGGAAATAACCAGGGACAGCCTTTGGAAACGACAATGGACGTCTTGAAGGACTTATATCAACAAATGCCAGAGGATGTTTTTATTGGCAAGGCAGCTGTTACTGGTTATGGAGAACACCTAATCAAAAATGCTTTGAAAGTTGATATTGGCGAAGTTGAAACTATGGCTCATTATAAAGCAGCTGATCATTTTCAGCCGGGAGTAGATTTTATACTGGATATCGGTGGTCAAGATATGAAAGCCATGACAATTAAAGACGGTGTCTTATCATCCATTCAGCTGAACGAAGCTTGTTCATCAGGCTGTGGCTCTTTCATAGAAACTTTTGCAAAGTCTTTGAAATACGATGTGAAGGATTTTGCAATAGAAGCGTTAAGCTCTCAGGCGCCTGTTGATTTGGGCTCGCGATGTACAGTGTTTATGAATTCCAAAGTAAAACAAGTTCAAAAAGAAGGAGCTTCAGTTGGGGATATTTCTGCTGGACTTTCCTATTCAGTTATCAAAAATGCGATTTATAAAGTAATCAAAATTCGCAGACCAGAAGAACTGGGAAAAAAAGTTGTCTGTCAAGGCGGAACATTTTATAATGAAGCAGTTTTAAGAGCGTTTGAAATGATTAGCGGACGAGAAGTAGTTCGTCCTTCTATTGCAGGCTTGATGGGTGCTTATGGTGCTGCTTTAATTGCTCTGGAAAATTATGAGATTGGAGAGCAGACAACGCTGCTGCCATATGAAGAGCTTGAAGCTTTTACAGCAGATAAAGAATTCACTCATTGTGGTTTGTGTGAAAACAACTGTATGATGACAGTGACAGTTTTTTCAGACGGTCGGAAATTCATTACTGGAAATCGCTGTGAACGCGGAGCAAGAATTAAAGTTAAACGTGAAGACCGTAAAGTGAACCTTATAGATTATAAGTATCGTCGGCTATTCAAATATCGGGCACTGAAGGAAAAAGAAGCACCGCGGGGCGTAGTAGGTATTCCTCGAGTATTAAATATGTATGAAAATTATCCCTTGTGGTTTACGTTTTTTACAGAGCTAGGCTTCAGAGTGGAGCTTTCACCTCGCTCCAATAAGGAATTGTATGAACAAGGAATGGAGACTATTCCAAGCGATACAGCTTGTTATCCGGCAAAAATTGCTCATGGACATATTCAGACAATGATTGATAAAGGCATCCCGATGATTTTTTATCCAGGTGTTGTATTTGAACGTCAAGAAGATAAAAAGGCAGACAATCATTTCAACTGTCCAATTGTTCAAAGTTATCCAGATGTTATCCGAAACAATGTGGATGACATTCGTGAAGGAAAAGTGGACTATCGTAATCCGTTTATTAATTTGGCAAACGAAGCTTCTGTGGCGGACGTCATGGCGAACTGCTTTGCTGATTTAGGTATTTCTAAAGAAGAAATTACAAAGGCGCTTCATTTGGGCTATGAGGAACTTGAAAATTTCAAAACGGATATCCGCAATAAAGGAGAAGAAACACTTCTGATGCTAAACCAAAAAGGTCAGAAAGGTGTTGTTTTATCTGGAAGACCGTATCATCTTGATCCAGAAATCAATCACGGCATTGCTGAAGTGATTACACAAGAAGGTTTTCATGTTTTAACTGAGGATAGTATCTCCCATCTTGGTGACATTGGAAATCTCCGTGTAGTTAATCAATGGGTGTATCATTCCCGCTTATATGCTGCAGCAAAGGTGGTAGCAAAATCTAAAAATCTTGAGCTTGTTCAGTTGAATTCGTTTGGCTGCGGGTTAGATGCTGTTACAACAGATCAGGTAGAAGAAATTATGGATCAGTACGGAAAAATCTATACGGTTTTAAAAATTGATGAAGGCTCTAATCTAGGGGCTATTCGAATCCGTTTGCGGTCATTAAAAGCAGCTGTTGGTGAACGGGATAAACAAGGCTTTGAACCCCAGCTGAAAGAAGAGACTCAAGAAAAAATTGTCTTTACTAAGCAGATGAAGAAAGATCATACACTACTGCTGCCAATGCTTAGTCCAATTCATCAAAGCGGATTAGTAGATGTTGCATTGAAGGCATCCGGTTATAATGTGGTTTGTTTGCCGGCAGAAGACCGTGAAGCTGTCAACGTAGGGTTGAAATACGTGAATAATGATTCCTGCTATCCGGCAATTATTTCTATCGGACAGCTAGTTGAAGCTTTACAAAGTGGAGAATACGATCTGAATAATGTAAGTGTCATGATGACCCAAACTGGCGGCGGCTGCAGAGCAACGAACTATATTCCTTTGCTCAGAAAGGCCTTGAATGATGCTGGATTCCCTCAGGTTCCTGTTGTGTCAATCTCAATGGGGAACAAAGGGGTGGAATCTAATCCAGGATTCAAATTTACTCTGCCTCTGTTAAAAAGAGTTGCAATTGCATTCTTATATGGCGACCTATTTGAACGAGTTGTCTATCGGACTCGGCCGTACGAAACTGAGCCGGGAATGATTGATAAGATGCATACAGAATGGCTCAAAAAGATCGAAAAGAACGTTCGAAATGGTTCATTAACCCAGTTTAATAGAAATATGAAGAAAATCATCAAAGACTTTGACGAAGTTCCTCTTTTGGATATTGTTAAACCTAAAGTTGGAGTTGTGGGAGAGATTCTGGTGAAGTACTCTCCTACGGCAAATAATGATATTGTCCGATTGCTGGAAGAAGAAGGAGCCGAAGCAGTTGTTCCGGATATTGTCGGATTTATGAACTATTCTTTATACAACCAAATCTTTAAATATGAAAATCTGGGGATGTCTAAAAAGAGTAAGATGATTGCTGAATTTGCCATTCGTATGATTGAATTAGTAGAGAAGCCAATGGATAAGGCGTTAAGAAATTCCGAACGCTTTGAAGGGATTGCCTCAATTTATGAATTGGCTGAAGATGCTGGAAAAATCCTTTCAATAGGAAATCATACCGGTGAAGGCTGGTTCTTAACCGGTGAAATGATTGAGCTATTGAAAGCAGGTGTAAACAATATTGTTTGTATGCAGCCGTTCGGGTGTCTTCCAAATCATGTTGTTGGAAAAGGTGTCGTTAAAGAGCTAAGACATCAATATCCTAAAGCCAATATTGCAGCGATTGACTATGATCCAGGTGTTTCTTTGGTTAATCAATTAAACAGAATTCGACTAATGATGGCAACTGCCAACAAGATGGCAAAAGAAGAAGTCGAAGTACGTTCTTAAACGAAGTAAAGCTGTCTGAATAAAAGTGTTAGATGTTGAAAACGAAACAGCTATTACTTCACATCCTTCTTATTGCGAGGCTGCACAGCAATAAGAAGGATTTTTTCTGTCTACATAAAAGGTATATACAAGACTGCTTCTTAAACAAAGTAAAGCGGAGGCTCTTCAAGACAGCAGATTAATTAGCTGGACTAGTCAACTAAAAAAATGTTTGCCGCGCTGGCAAAACTAAACTCTTGTTACTTGATGAAAAGGACAGACCAATTTGTTGTCTTTAATTGAAGAAAACCTTCTTTCTTGTCTGTTCATTAGTTAGACCAAAAAAAGCAGAATTATCTTTTGATAAGCTATACTTAAAATTATGGTTGTTAATCAGGTATATACCAGTTATACTTGAGATAGAAAAATAACGAGGGGGGATAGAGATGACTTCATCTTTACCAATATATTTACAAATTCATGATAAAATAAAAGAAGATATTGAAAAAGGTCATTGGGCGATTGGCGACCGTCTACCATCGGAACGAGAGCTGGCTGTGCAGTTTAAGGTCAGTCGAATGACCTTGCGCCAAGCAATACAGACGCTCGCGGATGAAGGGATTCTTGAAAGAAAGATTGGTTCAGGAACCTATGTTGCCCGCCAAAAGGTGCAGGAAAGAATGATTGGGACAACTAGTTTTACAGAAATAATGCTTTCTCAAAACCGGGTACCTTCGAGTAAAACAGTTTCCTATTTTATTGCTAAACCAAGCTCCAGTGAATTAGAAAAACTACAATTAAGTGAAGATGATTCTATTTTGAAAATGGAGCGGATTCGTTATGCGGATGATGTCCCTATTTGTTTTGAGGTAGCCAGTATCCCTTATTCACTTGTAGAAAAGTATAGTAAATCGGAAATCAGCATGTCTCTTTATAAAACGCTAGAGGAAAAAGGCGGCTACAAAATTGGACAAGCAAATCAGACAATTTCAGCAATGCTTGCATCTGAGCAAATTGCCGAGTATTTGGACATGAAACGTGGAGCAGCAATCCTTAGACTACGTCAAATATCCTATTTGGAGGATGGTCGTCCGTTTGAGTACGTACGAACACAATACGCTGGTAATCGATTTGAATTTTACTTAGAAAAATAGAGGAGGAAGAACGATGAGAATTAGATATCCCTGCTAAATTGTAAAGGAAAATAGAATACGAGGCCCGCCGAATAGATAGATTTAAAATGAATGTATAAATCTAAACTATTTGGAGGAACTTACTATGAATTTATCATTAAGACCATTTACAGACGAAGATATTTGTTTATTTGAAAGCTGGTTGAAAAAAGAGCATGTGGCACGTTGGTATCACGACCCTGAAGACTGGCTGCTGGAAGTTAGAGAGCGGCGGGAAGCTTTTAGCTTTCTACACCACTTTATTGTTGAGCACAATGACCAGCCAATCGGCTTTTGTCAGTATTATCAATTTTCAGAGAGTGGTGAAACATGGCACGGGTCTGAACAACTGGAAGGCACCTTCAGCATTGATTATATGATTGGGGAAGACGCGTATTTAGGTAGAGGGATTGGTAAACAAATCGTTGTTCTCCTAACCGATACTGTATTTCAATCGGAAAATGCCGAACGGATTATTGTTCAGCCGGAACCTGAAAATTTAGGCTCATGTGGTGTTTTGCTAGCTAACGGCTACACATTCGATAAAACGAATGAACTTTACAAAAAAATCAGTAGTTGATTATTATTTCAAAAAACATTTATAGTTAAAGATAAATACTTTGGGAAAAAAGTTCATAAAAGTATTTATCTGCTAAAGACTGAAAAAAGCTGTGACATTTTATGTCACAGTTTTTTTACGGGAATCTCATGATAACTGGTTGTTCCTTCGATGTACGAAAATTGTCCATTTAAAATATCAGTAACTTCCGTAATAAATTGTTCAGTTAAATGCTCATCCACTAGACAAATAACTGAAATTTTCTCACTGAATTGAGTATCCTTTACTGTGTAACTGCTGGCTTCCAAAAAATTCTGTAGTTTTCCATGCTGCGGGTAGGCGATATCCAAAATAATTTCCTGTTGAAGCTTACCTTCAACAATACCAATCTCATTTGTTGCTTGAGAGACAGCATGACTATAAGCCCGAATCAGTCCACCCGCCCCTAGCTTCGTTCCGCCAAAATATCTGGTGACAACAGCTGCCACGTTAATCAGCTCCTGTTTTTTCAAAACCTCCAGCATAGGAATACCAGCTGTTCCGCTAGGCTCTCCATCATCACTACTGCGCTGAATCTCTCCTTGATCTCCTAGAATAAATGCGCTGCAGTTATGATTCGCCTTCCAATGTTCTTTTTTTATTCCAGCGATAAATGCTTTCGCCTCTTCTTCTGTTGAAACACGCTTTAAAAAACAAATAAAGCGTGATTTTTTTATCTCTAATTCACTCTGACCATCCTGACGGATGGTAAAATAATGATCAATCATGGGCTCTTCCTTTTCATTTAGGTAATACTATCAGTATAGGTAAAAAAAACAGGTTAGGCAACTAGAATCCGCTTGAAAAATAAGTTCAAGTGGTTGAATCTTCAATGATTTGTGAGATAATATTAAAAAGGAGGGATCAAATGGCAAAAGAGCGATCAAAGAAATATGATCATGTGACACAGTACTTGAAAGAAAACGGTGGTTCACAGGTGACTTTGACTTTCACTCAGTTTGATGAGTTGCTTTTTCCGTACTCTGGTCTCCCTAAAACAGCTCGTAAAGATTCTGACTGGTGGGCAAATGATTATAAACATCCTGAAAAAGGTGCTTATGGCTGGCTAAATGCAAGCTATCAAGTCGCTCAGGTTAATTTAGAGAAAGAATATGTTGTTTTTAATAAGTTATTAAAATCAAAATGGCTTATTTAGTATAGTGCAGAAACTGAAAAATTAATTAAAAAAAAGCTCGAAACCGTTTACAAACAGTTTTGAGCTTTTTTAATTGATACTTTATTCTTTTGCGAATATTCTTTTTGGAGGGATAACGAATGAATGAACTGACCGGAAGAAGAGTTATGAAGAAAGAACTTACAGCAATCGAAGAATTTTCCAAGGCTATTCAACTACCTGCAATGGAAATAACCCATAAAAGAGTCAGTTGTTGCCGTTGTGGAAGCATACATGAAAAATCAGCTGTCCATTTAAGTAGTGAGATATTTTTCTGTCCGTCATGTATTCAAATGGGAAGAGTAGACAGCACAGAAGTTTTTTATCATTTGCCTGAGCCTGAAACAGAGTCGAGGAAAGTGGTCTTTTCATGGAACGGAACATTGACTGACGGGCAGAAAGTCGTTTCAGATGAGTTACGTCATCTTACTGAAATCAAGAAAAATGGTATGGTGTGGGCAGTGACAGGGGCAGGCAAGACAGAAATGCTGTTTGAAACGCTCCATGCCTTATTAGAAAAAGACAGTCGGATTTGTATCGCTTCTCCTAGAGTTGACGTCTGTCTAGAGCTTTTTCCACGAATTAAAGCGGTGTTTCCTTTTGAAGATATTTTGCTTTTACATGGAAAAGTGGAAGAACTTTATCGTTATACAAAGCTGGTTGTTTGTACAACACATCAGTTGTTGAGGTTTTATCAAGCTTTTGATTTACTAATAATTGATGAGGTGGATGCCTTTCCTTATATAGATGAAGAAATACTTCATAGAGGCGCACAGAATGCTCTAAAAGAGGAGGGCAGCCTTGTCTATCTGACGGCAACACCGACAAAGAAGCTCTTAAATGAGATGGGGAAAGGTCAGCTAGCTACAATCGTTTTACCAGCTAGATATCATCGAAGGGTACTACCTGTTCCAATAGTCAAAAGGTGTGCGGGCTGGTATAAACAAATTAAAAAAGGCTTCATTCCTAAAGAATTAAAAGAAATGATTCGGTTATTAGTAGCTCAAAATAACATCTTGTTGTTTTGTCCAAGCATTAAAATACTGGAAATGCTTTATCCTATAATAAATAAAGAGATGAAGGACCTTGCAATAGAGGCCGTCCATTCCAAAGATGAAAAACGGTTAGAAAAGGTTCAGGGGATGAGAGCCCAAAAATTCCGTTTGTTTCTGACGACGACTATCTTGGAACGTGGAGTAACGTTCGAGCGGGTGTCTGTAATTGTTCTGGGAGCAGAACGTCCGGTATTTACAGAATCTGTATTAGTCCAAATTGCTGGAAGAGTTGATCGCAAGGCAGAATTCACCAATGCAAAAGTCTATTTTTTATGTGACGGACAGACCAAAGCAGTTAAAACTAGTATTTATCAAATTAAAAAGATGAATCAGTTGGCTAGAAAACGAGGGTTGATAGATGAACTGTTTGTACTGTAACCAGAAAATTGTTAAGCTACTTCCAATCCCGGAGCTTTTATTGCTTCGTTCTATTCATGCTAACGAACTATGTAATGAATGTCTCAGTAATTTTCGACTGATTGAAAAAGGAGCAAACTGTCCAGGCTGTTGTCGAGAGCAGCAAGAGACCAGTCACTGTGATGACTGTCGCTTGTGGCAACAAAAATACCCAGACTACAAGTTTCAGCATACCGCATTGTTTCATTACAATAAAGAAATGAAGCATTGGTTTGAAGAATATAAGTTTAAAGGAAATTATCAGTTGCGCTTCAGCTTTTCAAAAGAAATTAGTGGGTATCTAAAAAATAAAAATGATTATCTGATTGTTCCAATTCCATTATCGGAACAACGGTTGAAGGAAAGAAGGTTCAATCAAGTAGAAGGACTCTTAACAGGAGCAGGAATTTCATATTCTCCGCTTTTATTAAGAAATAATGAAGAAAGACCTCAGGCACAAAAAAACAGGGAAGAGCGGTTAGCAGGACAGCAGCCTTTCTGTATTAACGCAGAGAATAAGCAGCAGTTTAAAAAAAGAAGTGTTATTTTAGTTGATGATATATATACGACAGGGAGAACACTTTTCTTTGCGGCTGAATTATTTTTGGAATATCCGGTTGAAAAAATTGAAACTTTTTCTTTAGCTCGCTAATTTGAAATATTTGAACGAAATTTGAGTAGTAATTTTGTTGGCAAATATCCAAATGTTAGCTATAATGGAAGTAAGAAGAGGGAGCGGAAGAGTGGTCCTTTTAGTTCCCTCTTTAGTGGTAGATGAAAGGGGCAATTGTTATGTTTAGATATAATGTGCGCGGAGAAAACATCGAAGTAACAGAAGCGATTCGTGATTATGTAGAGAAAAAAGTTAAAAAACTGGAGAGATACTTCAGCGATGCACCTGAAGCAACAGTTTATGTTAATTTGAAAGTTTATACTGAAAAAACTGCAAAAGTTGAAGTGACGATTCCACTTCCATATTTAGTATTGAGAGCGGAAGAAACGTCTCCAGATCTTTATGCAAGTATTGATTTAGTTGTAGATAAATTAGAACGTCAAATTCGTAAATTTAAAACAAAAATCAATCGTAAATCACGTGAAACTGGCTTAGGCAATACACAGCCAGCAACTTTCTTCACAGAAGATGACAATTCAGAAGAAACATCTGAACTTGATATCGTACGTACAAAGCGTTTATCACTGAAACCAATGGACAGCGAAGAAGCAGTTCTGCAAATGAACATGCTGGGACATAATTTCTTTATCTTTGAAGATTCTGAAACTAATGGAACAAGCATCGTATACCGTCGTAAAGATGGTAAATACGGCTTAATCGAAACAGACTAAGTAACTGCTGTTTCATTCTTAAACAAGTAGAACAGTCGGCTGGAGTAAAGCAGGTGCTTTTCTCCAGCTTTTATTGTGAGTACATACAAATATTTAAGTAATTCTTAGGATAAGTTATTTCCTTTCTTATGAAGTAATGATAAAATAAGAAGGATGATTGTACATTTCAGGTAAAATGATTGTGTGATTTGTAGAAAAATAAATAGAGTTAATTGAAAGGAACACTTGAAAAATGGCAAATTTTCTTAGAAAGATGATTGAAAACGATAAAAAGGAACTAAAACGTCTCGAAGGGATTGCAGACCAGGTTGATAGCTTTGCTTCAGCAATGGAACAATTAAGTGATGATGAACTTCGCGGCAAAACAGATGAGCTGAAAGGACGCTATCAAAAAGGCGAAACCTTAGATCAACTGCTGCCTGAAGCGTTCGCTGTAGTTCGTGAAGGGGCAAAGCGGGTATTAGGTTTATATCCTTACCGTGTTCAGCTTATGGGGGGGATTGTTCTTCACGATGGTAACATCCCTGAGATGAGAACAGGGGAAGGGAAAACCTTGACAGCTACAATGCCGGTATATTTGAATGCTTTATCCGGTGAAGGTGTCCACGTGGTAACAGTCAATGAATATTTGGCAACTCGTGATTCAAGTGAAATGGGAGAGTTGTACAATTTCCTTGGATTGAGTGTTGGTCTGAATATCAACTCAAAAACAGCAGAAGAAAAGCGTGCGGCATATAATGCGGATATCACATATAGCACAAATAATGAACTAGGTTTTGATTATCTGAGAGACAACATGGTTGTTTACCGTAATCAAATGGTACAGCGTCCGCTGAACTATGCAATTGTCGATGAAGTGGACTCTATTTTAGTCGATGAAGCTCGGACTCCATTAATCATTTCAGGACAGGCTGAAAAGTCTACTGCTCTGTATACACGTACAGATTTAGTTGTGAAAAAACTGAAAGAAGAAGAAGATTTCAAAATCGACGTTCAGTCTAAAACGATTAGTCTTACCGAAGCAGGTATGGAAAAAGTTGAAGAAGCTTTTGGTTTGGATAACCTTTACGAAATTGAAAACACAGCATTGACGCATCATATGGAGCAGGCTTTGCGTGCAAACTTCATCATGATTCGTGACTTCGACTACGTTGTACAGGATGGAAAAGTTCTTATTGTCGACCAATTTACTGGGCGTATTATGGATGGACGCCGTTATTCTGATGGTTTGCATCAGGCGATTGAGGCAAAAGAAGGCGTTGAAATTGAAGACGAAACAAAAACAATGGCAACTATTACCTTCCAGAACTACTTCCGTATGTATAAAAAATTGTCTGGGATGACCGGTACAGCGAAAACAGAAGAAGAAGAGTTCCGTGAAATTTACAATATGCAGGTTATTCAAATTCCTACAAATAAACCAATCGTTCGTGATGATCGTGCGGACTTACTTTATCCTACACTGGATACAAAGTTTAAAGCAGTTGTACAGGATATCAAGGAACGCTACCATAATGGTCAGCCTATCCTGGTAGGGACAGTAGCGGTTGAAACTTCTGAGCTGTTGTCTAACATGTTAAATGAAGAAAAAATTCCGCATGAAGTATTGAATGCTAAAAATCACTTTAAAGAAGCAGAAATCATCATGAATGCTGGTCAAAAGGGTGCGGTTACGATAGCAACCAACATGGCTGGTCGTGGTACGGATATTAAACTTGGCTTGGGCGTTGTCGAATTAGGCGGCTTGGCCGTTATTGGTACAGAACGGCACGAGTCTCGTCGTATAGATAATCAGCTTCGCGGACGATCCGGTCGTCAGGGAGATCCAGGGATTTCACAATTTTATCTTTCTTTGGAAGATGATTTGATGAAACGTTTTGGTTCAGAACGAATTAAAGCTTTCCTTGATCGCATGAAGATCGAAGACGAGGATGCTGTTATTCAAAGTAAAATGCTGACTAGACAAGTTGAATCTGCTCAGAAACGAGTGGAAGGAAACAACTATGATACTCGAAAGAACGTTTTACAATATGACGACGTGATGCGTGAGCAGCGTGAAGTCATCTATGCGCAGCGTCAGGAAGTCATCATGGAAGAAAATGACTTAACAGATGTATTGATGAATATGGTAAAACGGACAATCAGCCGGGTTGTTGACAGTCATACTCAATTAGAAAAAGAAAACTGGAATCTGGAAGGAATCGTAGATTTTGCCGGATCAGCTGTCCTGCATGAAGATGCTATTTCTATTGAGGATATCAAAGGGAAAACACCAGAAGAGATTAAAGATTACTTATATAATGCTGCAAAAGAAATCTATGAAACAAAAGCAGCACAACTAAGTGGTCCTGAGCAAATGCTTGAATTCCAAAAGGTTGTTATTTTGAGAGTGGTTGATACAAAATGGACTGACCATATTGATGCAATGGATCAGCTACGCCAATCTGTGGGCTTACGTGCCTATGGTCAAAATAATCCTTTGGTTGAGTATCAAACAGAAGGTTATCAAATGTTTGAGGACATGGTTGGAGCCATTGAATTTGAAGTTACCCGTCTATTTATGAAATCGGAACTTCGTCAAAATGTTCAACGGGAGCAGGTCGCCCAAGGTGAAGCAACTCATCCAGGTGAAACTCCAGAAGAACAAAGTAATACTTCTGGGAAGAAGAAACCTGTTCAGGTACAAAAAGTGGGAAGAAATGACCCATGTCCGTGCGGCAGCGGCAAGAAATTCAAAAACTGTCACGGAAAAAATGCCTAAATAAAAGCGAAGGCGGGGCTTGTCCCTGCCTTTACTTGTTGTTTTGACGAGAACAGCAGTCTAAAAAAGTTTTAAGAGCAGTGTAAATAATGGAAAACACGTTGCATTTCCGGAAGGATTTGTGTAAGTTACTTTGTACTGGTAAAATGAGTAAATAATCATTTTACTAGATAGAAGTTTAAGGAGTAAATTGCTAACATTGATTTAAAGGAAAGGAAGTTTTAAGATAGATGGAAAATGCAGAAATTCGTCATTCATTAGATGATATGAATGAAAAAATAAGTAGTTTTAGGGGGTCTCTTTGACTTAGACCAGCTGGAAGAGGATATTGCAGAGGCTGAACATCGAATGGCAGAGCCTGGTTTCTGGGATAACACCGAAGAAGCACAGAAGTTGATCAATGAAACAAATGTCTATAAAGAAAAGTTTCAGCAGTTTAATCAGCTTGCGGAAGAGCTGGAGGAGCTGGAAGTGATGAATGAGCTTCAACAGGAAGAATACGACCAAGAGATTCATGAGGAACTAGTTGACAGAATCCAGCAATTGACTGAAAAATTGTCGATTTATGAGCTTTCCCTACTATTAAATGAGCCGTATGATAAGAACAATGCTATCATTGAACTACATCCGGGGGCTGGCGGAACCGAGTCTCAGGATTGGGGCAGCATGCTGTTAAGGATGTATACGCGCTGGGCAGAAAGTCATGGATTTCAAGTGGAAACATTGGATTATCTTGCTGGAGATGAAGCCGGTATAAAAAGTGTAACACTGGAAATTAAAGGATATAACGCTTATGGCTATCTCAAATCTGAAAAAGGCGTCCATCGTTTAGTTCGTATCTCACCTTTCGATTCTGCTAAACGAAGACATACTTCTTTTTGTTCGGTAGATGTAATGCCAGAGCTGGATGATACAGTAGAAGTAGCGATTAATTCTGATGATTTGAAAATTGATACCTATCGTGCAAGCGGTGCCGGCGGTCAGCATATTAATAAAACAGAATCTGCGGTCAGAATTACTCATATCCCGACAGGAACGGTTGTAGCAAGTCAGGCGCAACGTTCACAGCTAAAAAATAGGGAACAGGCAATGTCTATGCTGAAAGCGAAGCTTTATCAGCTGGAACTGGAGAAAAAGGCGCAGGAAGCAGCAAATCTGCGTGGCGAACAGCTGGAAATCGGTTGGGGTTCACAAATTCGTTCATATGTTTTTCATCCGTACTCGATGGTCAAAGACCACCGGACTAATTTTGAAACAGGAAATGTACAGGCAGTCATGGATGGAGATCTTGACGGATTTATCGATGCTTATTTAAAAATGCAAATCAGCTAAGCTCTTTACTGAAATGAAATATAACTGTAAAGTGTTGAAAGAGGATTGAAATAAATTAATGTTATAATAAGCAGTGATTTTATTATGGAGATGGAGAGAAAACATCATGATTGAAATGAAAGATGTAATGAAAAAGTATTCTAATGGTACAACTGCTATTAGAAATCTTTCAATAGAAATAAAACCAGGTGAGTTTGTATATGTTGTAGGTCCATCTGGTGCAGGAAAGTCTACATTTATCAAGTTGATGTACCGCGAAGAAAAAGCAACAAAGGGACGCCTAAAAGTAGCCGGTCACGATCTGATTAGAATTAAGAACAATGAAGTTCCTTATCTAAGAAGAGAAATCGGGATTGTCTTTCAGGATTATAAACTGTTAAGCAAAAAGACTGTTTATGAAAATGTTGCCTATGCTATGCAGGTAATTGGAAGAAAACCTCGTGAAGTTAAGAAACGCGTTATGGAAGTATTGGATCTTGTAGGATTGAAGCACAAAGTACGGGTATTTCCAAGTGAGCTTTCCGGTGGGGAGCAACAGCGTGTATCAATCGCACGGGCAATCGTAAATATGCCTAAAGTTCTGATTGCTGATGAACCAACTGGTAACCTTGATCCCGAAAATTCCTGGGAGATTATGAAGTTATTGGATCGTATTAATGCTCAGGGAACTACGGTTGTGATGGCAACACATAACAGTACGATTGTAAATACCATCCGTCATCGGGTAATTGCGATAGAGAACGGACGGATTATTCGAGATCAAGCGGAAGGGGATTACGGCTACGATGATTAGAACATTTTTTACTCATTTACTTGAGAGTATTAAAAGTTTGAAGCGAAACGGCTGGATGACGATAGCTTCAACAAGTGCCGTGACAATCACATTAATACTTGTAGGTATTTTTATGGCAGTGATTTTCAATGCAACGAAATTGGCAAAGGATATTTCTGAAAACGTAACAGTTTCAGTTTTTGTTGATATTGGTACAACAGCAGAGGAAATGCAGGCATTAGAAGGCGAATTAGGCAAAATTCCAAATGTCGAAAGTATTTCATACTCTAATAAAGATCAGCAGCTTAAAAAAATTCAAGATCAAATGGGGGATGCCTGGAATCTTTTTGAAGGAGACAGCAACCCGCTATACGATGTGTATTATTTAAGTGCAAAACAACCAGAACAAACAAAGAAAATCTCTGAAGAAGCTGGTAAGCTGGCAAATGTATTTAAAGCCGATTATGGCGGATTGTCTTCTGATAAGATTTTCCAATTAGCTAAAACCGTTCAGACTTGGGGACTTGCTGCGGCAGGTTTACTACTATTCGTAGCAGTGTTTCTAATTTCAAATACGATTCGAATTACTATTTTGTCAAGACAACGTGAGATTCAAATCATGCGTTTAGTTGGGGCGAAAAATGGATATATCCGCTGGCCTTTCTTCTTGGAAGGTGCCTGGATCGGTCTGTTGGGAGCTATTATTCCAATGGTCCTTCTGACTTTTGGTTATCATCAGGCATTTAAAGTTCTGAATCTGCAGCTGCTGCGTTCAAACTATTCAATGTTGAAGCCAGAAGAATTCCTGTGGCAGTTGAATTTACTGATGATTGGTGTAGGAGTTGTTATCGGCTCTGTAGGTTCAGTAATATCTATGCGCCGATTCTTGAAGATATAAAAGCTTAAGAGAATGAAATGATTTGTTTGAAAAATCATTTCATTCTCTTTTTTCTTTACTTCTCATGACAAGTTAGATATCCTTACTAGTGTGGGAAAGCGTAGTTAGAGGTGAATGTATGAATTTTTTTATTGATAATTTCTTTGTAATTATTTTTATTGCTAATATTTTGCTCTCACTGGTTATTGTTTTTCGTGAGAGACGGGAAACAGCTCAAACTTGGGCCTGGCTATTGGTTCTTTTCTTTGTCCCTATTGTGGGATTCGTTTTATATATCTTTCTTGGACGGGGAATATCTAAAGATAAAATCTTCGACATGAAGATGCAGGCCAAAATTGGTATGAACGCCGAAATCGAAAATGAAAAGAATGCCTTGAGGAGAGGGCTGTTTCCTCATCCGCCAACTGGCGAAGTAAAGCCCAAACAGTTGATTTATATGCTGACGATTTTTGAAAGCTCCATGTATACAACGAATAACGATATTATTTTATATACAGATGGACGTGAAAAATTTGATGCACTGATTGAAGATATTCGTCGGGCGAAGGACCATATCCATATGGAGTACTATATTTATCGTGCGGATACCCTTGGGAAAGAGGTTCGGGAAGAACTGATTAATGCTGCAAAACGTGGAGTAAAGGTTCGCGTACTTCTGGATGCATGGGGTTCCACCCAAGTGAATATGAAGTTTTTTGAAAGGTTGACAAATGAAGGCGGAGAGGTTGCATTTTTCTTTCCATTGTTTGTACCTTATTTAAACCCCCGCATCAATTATCGAAATCATCGAAAAATTGTTGTGATTGATGGGATGGTAGGTTATACTGGCGGTTTTAATGTGGGGGATGAATATTTAGGTAATGTCGCCAAATTTGGTTATTGGCGGGATAATCACCTGCGTATTTGCGGAGATGCAGTTTATAGTATGCAGAACCGGTTTTTAATGGACTGGAACTCTCAACACCCAGAAGAATTAAGCTATCGGGAACAATATTTCCCGGCAATTACTTCTGTAGGTAAAAAGGCTGTTCAGATTGTGACCAGCGGTCCTGATTCTGAACATGAACAGATTAAAATGACGTATTTGAAAATGATTTCTTTAGCTAAGAAGGAAATTTTAATTCAGACACCTTATTATATTCCAGATGAATCTATTCATGAGGCCCTTAAGCTGGCACTTCTTTCTGGTGTTAATGTAAGAATCCAAATTCCTAATAAGCCGGATCATATGCTGGTTTATTGGGCAACGTATTCTTTTGCAGCAGAGCTGCTGGAGTATGGAGCGATTATCGAAACCTATGAAAATGGCTTTATACATGCCAAAACGGTTATTATTGACGGCGGCATCGTTTCAGTAGGGTCTGCTAATATTGATGTTCGTTCCTTTAGACTGGACTTTGAGATTAACACAATCATTTATGATCAGGAGTTTTCTGAAAAAGTTAGAGATTCTTTTTACGAAGATTCTCAGGTGTCAGAGCTGTTAACACAGGAAAAGTACAATGCGAGAGGTTTTATTATTAAACTTAAAGAGGGACTGGCACGCTTAATCTCACCATTGCTATAAGGTAAAACAGAATAAAAATATAAAACTTCAATTGAGCAAACTAGGCTTGATTGAAGTTTTTTGTTATTTTATTACTCAAAAGAACTGAATGAAAGGAAATTTTAAGTAATTTGATTTTCATTGTTAATTCTTAATGTTAAAATAAACTGATTGAATGGATTTGGAGGTTTACGAGGAAATGAAAAAGAAATTATTCATTATTTTTAGTTTAATAAGTATGCTTGCTCTTTCAGGATGTGCCAGCTGGATTGATCGGGGAGAATCTATTACTGCGGTTGGTTCTTCTGCGCTTCAGCCTTTAGTTGAAACGGCTAGTGAGGCCTTCCAGAGTGAAAATCCCGGGAAGTTTATTAATGTCCAAGGGGGCGGAAGCGGCACGGGTTTGAGTCAGGTACAGGCTGGAGCTGTTGAAATTGGAAATTCTGATTTGTTCGCTGAGGAAAAGAAAGGTATTGAAGCGAATAAACTGGTCGATCACAAAGTTGCAGTTGCAGGAATCACACCAATTATTAATAAAAATGTGGGTGTGACGGATATCTCTATAGAAAACTTGAGAAAAATCTTTTTAGGAGAGATAACAAACTGGAAAGAGCTAGGCGGTAAAGATATCAGCATTGTTATTCTGAATAGAGCAGCCGGCAGCGGTACTCGGGCAACCTTTGAAAAATGGGTTTTGGATGGTAAAACAGCTGTCCGCGCACAGGAGCAGGATTCCAGCGGCATGGTACGGTCTATCGTTTCAGATACACCAGGTGCTATTAGCTATACAGCTTTTTCCTACGTCAATGATGAAGTGGCAACTTTGAAAGTTGATGGTGTGGAGCCAACTGATGATAATGTAGCAACGAATGAATGGAAAATTTGGTCCTATGAGCATATGTATACTTTAGGTGAACCAAAAGAATTAACGAAAGAGTTTCTCGATTTTATGCTGTCCGATGAGGTACAGGAAGGAATAATTGAAGACTTAGGTTATATTCCTGTTTCAAAAATGAAAGTGGAACGGGATTGGGAAGGAAATCTGATTGATTAATCACCTTTACACAAAATTTACAAACTTAACACAAGATTTACATGTTATTAAACGCAAATTGAAATTCAAAGCGTACACTTGAAAATATCTTATGTATTGCTCAAGGAGGAGTTATTTTTGGAAGATGTGCAAAAGCAGTTACTGACAAAATCAAAACGGGCAAAGATGGAGCAGCGGGGAAAGCTACTTAGCTTCTTTTGTATTGCGCTCATCGTATTGGTTGTCCTTTCCATTTTTTACTTTGTGGCAAGTAAAGGATTGGCTACATTCTTTACTGATAAAATAAATATATTTGATTTTCTTTTTGGAACAAACTGGAATCCAAGTGAGGTTGGTTCGAACGGTAAACCGATGGTAGGAGCCTTGCCAATGATTACCGGATCGTTCGTTGTTACATTTCTGTCAGCAATTGTGGCAACACCGTTTGCAATCGGTGCCGCTGTTTTTATGACAGAAATCTCCCCAAAAAAAGGGTCAAAAATCCTACAACCGGTAATTGAGCTGTTGGTGGGAATTCCATCAGTTGTTTATGGATTTATTGGCTTGACAGTGATTGTTCCTTTTGTTCGTTCAATTTTTGGCGGGACTGGGTTTGGTATTTTGGCAGGAACCTTCGTGCTGTTTGTCATGATTTTACCAACGGTGACCACAATGACTGTCGATGCACTGAAAGCTGTTCCAAGACACTACAGAGAAGCTTCACTGGCTCTAGGAGCAACCCGCTGGCAGACAATCTATAAAGTTGTGTTGCGGGCAGCGGTTCCCGGGATATTGACAGCGGTCGTTTTTGGAATGGCAAGAGCGTTTGGTGAAGCCTTAGCGATTCAGATGGTTATCGGAAATGCAGCTGTAATGCCAAACGGTCTGACAACACCGGCCTCAACTTTAACAAGTATACTAACAATGGGAATCGGCAATACAATCATGGGAACCGTAGAAAATAACGTTCTTTGGTCGCTTGCATTGATTCTGCTGTTGATGTCTTTATTGTTCAATATTGTGATTCGGATTATAGGTAGAAAAGGAGTGTTGAAATAATGAATGCCAAAAAAGCCGATAAGACAGCTACTGCTGTTTTATACACTGTTTCAGGAGTCATCGTCTTTATTCTGGCCGCGCTGCTCCTTTATATTCTGGTACGGGGAATCCCTCACATTTCTTGGAATTTCCTGACTAAGCCGTCAAAAGCTTATCAAGCTGGCGGAGGAATTGGTATTCAGCTGTTTAACTCTATTTATCTCCTGTTAATCACAATGATTATTAGTTTGCCGATTTCTTTAGGAGCAGGAATTTATCTATCTGAATATGCTAGAAAAAACTGGCTGACTGATGTTATTCGTACCTCCATCGAAATCTTAAGCTCACTGCCCTCCGTAGTTGTCGGTCTGTTCGGCTTTCTGATTTTTGTTGTGCAGATTGGCTATGGCTTTTCTATTATTTCTGGAGCATTGGCATTGACGTTCTTTAATCTTCCTTTGTTGACTAGAAATGTAGAGGAATCTTTAAAAGCGGTTCATTATACACAGAGGGAAGCCGGACTTGCCTTAGGTCTTTCTCGATGGGAAACAGTTAAAAAAGTAATTATTCCGGAAGCAATGCCGGGTATTTTGACAGGAGTTATTCTAAGCTCAGGTCGAATTTTTGGTGAAGCGGCAGCACTGATTTACACAGCTGGACAAAGTGCTCCAGCGTTGGATTTCAGTAACTGGAATCCACTAAGCGTCTCCAGCCCTATCAGTATTTTCAGACAAGCAGAAACTCTGGCTGTTCACATCTGGAAAGTAAATACTGAAGGAACGATGCCGGATGGACCTGCAGTTTCTGCTGGGGCATCGGCAGTCTTGATTATCGTAGTTCTATTATTTAACTTCGGTGCTCGTTTTATAGGGAATAAACTACACAAGCGATTGACATCAGCCTAATGTTAGGAGTAGACAAATGAAAGAATATAATTGGAACGATACGAATATTATGCAGATGGATCCAGAGAAAACGCCTGTTGCACTGCATACAGAGGGCCTTCATGTATGGTATGGAGATAACGAAGCAATTAAAGGCGTAGATCTTCAATTTGAAAAAAGCAAAATTACCGCACTGATTGGACCGTCAGGATGCGGGAAATCCACCTATCTACGATCTCTGAATCGAATGAACGATGGAATTGCCAATACAAAGATTACCGGTAAGATTATGTATAAAGGCGTTGACGTGAATAGTAAAGCTGTTGATGTTTACGAAATGCGTAAGCGAATTGGCATGGTTTTTCAACGGCCAAATCCTTTCAGTAAGTCTATTTATGAGAATATCACCTTTGCATTGAAGCAGCATGGGGAAAAAGATAAGCATAAATTGGATGAGCTTGTAGAAACAAGTTTGAAGCAGGCGGCGTTATGGGATCAGGTAAAGGATAACCTTTCTAAAAGTGCTTTAGCTTTATCTGGAGGTCAGCAGCAGCGTCTGTGTATCGCTAGAGCAATTGCTATGAAGCCTGATATTTTATTGCTGGATGAGCCTGCCAGTGCTTTGGACCCAATCTCAACTGGGACTGTAGAGGAAACATTAGTGAGCTTGAAAGATGACTACACAATTATCATTGTAACCCATAATATGCAGCAGGCTGCTCGTATCAGTGACCAGACCGCTTTCTTCTATTTGGGTAAAGTTATTGAGTACGATGAAACACGGAAAATCTTTACAAGACCAAAAATACAAGCAACGGAAGACTATGTTTCCGGGCATTTTGGTTAGGAGGAAAACGATGACACAAGAAATTATTTCATCAAAGGATCTGCATCTATACTATGGAAAAAAGGAAGCGTTAAAGGGAATTGATCTCTCAATCAATCAAGGAGAAATTACGGCTATGATTGGACCTTCAGGTTGTGGTAAATCTACGTATCTTCGTTCTCTTAATCGGATGAATGATCTGATACCTGGAGTAACAATCACCGGTAGTGTGATGTATAAAGGCAAAGATATCTACGGACCGAAAACCGATACAGTGGAACTGCGTAAAGAAATCGGCATGGTTTTTCAGCAGCCCAATCCGTTTCCTTTTTCCGTGTATGAAAATGTGATTTACGGCTTGCGCTTGAAAGGTGAGAAAGATAAGCAGATATTGGACGAAGTAGTAGAAAGCAGTTTGAAAGCAGCTTCTGTCTGGGAAGATGTAAAGGATAAACTCCACAAGAGTGCGTTATCTCTTTCCGGCGGTCAGCAGCAGCGGGTTTGTATTGCCCGCGTGTTGGCAGTTAATCCGGAAATTATTTTGCTGGATGAACCAACGAGCGCGCTGGATCCAATTTCAAGCGGAAAAATAGAAAACATGTTGCTCACACTGAAAGAAAAATATACAATGATTATGGTGACTCATAATATGTCTCAAGCATCCCGTATCTCAGATAAAACAGCGTTCTTTCTACAAGGAGAGCTGATTGAGTTTAACGATACAAAGAAAATCTTTTTAAATCCGAAAAGACAAGAGACAGAGGATTATATTTCAGGGAAGTTCGGATAATACAATTTTTAGGAGGAATGCACATGTTGCGTAGTCAGTTTGAAGAAGAACTGCTTAATCTGCATAATCAGTTTTACGAAATGGGTATGATGGTAAGCAATGCTGTCCATAAATCGGTTCGTGCCTATATTGATCATGATAAGCAAATTGCTCAAGGAGTGATTGATTATGATGCTGAAATCAACGAAATGGAAGTAAAGCTTGAGAAGAAAAGCTTTGAAATGATTGCCTTGCAGCAACCGGTAACCACTGATTTGCGGATGATTATTACGGTAATGAAGGCCAGCTCAGATTTGGAAAGAATGGCAGACCACGCGGTATCTATTGCAAAATCAGCGATTCGTTTGAAAGGTGAAACAAGAATTCCGGAGATTGAAAAAGAGATTTCCGATATGTCTGATTATGTGAAGAAAATGGTAGACAATGTCCTTGTTGCCTATGTAAAGACTGATCAAAAGGATGCACGAATGATTGCTAAGATGGATGATCGAGTGAATGAATACTTCAATAGTATCTATAAAAACTCGATCAACAGTATGAAGGCTGATCCTGAAACGGTTATCAGCGGTACAGATTACCTTCATGTAGCAACTTATTTAGAACGAATCGGCGATTATGTTACAAATATTTGTGAATGGATTGTTTATCTGGCTACTGGAAAAATCACAGAGCTGAATACGAATCATGATGAATAATTAAAGTATGACAAAGAAATACAAAAGCATCATAGTTGTTTGTTAATCGATTCTTTTCGGAGGCTATACAAAGGCTAATGGACATAGTTGCCGTATTTACGAAAATACTATCCTGCTGATTATACAAATTTTAGTGAAAGAAAGGTTTGGGCGTTTAACTATGTCCCAACCTTTTCTTTTTTTGAGCAATATAATATAGAAGTAACTTTACTGATAAAGTAAATACAGACGGAATAGACTGCTGTTGCAGAAACGCAGCGGAGATGATGAGCGTCTTCTTTTTGCTGTATAGGGATTCGTATTTTAGAGATAAGAAAACTTCTGAGATTTATCTTTGACTAAAGAGGAAAAAGTTGATGAATCTGTGAAGAATCTCTATAATTAAACTGAAAAAAAGAAGAACATTTCTGATATTTATCGTGCTGTCCTTGAGATGGAGCGAAAATTCATCCTTAAGTCCTATGACAAAGAATGAAAAAGAAGGCATAATAAGACATGTAAGGAAGACACCTTAGGGTGAAAAATTTGCTAAGGAGGCAATTTCCATGAAAGAAAGAGAAAGAGTATTGGATTTAGTTAAAAAAGGAATCCTGTCATCCGAGGAAGCCTTGGTCCTATTAGAAAATCTGGCAACTGAAAAAGATGAAAAACAAATCAAAAAGGCTGCCGATGAAGTAGATGTAACAACGACAACTGTTGATTCAAAGGAAAGCGATTCGGTCGCTGATTTAGTAAACGACTTAGAAAACAAAGCAGAATCTGCTGACAAGGAAATCGAGGATGCGGTTGAGTCCTTTGAAGAAAAGGCGAAAGAAAGTTCAGAAGCAGATCGTAAGAATCTAGAAAAAATCTTGGATGAACTGGCAACTAAAGCCAATCACGCATCTGTTGAACTTGATGAAGTCAATGCGGAAATCGCAGGACTGAAAGAAGAAATCAAAGAAGCTCAGGAATCTCTAATGGAGTTGAATACCAAAGAAGAGCTAGGCGAGTTGTCAGAAGAAGACTTAGCCCGCAGAGAAGCTTTGGAAACTGAGTTGAAGGCATTAGAAGATAATTTGTCTGATCAAAATCAAGAGAAGGTTGCTTTAGAAGCAGAGTTGAAAAATATTCGTAAAGAGCAATGGACAGAAACAAAAGACCGCGTAGCTTCTAAATTTGATATTCCAGATGACTGGAAAGATCAGGCAACAGATACATTGAACCAAGTAGGCGAAAAGATGAGTGAAGCGGGTTCTCAGCTAGGCTCATTCTTGAAGAAAACATTCAACACATTTACAGATACAATCAATGACAATGTTGAATGGAAGGATGTTAATTTCCGTGTACCAGGTGTGGCTACAACGAAATTTGACCATGAATTCAATTATCCTTCAGTGGACGCTAGTCTGATTGATGTGAAGGTAGCGAACGGAAATATCGTATTTAAAACTTGGGACAAAGAAGACCTTAAAGTTGAAGGGAAAATTAAACTTTACGGTAAAATGGATGCTGATACACCATTAGAGGCATTCCTTGAAAGAAGTCAGATTGATGTGGATGAAGAAGTTATTTCTTTCCAAATCCCTAACAAACGTGTAAGAGCTGACTTGGTATTCTACTTACCTGAACGTACGTATGACCATGTATCAGTGAAGCTTCTAAACGGCAACATCAGCGTGGAAGAATTAAAAGCGAAAGATGTTTATACAAAATCAACAAATGGTTCAATCACATTTAATTCAATCGATGCAACGATGCTGGAAGTTGAAGGTGTGAATGGTGATATTAAGATTTATAAAGGAGAAATCCTGGACAATATTATCGAAACAGTTAATGGTACAGTCACTGTTACTGCTACCCCTCAAAATGTTGCAGTCTCTTTAATCAATGGAGATGTGCGCATCACTGCCAAAGACGACACGCTGAGAAAAATCGAAGCCAGCTCTGTCAACGGCAATGTGAAGATTGCTTTACCTGATACAATTGGAGCAGAAGGTACTGTGAAGACAAGCTTAGGCAGTATCAACAGCCGGATGTCGGACTACGAAGTTGTTCGTGAGAAGAAGGAACGCACAAATCAAATGCTTCAATTCAGACGTGTAAATGAAGGAACAATGGCTCAAATCAACGCTTCTACAACAACAGGAAACATTTATTTAAAAGATACTGACAAATAAATGGTAGAAGAATGACGAGTACTACTGACCAAAGGGGAGAGCGGCTTTCTCCCCGAGGTCTATAAAAATTATCAAGAGCAAGAGGTGAGAGTAAAATGAGAAAAAGATTGACAAAATCTCCTAATAACGTAGTGTTGACAGGTTCTTTAGCCGGAATTGCTGAATGGCTGGGAATTGATCCAACTATTGTACGTGTGTTATTTGTAATCATAAGCTTCTTTTCAGCCGCTTTCCCTGGAATTCTGGTGTATATCGTCTTAGCGATTATCATCCCTTCAGGACGCAGCAGAAGAAGCAACAATAGCTATGACAACTATAATCGTAATGTGAGAAATGAAAATCCTTACAGCAGTCAGCAAAGAAAACCAGCTGAAAAAGTTGATGATGAAGACTGGAGTGACTTTTAATGACCTACTTTCAACGTCTGGTCGTTAACACACTGACATTTGTCTCGCTGGCAGTAATTTTTCCCGATATGATTCATGTGAAAAGTATCGGGATTGCTGTCGTCGCGGCTTTTGTTCTGTCCATTCTCAATATGCTGGTTAAGCCAATACTGACGGTTTTATCGCTCCCTTTTACACTGCTGACCTTCGGACTTTTTAGTTTTGTAGTGAATGCAGCAATTTTGAAAATGACTTCGTTTTTTGTTGGCGAGATGAACTTTGGATTTTCCAGTTTTGGGGCTGCGGTTTTAATGGCTGTAGTTATGTCGCTTGTGAATGCGGTTGTTAGTGAACACAATTTAAATAAAGAAGAAGAATAGCTAAGCAGTTGGCGTGTCAGTCAGTCTGTTTAGCTATTTTTTATAGGAATGAGTTGGTAAGCAGTGTTTCGCTGCAAGTACATATGAAGAATATAAATGAAATCAATTTGATTTTTTGAATAGGTATGAATTGTTTCCGGCTGTTCAGGCAGCAGTTTTTCTGCAGCATGAAGCAATTGTTTTGTATCAGCTAATGGTATATTTGGAAAATAGTGCTCGGCTAATACTAGCCCCTGATAAATAAGATAGCATTTTCCACCGTTCTCAATAGGCAGCCATAAAGCATGCCATTCCTGCTGATTGATAGGAGAGAGCAGTAGTTGAGCGTGTCTATGAAAGAATCGATGAATAAGCTGCCAGTCATCTCGCCATTGTGCAGCTTGAATGAAATGAAGGTTCTCAGAAGCAGCAATCATTTTCTGTTCCAGCCGTTTTTCCAACGCTTCTGGATGACCTGTAAAAGCAGCTAGTAATTCTGTCAAAATAAGGTCTGAATCTATGGTTGATTCAGTTGTTTGAGCAAATAGACGATGCCAGGAATCATTCGGGTTTAAATGATAGAGCTTTTCCAGAATGGCTGTAATTTCTGGGAGCTGTCTGTGGCTAGTGTAAGGACCAAAAGTATAAGTGCCTGTTGGAAATGGAGCTGTAGCTAGACGAATTTTTTGTTTCTCATTTAAAATTGTCAAGAAGCTGTAGCGTTCAAAAGCATTCATCTGTCGATTATACATGGGACGGTGTTGTTGAATTAAGCGGCACTCGAGCAGAAGTGCATCAAGCTCAGTATCCACATGAATGACGTCAAAATCAGCCAGCTGTAGGATCATTCGTTTCACTTTGCTGGAATGCTGACTATTTTTTATAAAATAACTGCTGACCCGTTCTTTCAGTTTTTTTGCTTTTCCAATATAAACAATGTCTCCGTGACGATCTTTCATCAGGTAGACTCCTGGAGATAAGGGCAGCGCACGGGCTTTTTGCTTTAACTTTTCCTTCATATCAATCACTCTCTGCTTTTCAAAATCAGTTTAAGTATACAAGGATGGGAAAAATAGTCAAGAAGATTAAATCCTACAGAGATAAATGAATATAAGTAGAAAGTTAGTGGTTGAAATGATAAAATAAAGCGGAGAGAGGAAAGGAATGAAAGATAAAATATGTCAGAAACTGTAAAAATACGCCAGTTGGCCGAAGAACTTTCTCTGGAAATTGTTTTTGGATCAGAGAAGGCTTTAGATAAAGAAATAACAACGGGGGATATCTCCCGTCCAGGTCTGGAATTGACGGGTTACTTTAGTTACTATTCTCATGACCGCTTGCAGTTGTTTGGAAACAAGGAAATTACTTTTGCCGAGCGAATGATTCCTGAGGAACGATTACTGGTTATGCGTCGGATGTGTGGAGAGGATACACCAGGATTTATCATTTCCAGAGGACTGGAGGTTCCCAAGGAGATGATTCAAGCTGCTAAGGAAAAGGATATGGCAGTACTGCGTTCGCCAATCTCTACTTCCCGTTTGCTGGGTGAGTTATCAAGCTTTCTTGATGATGAGCTGGCAACTAGAACGAGCGTCCATGGTGTACTGGTTGATGTCTATGGGTTAGGTGTGCTTATTCAGGGAGACAGTGGTATTGGTAAGAGTGAAACAGCGCTGGAGCTGATTAAGCGGGGACACCGTTTGATTGCTGATGACCGTGTAGATGTCCATCAGCAAGATGAACTTACATTAATAGGCGAGCCGCCAAAAATTTTACAGCATTTAATTGAAATTCGCGGAATAGGAATTATTGACGTCATGAATCTTTTTGGTGCTAGTGCAGTCCGAGGCTTTATGCAGGTTCAGTTAGTCGTTTATCTGGAGGCCTGGGCGAAGAATAAGCAGTACGATCGATTAGGCAGTGATGATGCAGTAGTGGAAATCGGTAATGTAGATGTTCCTCAGATTCGTATTCCAGTTAAAACTGGTAGAAACGTGGCGATTATTATCGAAGTTGCAGCAATGAATTTCCGTGCTAAGAGTATGGGTTATGATGCTACAAAAGAATTCGAAAACCGCTTAACACAGCTTATCGAAGAAAATTCAGGAATATAGGGGGAATACACATGTTGGCTCAAGTTAGTCCAGTGGCTTTCCGTATATTAGGAATTTCTGTCTACTGGTATGCAGTAATCATTGTTTCGGGGATTATTCTAGCTGTTTGGTTGAGTAGCCGGGAAGCTGTTAGAGTAGGATTGAAGTCAGATGATGTCGTTGATTTCATGATTTGGGGATTGCCAAGTGCCATCGTTGGTGCAAGATTATATTATGTTGCGTTTGAATGGCAGGATTATATAAACAATCCATTGGATATCTTCATGACCCGAAATGGCGGGTTAGCTGTCTATGGGGGATTGATTGGCGGCGGCATTGCACTTTTACTGTTTACCCGTCATCATTTCATTTCAACGTGGACATTTCTGGATATTGCTGCTCCAAGTGTTATTTTGGCGCAGGGAATCGGACGCTGGGGAAACTTCATGAATCATGAAGCTTATGGACCAGATACGACTAAAAGCTTCCTAGAAGGGCTGCATTTGCCAAATTTCATTATTGAGAACATGAAGATTGACGGTATTTATCGTCAGCCGACTTTTTTATATGAATCTATTTGGAATTTTCTGGGCTTTGTTGTATTAATTCTATTACGCAGGAAAAAAGATTTTCTAAAAGAAGGAGAAATTTTCCTTCTTTATGTTGCATGGTATGCGTTTGGGCGCTTTTTCATAGAGGGACTGCGCACCGATAGTCTATATGTTTTCGGAATCATTCGCGTTTCCCAGTTGTTGTCAGTCGTACTGTTTTTAGGTGCTCTGGTTATTCTGGCGATACGTAGAAGAAACCCTAAGCTGAGTTTTTACAATCGTGAACGGGGATCATTAGAGACGAAAACAAAAAAAGGATAGAGTAAATAAACAATCGTTTATTTAGGAGGAGAAGCATATAATGAAACAAAAAATTGCTGTTTTAGGCCCTGGATCATGGGGCACAGCCTTGGCTCAAGTGTTAGCAGAAAACGGAAATGAAGTTAGAATCTGGGGAAATGATGAAAAGCAAATTGAGGAAATTAACCAATTCCATACCAATAAGCATTACCTTCCGGATTTAGTCATACCCGATTCAATAAAAGGTGTAAAATCTTTGGAAGAATGTATTGCTGATGTTGATGCGGTTCTATTTGTAGTTCCTACAAAAGCTATTCGAGCAGTAGCAAATGAATTTACAAAGCTTGCCCAAAATCAACCGCTGATAATTCATGCCAGCAAAGGATTGGAGCAAGGAAGTCATAAACGTATTTCTGAAGTGCTGATGGAGGAGATTCCCAGCAATAAGCGAAAAGGGATTGTAGTTCTTTCAGGCCCGAGTCACGCTGAGGAAGTAGCCGTTCATGATATTACAACTATTACTGCAGCCAGCGAAGTGATTGAGCATGCAGAGTATGTGCAGAAGCTGTTTATGAATAGCTATTTCAGAATTTATACGAATGAAGATGTCATTGGTGTTGAAACGGGAGCTGCTTTAAAAAATATTATCGCTCTTGGAGCAGGTGCAATTCATGGATTGGGCTTTGGCGACAATGCCAAGGCAGCAATTATGACGAGAGGCTTGGCTGAAATTAGTAGACTAGGTGTGGCAATGGGAGCGAATCCGCTGACATTTATCGGATTAAGTGGTGTTGGGGATCTGATTGTCACCTGTACAAGTATTCATTCCCGCAACTGGCGTGCTGGCAATCTGCTGGGTAAAGGACATAGTCTTGATGAAATCCTTGAGAATATGGGAATGATTGTTGAGGGTGTTTCTACAACAAAGGCGGCTTATGAGTTAGCACAGCAAATGAATATTGACATGCCGATTACAGAAGCTATCTATCAGGTTTTATATGAAGATAAAGAAGTGAAGCAAGCAGCTAAAGATATTATGCTGCGCGATGGCAAAACAGAAAACGAGTTTTTATAATGGAAGGAGAATTTCAAATGAAAGTAAAAAAAGCGGTTATTCCAGCGGCAGGTCTTGGAACTAGATTTTTGCCGGCAACGAAAGCGATGGCTAAGGAGATGCTGCCAATTGTTGATAAGCCGACTATTCAATTTATTGTAGAGGAAGCGCTGGCTTCCGGGATTGAGGATATTCTGATTGTGACCGGAAAAGCAAAGCGTCCAATCGAAGATCACTTCGACTCGAATATTGAACTGGAAACAAACTTAAAAGAAAAAAACAAAACGGAACTCTTAAAACTTGTAGAAGAAACTACGGATGTTAATTTGCACTTTATACGTCAGTCTCATCCCAAAGGTCTAGGTCATGCTGTACTTCAGGCGAAAGCTTTTGTCGGTAATGAACCATTTGTGGTTATGCTGGGTGATGATATCATGGAAGATAAGATACCATTATCTAAACAACTGATGAATGATTATGAAGAGACTCATGCAGCAACGCTTGCGGTGATGAAGGTTCCTCATGAAGATACTTCTAAGTATGGAATTATTAATCCTGAAACAGAGGTTAGCAAAGGATTATTTAATGTAAAAAACTTTGTAGAAAAACCAAACCCTGAGGATGCTCCTAGTGATTTGGCAATTATTGGACGCTATTTACTTACACCGGAGATTTTTGATATTTTAGAAAATCAGGAGCCTGGTGCAGGCGGCGAAATTCAATTAACAGATGCCATTGATACTTTGAATAAAACACAACGTGTATTTGCGCGTTCCTTTACAGGAACACGGTATGATGTCGGTGATAAGTTTGGATTTATGAAGACAAGTATTGAGTATGGTCTGAATCATCCGGAAGTCAAAGACAACTTGAGGGCTTATCTGATTGAACTGGGACAAAAGCTTATAAAAGAAGAAAATAGTCCTGAAATAAAGGTAAAAGACAATAAAAATCAAAAATAATTTTTCTGCAGGTTTACGGCGTTCTTCGTAAGCCTGCTTTTTTCTTGGGATAAATTTGATTAGTTATCACTGAAAAAGAAACATCGTATCAGAAGAGAAGTGAACATTTTTCTAAGATTTTTATATAGTGGGATTGCTAATAAATTGGTATAATAAAAAGAGTAAGAAACAGTGAAAGATTTGTAGAAATGTATAGCAAGTGTTATGCTAATAAAAATGGATGTTGGAAAGGAGAAAATTTATGACAGGTGGAGAGATTGCCGGCTTAATTGCGGCTTCGGCTTTTGCAGTCCTAGTGTTATTTATTGGCGTGGTTTTATGGAAAATCGCTAAAACAATGGATCAGGTAACAAAAACAGTGGATGAAGCGAATAAAACCATTGCAGTTGTAACAAATGACGTAGATATTTTATCAAAACAGGTAGAGGGGCTGTTGGTAAAAAGTAATGATTTACTAAATGACGTCAACCAGAAGGTAGCAACTATTGATCCTTTGTTCCAGGCAGTTGCAGATTTGAGTGTCAGTGTTTCTGATTTGAATCATTCCAGTAAAAATCTGGTGACAAAAATGGGTTCTGTCGGAAAAAATGCTTCTAAAGCTGGAATGGTTGGAAAAGTAGGCGGAGCGGCTTTTCGGGCAATGCGTTCTAAAAAATAAAAAACAACTATAGTTATGGAGGAATAGATAATGGCGAAAAAAAGCGGCGGATTTCTATTAGGTGCAGTAATAGGCGGAACAGCAGCAGCGATTGCGGCATTACTGTTGGCACCAAAGTCAGGAAAAGAGTTGCGTAAAGATCTGGCTGAACAAGCAGACACCTTAAAAGATAAAGCAGAAGATTATAGAGAGTATGCGGTACAGAAGGGATCGGAATTCTCATCAATTGCAAAAGATACAGCAGACTCTCTTAGCGATCAGGCGGGAGATTTAGCAGGAAACATCAAAAATAAATCTAAAGGGTCATTCAGCAAAGCTCAGGATGTATCCGATTCAGTCCTGGAAACATTGAGACAACAGACCAATGATTTGTCAAGCCGCTTTAAAAAGACTGCAAACGACTTAAATAATGAGATGGATGATTTCAGGGATATTGCGGAAGATACATCTGATGATATTATTATTGATGTTAAAGACTCTGCTGAAAAAGCCAAAGAAATTGTTTCTGAAGGAAAAGATGAAGCCAAAGCTGCAGCAGCAGATATTCCAGAAAAGGCTGATGAAGCCAAAGAAGATTTGAAGGATGCAGCAGAAAAAACTGTTAAATAAGAATAAAAAAATGTGCCGGTCAAAATCTGAGACCGGCACATTTTTTATATTCTTAAAATTATAAGCATTTATTGACGTATAACTGATGTTGAATATTTTTAGGGCAGCTTTCAACTGCCGAAAATTTGAAGCTCCTTTGGTGTTTTAGTAAAAGCTTCACAACCGTTTTCAGTTACATAGACACAGTCCTCAATGCGGACACCCACTTTTTCCGGAATATAGATACCAGGCTCCAGCGAGAAACACATTCCTTTTTCAATCACTAAATCATTACCAGTTACGAGAGAAGGGTATTCATGAACCGTAGTTCCGATACCATGACCCAAACGATGATTGAAATATTCTCCATATCCGTATTTTTCAATAACTGAGCGGGCAATCTGATCTAACTCGCCAGCGGTTATTCCCGGCTTTACCGCTTGCTGTGCGGCTAATTGAGCTTGAAGTACAATACTGTAGATTTCTTCTTGAAAAGCTGTGGGCTCCTGATAAGCAATTGTACGAGTGACATCACTACAATAACCTTTCCAGACAACCCCTAGATCGAACAATACAAAATCACCCTTTTGCACCGTTGAACCGCCAGGAGTTCCATGGGGACTAGCTGCGTTTTTACCAGTTAGCACCAATGTATCAAAGCTCATGGAACGAACACCTTTACGTTTTAACTGATACTCAATTTCAGCAATGATTTCCTGCTCAGCAGCTCCTTCAGAGACCGCTTTAAAGCCAATTTCTAAAGCGACATCGGCCCAGTTTCCGGCTTCCATCAACAGTTCGATTTCCTCTGAAGTTTTAATCAGCTGTAGTTTTTCAATGACAGGAGTAACACTTACCGACATACTAGCATCTGGAAAATGGGTACGTAATGTTTCAAATCTCGCAACAGAGAGAAACTCTTTTTCTGTTGCAATCTTTTTAGGTTGTCCGTTTTGGCGGATGAGAGCAGCAATTTTTTCCCAAGGATTTTCACTGTCCAGATAGCCGTGGACTGGAAAGTCCCAAGTACTGTTTTGAGCATCTTCAATTTCCAATGCTGGAGTGAACAGGAAAGGATCTCCAGATTTAGAAATAAATAGGGCCAGTACTCGTTCATGGGGATCACTTTCATAGCCGGAAAAATAAGCAATATGATGGGGATCACTAATGTAAGTTAAGTCTATATTTAGACTGTCCATCCATTTTTTCAATTCATTGATTTTTGCCAAATTCATAGGTATCCTTCTTTCTATCTAATATTTTATAAACATTTTTCTGCATACTACTCCGTATCACTAAAAACGATGAATTTAAAGAGCCGATAAATTCTAAGAAGTCAATTTTCCAATGTTCTGTCAGAGGCTCCTTATTAGCTATAGAGAATAGAAATAGTAACTTTTTTTCGTGTATTTATTCGAACGTAACTATCATACCATGAAAAGGAATAATTTTGTTTTTGAAATTGGTTGTTTAAATTTCATGAAAATGGTATAAAAACGGTTGCAAAATAAAAATTTCTCTGCTATCCTAGTTAAGAAATGTAAATGAAGTTTTCAGAAAATGAAATCTAATAGATGATTAGGAGAAAAGCAAGATGGAAAAACAAACAATCACAATTTATGATGTTGCCCGTGAAGCCGACGTGTCTATGGCAACAGTTTCCCGAGTTGTTAATGGCAACCCGAATGTTAAACCGGCAACAAGAAAGAAAGTATTAGAAGTTATTGACAGACTGGATTATCGTCCAAACGCTGTAGCTAGAGGCTTAGCAAGCAAAAAAACAACAACTGTTGGTGTGATTATTCCAGACGTCAGCAATATCTTTTTCTCTTCATTGGCAAGAGGAATAGATGATGTAGCGACAATGTACAAATACAATATTATCTTAGCCAATTCTGATGGCAACGATCAGAAGGAAGTTAATGTACTGAATAATTTATTGGCGAAACAGGTAGATGGTATTATCTTCATGGGTCACCATATCACAGATGAGATTCGTGGAGAATTTTCGCGGTCTAAAACACCTGTTGTACTGGCTGGTTCTATTGATCCAGATGAACAGGTTGGAAGTGTAAATATTGATTATTCCGCAGCTACAAAGGACGCAACCGATCTTTTAGCTAAAAATGGAAATAAAAAAATTGCATTTGTTAGTGGTGCATTGATTGATCCTATTAATGGAAAAAACCGTATGAGCGGCTATAAAGAAGCATTAACAGAAAATGGTTTGTCTTATAATGAAGGTCTGATTTTTGAATCAGAATACAAATTTAAAGACGGCATTAATCTAGCTGAACGAATCCGCAACAGTGGTGCAACTGCTGCAGTTGTTACAGATGATGAACTTGCTATCGGCTTACTGGATGGTATGCTGGATGCGGGTATTAAAGTTCCAGAAGATTTCGAAATCATTACAAGCAATAATTCTTTACTGACTGAGGTTGCTCGTCCGAAGCTTTCAAGCGTGACTCAGCCTTTATATGACATTGGTGCAGTAGCTATGCGTTTACTGACAAAACTAATGAATAAAGAAGAAATCGAGGATAAAACTGTTATCCTTCCTTATGGTTTAGATAAAAAAGGCTCAACAAAATAATCAGAGTATTCTTTGTCATTGAGGACGAAAAATACTCAGCTTGGACTGTTGAGTAATTTAAATATGCAAAAGCTGAAATATGATGAACTCTGTTGTAATTCAGCTTTTTTTGATTAGAAGAAAGAAGAACAGATAAAAAATAGAAGCAGCGGATTCCAATTATTCAAGGGAATCCGCTGCTTTTATTTAACTAATCGGAATTTTCAGGTTCAACACCGGATGGCGACTCAATATTACCTTCCTGATTTCCACCGTTGTCCTGTCCGTTCTCTTGATTGTTTTCTTCTTTGTTTTCTTCCGAAGAAGAGGAAGAAGGTGTAGTATCTGAACTGTTTGAGTTGTTTGTATCGTTAGAATTATTGTTGTTATTTGTGTTATTACTATTATTGTTCGTGCCACTGTTGCTGCTATTATTGGTACCAGAGATATATTTACTCCAGTATGCCTGATAATTAGCATCTGATCCGCCAAAACCAAACTTATATTGACTATCAGCTGGACCATTTTTAGCAAAGTAAGAGACAACAGATTCGCTAGATACTGAATATTTGATGTTATTGTAAGTAAAGCCGCCAATCTTGTCGCCTGTTAGTTTAGAAACGGTTGCTTTAATCACATCATCAGAAAGAGTGAAGCGTTCTTCAGCATTAAATAAGTCTGGACGTACGTTATAAATAGCATTTGTCAGATGAGCCAGGTAGGTACTGTTTTGAATCCCGCTATTTGGGCTCATGACATTTCCTTCATCATAACCAGCCCATGAACTCAAAGTAATACTTGGGGTTGAAACAACGAGCCAGGCATCTTTATAATCATTTGTTGTACCCGTCTTACCAATCCAGTCTGCTGCTGCAAGCTGAGGATTAAGACCAGTAATGACATCTCGGAATGGCGTTGTAATTTTTGAGTCAATGACAGAGCGCATCAAATCATTCATAATCGTTGCCGTAGCTTGTGAATAAACTTGAACAGGGGCTTCCTGATGCTGATAGATAACATTTCCTTCATTATCAGTAATCTTTTCTATCATATAACCCTTTTGATAAACGCCTTTGTTGGCCAGTGCCTGAAAGCCATTTGTCTGTGTGTAAACAGAGGCTTCAACAGACCCCAATGGTGCAGATTCAAATGCCCAACCGTCAGCAGCAGGGTAGTTCATTTTACTCAAATAATTATTATAAGAGAAATTGTCATCGCCCATTTGCTCTTTTAATGCTTCATTCAAGTGATAAACTGGAATGTTATAAGACCATTCAAGGGAAGTGCGAACCGTATCGAAGGTATTGGTTCCACTGTTTGTCGCATTACCCAGCTCTTCGCCTGTTTTATATTTTGTTGGATAGTTGGCCAAACGGCTTTCCGAACCAATCATCCCTTGGTCAATGGCTGGACCATAAACAGAAATAGGTTTGATTGTTGAGCCGACCTGACGGTGGGTATCAAAGGCATGGTTATTTTGATTAATCTCATAGTTTCTTCCAGCCACAAATCCGATAATTTTCCCAGTTTGATTATCCATTAAGACATTTCCGGTTTCTACGGAAGCCGCTGCATAACCATCATCGAGAAGATAGCCGTAATTCGCTACAGCTTCTTGCATAGTGTTATATACAGTTGGATCAATAGTTGATTCGATGGTGTATCCTCGATTTTGAATTTGTCGTCTAGCCTGTTCCTCGTACTGAGTCAGTCCCAGCTCGTCCAAATCCTCTCTCTTCACACCAGCTTTTTCAATATTTACATCCATAATTGCTTCAACTGCCTGTTCCATTACAGTGTAGTAAAGGAAGCCCTCAGTTGTGGTATTTGCTGCTTCGGTAGGAAGAAAGTCCTGTTTCAAGTCATAGGCTTTTGCAGCCTCGTATTCATCTTTTGTAATTTTTTCTTCCCGGAACATATTAAACAAAACAAAATCTTTTCTTTTCATTCCAACAGCTAAATCCTCATCACTTTTCAGCTCACCTGTATTACGATAGGGAGTGTAGACAATAGGACTTTGCGGAAGCCCTGCAATAAAAGCGGCCTGAGGTAATGTCAGATCGTTTGCGCTCTTTCCAAATAATCCTTTTGCCGCTTCTTCAACACCAGCGATATTTTCTCCTTTATTGTTTCTGCCAAAAGGAGAGACGTTTAGATAGGTTGTAAGAATTTCATCTTTAGTAAAGTACTTTTCAATCCGGTAAGCAAGAAGAATTTCATTTGCTTTTCGTTTAAAGGTAGTTTCGTCTGTCAGGAGCTGCTGTTTTACCAGCTGCTGCGTTAAGGTTGAACCACCAGAAGAACCGCCGAAGCCAACAGAGTCAGCTAAAAGTGCCCGGACTAGTGCTTTTGGCACAACGCCGTCATGTTCTTCAAAATATTCATCTTCTGTGGAGATTACGGCATTTTTTAAAAGTGGAGAAATGTGTTCGCCGTCTACACGGGTTCGGATTAGATCAGATTTGATTGATGAAATCATTGATCCGTCAGCGTAAGTCATTTTTGAGACTTCGGTGATATCACTAATCTCCCGCTGGAGTTCTTCTTTCGTAGGAGGTTCTGTTCCTTCAACTAAAGAGGCAAAATAGCCCATACCTATTCCTAGACCTAATGAGCCGCCTAAAAGAATGGCAACAACAGCAAACAAAATTACTGCTTTCAATACACGAACAAGTACATTAAAAGATAAAAGGGCATTTTTTTTATTGACCAGCTTATGTAAATTCTGTTTGTTATTGTTTGAATTGTTCTGATTATCCAAAAACTTCACCTCGACATGTCAATTCATATATTCCGTGATATTATAGCAAAAAAAAGAGATAATGAACAGTTGTTCCGTCTTTTATCGAAAAAACTTTAATTTCTTAAGAAAAATCCCGTGTTTTGTCTTTTATTTGGGGTCTGAATCAGTTAATATTGGAGGATAGGAGAAAAATAACTCCAGTAAAAAAGTGTGGGAGGAAACGAAATGAGCACAGATTTTTTTGATGAACTAAAAGCACGCGGACTTGTTCATCAAACAACAGATGAACAAGCACTAAAAAAACAATTGAATGATGAGTCTGTTAAGCTTTATATCGGGTTTGACCCGACAGCTGACAGTTTACATATCGGACATTTATTACCGGTTCTGATGCTGCGGCGTTTTCAATTAAACGGTCATGTTCCTATTGCCTTGGTAGGCGGAGGAACTGGGATGATTGGCGATCCTTCTTTTAAGGATGCAGAGCGTAGCCTGAACACACTGGATACGGTAAAAGATTGGTCGAATAGCATCAAAGGTCAGCTTTCACGTTTTATTGATTTTGATGATGAGACAAATCCGGCTATTCTTGCTAATAACTATGACTGGCTGGGAGAAATCTCGCTGATTGATTTCCTAAGAGATGTTGGGAAAAACTTTACGATTAATTACATGATGAGTAAAGAGAGTGTGAAACGCCGCATTGAAACTGGGATTTCCTATACGGAATTTGCTTACCAGCTGCTCCAAGCGTATGATTTTCTGAAGCTGTATGAAACACAAGGCTGTTTACTACAACTGGGCGGTAGTGACCAATGGGGAAATATTACCTCTGGGATTGAGCTGCTGCGTCGTGAGAAAGAAGTACAAGGTTTTGGCTTAACTATGCCGCTGATTACAAAAGCAGATGGTACAAAATTTGGAAAAACAGAAGGAAATGCTGTTTGGCTTGATGCAGACAAAACTTCTCCTTATGAGTTCTATCAATTTTGGATTAACACAGATGATCGTGATGTAATCAAGTTTTTGAATTACTTTACCTTCCTCTCTTTAGATGAAATTGCTGCGATTGAAAAAGCATTCAAAGAGGCACCTGAACAAAGAGCAGCTCAAAAAGCATTGGCTAAAGAGGTAACGACACTTGTTCATGGAGAAGAGGCTTACGAGCAGGCGGTTAAAATTTCTCAAGCGTTGTTCAGTGGAGATATCAAAGGTTTGAATGCTGACGAAATTTTGCAAGGCTTTAAGGATGTCCCTTCTTATGAAGTTCAAACAGAGGATTCAGCAAATATTATTGAGTTGCTGATTGCAGCTGGTATTGAACCTTCTAAACGTCAAGCTAGAGAAGATGTACAGAATGGGGCTATTTATATCAATGGAGAGCGGATGCAGGATGTCGGCTTCGAATTGTCTGATAATGAAAAAATTGAAGGGCAGTTTATAGTCGTTCGCCGAGGCAAGAAAAAGTATTTCCTATTGAAATATTAACAAGTTAAGCTGGCAGGACAGAAATGAATAAATTACAGAACTTGGAACAAAAGCAGGAACTTGCTGGTTTTGTTTCAAGTTTTTTTATTCGGGGAAGAAGAACTTCGTCAATAATCTGGGTACTCCAAGTAAAATTAGGTTTTTTTATTTATAGGAAACGATTTTTCTAATGTTCTACACTAGTGTTGCAAAGAAAATAAGATAGTTCATCATGCTTCAGACCAATAGAATAGGCAGTGAGCCGGAAGCAACTCGGCAGAAAATGATGGCCGAGTTCATTCCTAAATGAAGTCAAACAAGCAGTGTTAAAAGCAGCTTGTAATTCCTTATCTGCTTTTAACACTGCTTGTTCTTGGTTTTGAAGTATAGCTATCCATAGATAAAAAGTGCTGATGTGTTTTCCGTGAAGGATTTTCCACCAGCACAAACAATTAAAGTTCTTTGCATTTTTGAGATTAGATCGCTTCCGTATTTTCTTTGATTCTGAAAAGAACAATTTTTTTTATTACCTCCCAGGGAAGCTCTTTGTTTACAGGAAACTGGATTGCTCCTTTAGAGGTTTTATATCCGGTCAGGTCCTCTTGAAAAGCAGAAACCGCAGAGGGAGTTGGATAAAAGCCGATGTGTTTGCTGGCGTTAGCGAAATGAACCAGATTGCCGTTTAAATAAAAAGTTGGCATACCGTAGGAAATTTTTTCTTCAGCCTGAGGAACCAGCTCCTTGATAAAATGATAAAGCTCTGTCAGCAGCTCTTGTCTATCTGCTGGGCTTTTTTGGATATATGCTTCAATTGGTGTAGTCATGTGTTCTCTCCTTTACTTTTTTAGAAACAAGCGGTATTTCGCTTTTTATCTGCTGTTACATAAAAGCCTTTTCGCCTATATACCATTCCTGCTATACTATCATTTAACAGGAATGTTCTTTCAACTACTCCAGTATACCTTGGAAAGAATAAATTAGCATCTACTGCAGCTGTTTTTTTATCAAAGGAAATTCTTGTACAATTTCAAGACAAAATAAAAGAGGTCGAGATAAAGCATTAGTTTTCTACAAGCTTGTCTACAGTTTTCACTCTGTTGCAATACTCGAAGCATACAAAGTCTGAAACGCCGTTTATTCGCATTTTAGAGAAAGAAGAGCAGGTATTTACCTATGTCCTAAACTCAAAAGAAGTTATAAAATAGATAGCATATAAAGGAGAAAGTAATGACTCGTTCAATCGTAGAAAAATTACAATTAGATAAGTATAAAAACAAGTTGATTTTAGGGCGGCCGAAGCCTGCATATTTTTCAGAATTAAGCTTTGAATATGAAAACCAGGCAAGCATACCGGTGGACTTAATCATTGCTTTTGTGGAGGATATGGCGAGTTTTAAAAAATGTGTTCAACACGTCGCGGAAAAGCAGCTGTTGACTGAACAAGGTGTATTATATGTTGCCTATCCGAAGAAGGGTAATAAATTGTATAAGACGTTTGTTCATCGGGACGAGATTTTCCCAACTTTGAAAGTCAATGAAGCAGATGGGTATGTGGAAGGAACCGAATTGAAGTTTAATCGAATGGTTCGTTTAGATGATACATTCACAATTGTCGGTATTAAGTATTTACCAAAAAGCAAAAATAAACCTGTAAAAAAGAGTCAGTCTGTTCAGGAATATACAGAGTTGGTTCCAAAGGTTCAGGAAGCATTGTCTGGTAATCCGAAAGCTTTGCAGTTTTTTAATGAGCTGACACCTGGCTATCAGAGAGGTTGGGCGCAATATATTTATAGTGCCAAGCAACGTGCCACGCAAGAGAAAAGGCTGGTGGAAGCGATCGAGCTGCTGGAAAAAGGCTTTAAGTCGAAAAATTTATATCAGCAGTTTCTAGCCAGAGATGAATAGGAATGGAAAGTCTATAGCGGACATGCTAGAGCCAGTGCAGCAACAACTACTATAAAATTCTAAAAAAAGCGGCTATTCAAAAAATTATATAGCCTTGTTAACTGTGTACAGCATACGAAGAGCCGTTGTTTTGATTGTGCTGATTTGAAGCAAAAAGATTGTTTTTTCAGGTATTTTCACTTAATCTGAAAAGGATGAAGACTAGAGGAGGAAAAGAATGTTAATAGGGTCACATGTAAGTATGAGTGGAAAGAAAATGTTGTTGGGGGCGGCAGAGGAAGCAGCAAGCTATAAGGCTTCGACGTTTATGATATACACAGGAGCTCCCCAAAATACCAGAAGGAAACCAATTGAAGAGATGAATATTGAGGCTGGCGAAGCCTTCATGGCAGACCATGGCATTAGCAACATTGTTGTGCATGCTCCTTATATTATTAATCTGGGAAATACGATAAAACCAGAAAATTTTGGCTTTGCTACAGAATTCCTGCGGCAGGAAATTCAGCGTGCAGAAGCATTGGGCGCAAAACAGATTACACTGCACCCAGGTGCTCATGTAGGTGCTGGGGTAGATGCAGGTCTGCAGCAGATTATCAAAGGACTTAACGAAGTTTTAACAAAGGAACAAGTACCGCAGATAGCGCTTGAAACGATGGCAGGTAAAGGCACTGAGCTGGGGCGGACTTTTGAAGAGCTGGCTGTAATCATTGATGGTGTCACATTAAACGATAAATTATCTGTTACACTGGACACTTGTCATACAAATGATGCTGGTTATAATGTGAAAGAAGACTTTGATGGTGTATTGGAAGAATTTGATAAAATTATTGGACTGGATCGTTTAAAAGTAGTTCATGTGAATGATTCTAAAAATCCAATGGGTTCTCATAAAGACCGTCATGCCAATATCGGCTTCGGTACGATTGGTTTTGATGCATTGAATGGCGTCGTACATCACGAAAAGCTGGCTGCTTTACCTAAAATTTTGGAAACACCCTATGTAGGTGAAGACAAAAAGACGAGCAAAGCACCTTACGGCTACGAAATCGCGATGTTAAAATCCGGAAAATTTGATTTTGACTTATTAGATAAGATTCAGAAACAGAACTAATTAAGAATGCAAAAGGGCTTTTAAAAAATTTCTTTTGAGGAATCTTTTAAAATGCCTTTTCTTTTTCTATGCTTTCTAGTAAAATGATTTCTTGAGAGCATTTATATGACTTAAATTTGAAGCTTAGTATGAATAGAATTACTTTTTTACAGAAAAAAGACGCCATACTCATTAGCTTTTTATGATGGAAAGGAGAGATTTAATATGTCAACAGGAGTTGTAGTTTTAATTGCAGTAATCGCTTTAATCGCTGGTGCGGTAGGCGGATTTTTCCTTGCCCGTAAAGCAATGCAGGACCATCTGAAAAAAAATCCTCCCGTTAATGAGGATATGTTGCGAATGATGATGGCATCGATGGGACAGAAGCCTTCTGAGAAGAAGATTCGTCAAATGATGCAGCAAATGAAGAACCAAGGGGATAAGTAAATCCTTTTGCTAATCATCATATTTGGAGCTGAAACGGGCAGATTTTTTGTCCGTTTTTTTGTGTCTTCAAAAACAGTAGTGGAAAGGGGTTCGTAAAAATGGGGAAAAAGAATAGAAAACGAGTGATTAGTGAGTAGAAGTTGTGTTAGGAGGAAGGTAAATGTCAGTTTTTAAGAAATTAAGCTGGTTTTTCAAAAAAGAAAAAAGAAGTTATATTATTGGGATTTTTGCATTAGTGATGGTGGCGCTTGTTCAGCTTGTACCGCCTAAGGTCATTGGTGTAGTAGTAGATATTATAGACCAGGATGGATTTAGCTTCAGTCAGATAGTGTTCTGGATAAGTATCCTGCTGGCGGCTGCACTCGCACAATATGTGTTTCGTTATATATGGCGAAAACATATCTGGGGCGGGGCGGCTCGATTAGAAAAAGAACTGAGAAGGCAGCTGTTTTATCATTTTACAAAGATGGACAGTATTTTTTATCAGAAACACCGTACAGGAGATTTAATGGCTCATGCAACGAATGACTTGAATGCTATTCAGAATGTTGCAGGAGCAGGAATTCTAACCTTTGCAGATTCATTTCTGACTGGAGGCAGTACGATTATTGCTATGGTGTTGTTTGTCGATTGGCGGTTAACATTGATTGCTTTGGTTCCGCTGCCGTTGCTGGCATTGATGTCTCGAATTCTTGGTTCAAAGCTCCATGATGCTTTTAGAGATTCTCAAGCCGCTTTTTCAGCGATTAATGAGAAAACGCAGGAAAGTATTACTGGAATCAAAGTGATAAAAACCTTTGGGCAGGAAAAAGAAGACATTAAGGATTTTACTGAAAAAATCGATGATTCGATTGTTAAAAATAAACGAGTAAATTTTTTAGATGCATTGTTTGATCCATTTATTACCCTGATTATTGGCATCTCGTATGTTCTAACGATTATTGCGGGCGGTCATTTTATTATGAAGGATATTATTTCCTTAGGACAGCTGGTTTCATTTATCAGCTATATTGGGATGCTGGTGTGGCCGATGTTTGCCATTGGCCGATTGTTCAACGTTCTTGAGAGAGGGAATGCCAGTTACGATCGGGTGAATGAATTGCTGCATGAAAAGACACACATTATTGAACGTCAGGATGCCATTCAGACACCAGCCAAAGGAACATTATCAATGTCTATTGCTTCATTTTCTTATCCAGGAGAGGAAGAAGCAACCCTCAAAGATATCGATTTTACAATTAATGAAGGTCAGACTTTAGGAATTGTTGGTAAAACAGGAGCAGGAAAAACAACGGTTCTGAAGCTGCTTCTGCGGGAATATGATAATTATCAAGGGCAGATTAGACTAGGGGGATACAATGTCAAAGATTATTCTTTGGACGCTTTGCTGACAGGTATCGGTTACGTTCCCCAAGATCATTTTCTGTTTTCCATGTCTGTGCGGGACAACATTCGCTTTGCAGATCCTTCATTATCACAGGAGGAAGTGGAAAAAGCTGCTCAAATGGCTTTTATTGATGAGGATATTAAAGGCTTCGCCAAAGGGTACGATACAATGGTCGGCGAACGAGGTGTCTCCCTTTCAGGAGGACAAAGACAAAGGATATCAATTGCCAGAGCTGAGATTATTGATCCGGAGCTGCTAATTTTAGATGATGCTTTATCAGCAGTAGATGCCAAAACGGAAGAAGCAATTTTAAGTAATCTAAAAGCAGCTAGACAAAATAAAACCACAATCATTTCTGCTCACAGATTGAGTAGTGTTATGCATGCGCAGGATATCATTGTTTTAGATAAGGGCCAAATCATTGAACGGGGAACTCATTCGGCACTACTGGAAAAAAATGGCTGGTATCGTCGTATGTGGGATAAACAGCAGCTGGAAGCGAAAATCGAAGGGAGTGAAGAGTAATGGAGGAACAACAATCTGCATGGTCCAAATCGATTCCTGTCAAAGAACAGGTAACGATTGTGAGACGTCTATTCAACTATGCAAAGCCTTTTCGGAATACGTTTGCTGGAGCTATCGGCTTTGCGTTTATTCTGTCAGTTATTAATGCACTATTGCCGAGAATTATACAATTGTTGATGGATAACTACTTAACAACTAAAACAGCGACTTCTCAGATTATCTATTTGTTTGCAGGACTTTATCTGCTTGGAATTATTTTGAAAAGTATTATCTGGTTTTTTCAGTGGTTCCTATATTCCATGGCTTCACTGAAAACCTATCAATACATTCGGGTAAAACTATTTGAAAAGCTGCAGACCTTAGGTATGCGTTATTTCGATCAGACACCGGCAGGGTCAATTGTTTCTCGTGTGACAAATGATACAGAAACTCTGTTTGAATTCTGGTATGTTTTTTTGATGGTGTTGACTGGAATTTTTGCAGTAATCTCTTCTTTTGTCGGTATGCTGCAAATAGATTCAAAGATTGCTTTTTGCATCTTGTTATTCCTGCCGGTGCTGTTGGCTGTAATTGCTTATTATCAAAAATTCAGCTCCCGTATTTATCGGAACATGAGAGAAAGACTGAGTCAGTTAAATACCAAGCTGAACGAATATATTTCTGGTATGCAGATTATTCAGCAGTTTAGACAAGAAAAAAGACTGGAAAATGAGTTTGAAAAAACAAATGAAGAATATCTGCAGACAAAATTTGCGATGATTCGTGTGAATTCGTTGCTTTTAAGTCCGATTATTAATTTGCTGTACGCTTTAGCAGTATCAGTTGCACTGTCTTTGTTTGGGCTGGACGCATTGGATTCACCAGTTAAGGTGGGGCTTATTTACGCATTTGTCACTTATGTTCAAGCCTTTTTTCAACCAATGACGCAAATGATGGATTTTCTAAGTATTTTCACTGATGGTATGGTTGCAGGCAGCCGTATTTTGAAAATTTTTGATACGGAAGAAGAAACTCCTCAGCAGGAACCGGATGCAGATGGAGAAATTCAGGATGGAAAAATAGAATTTAGAAATGTTAGTTTTTCGTATGATGGAGAAAATTATGTACTGAGAAATATCAGCTTTACAGCGAATCCGGGCGAAACGATTGCCCTAGTAGGACATACTGGAAGCGGAAAAAGCTCAATTATTAATGTGCTGATGCGTTTCTATGAGTTTTACGAAGGGGAAATTCTGTTGGATAATCGAAATATTCGGGAATATCCATTAACAGAATTGCGTAAGAAAATGGGACTGGTATTGCAGGATGCGTTTATGTTTTACGGAGATATTGCCGGGAACATTCGAATGCTGAATAAGAACATCAGCGATGAAAAGATTGAAGAAGCTGCACGCTTTGTTCAAGCAGATAAGTTCATCGAAACGTTGCCGAATCAATACCACGCCAAAGTCATTGAACGAGGCGCAAGCTATTCAAGCGGGCAACGGCAGCTGATTTCTTTTGCACGAACAATGGTGACAGATCCTAAGATTCTGGTATTGGATGAAGCAACAGCAAATATTGATACAGAAACAGAAGGGCTTATCCAAGAAGGCTTAGCTAATATGAGGCAAGGACGGACTACAATAGCTATTGCTCACCGTCTTTCAACGATTCGGGATGCTAATCTGATTTTAGTTTTAGAAAAAGGACACATCGTTGAACAGGGAAATCATGAGGAATTACTGAAGCTGGAAGGTCTGTATGCAGATATGTACAAGCTTCAAAACAGTGAAGTCTAATAGAAAAAATACTGGTGCTGAAAAGTCATTACATGGTTTACTTTCAGTGCCAGTTTTCTGTATTGAGAGGGGGAGAAACGATGATTTACACCAGGCGAACAATTCTGAGACCGTTTGACTCTTTGGATTTGGCTGATCTATATGCATATAGCAGAATTAGCGGATTGGGCGAACAAGCAGGCTGGAAACATCATGAAAGTCTGTCAGAAGCCGAAAAGATGCTGTGGCGGTTTTTGAAAAGCGGGTTTACTTTTGCTATTGTTTTGCACGAAAATGCTAGAGTAATTGGGCATATTACTGCACATGAGGACTCTGTAGATGGGAGAACAGATACTAAAGAGCTGGGATTTGTGCTGCATCCTGGCTATCAGGGTCAAGGCATTATGGCAGAGGTTATCGAAAATTTTCTTCCTTATTTATTTAATCAAGGGATTGTTAAGATCTATGCCTGTTGTTTCCAAGTAAACCGCCCTTCAAAAAAACTAATTGAAAAATGCGGCTTTCAGTTTGATCAGGAAGGTGAATTTGTTTCAAAATCTCTTAACCAGACTTTTCCCTCCTATGAATATTTGCTGACTAAAGCAGAATGGGAAGCTAGAAAGTAAGAGGCGTAAGCTAGAGATAAGAAAGGTTTTTGACTAAACTACACTTAGCGTTGTTGTTTCAAAAGATATCGAATGATAAAATTGTTTTGGGATGAAAAAAATAAAGGAGCTATACTGTATGTATACAGATTTCATTTTTATGCTATCTATCTTCGATATTCTTTATGATGAAAATTTTTCTAAGGTATGTAAATTGCTGCATATTAACTGGGATGATGATTGGATGGCAGCGAAATATGACCAAATTATTAGTGGTCAAGGGGAAGCAGTAATTCTCCATTCAGTATCTAATCAGCATGAGCTTCTATTCTTTGACTTACATCTTGGTTTTACGGATCAGCATAATATGGTCTTGATTGGTGTTCGCTGCAGCGAACATAGTTCGTTTGAAATCAAGCCGCTGCTCAAAAAAATCTATGATACAGCAGATGTGAAAAGTCTTCAAATGGAACAAGGGGGTTCTCTTCTTGATGAAAAGATTAAAGTCTCTAATTATCCTAAAAAAATGATGACTGTAACAAAAATTAACGGGCAGGAAGTATACGAATATGAACAACGGCTGGAGTGTTATTAAAGCTTCTGATTGAACAAGAGCAAAGAAATGGAAATTACAGTCAATCTTTTAAAGAGATTGTGTTATTATGATAAAGGTGTCTGCTTAGGCAGATAAATAGACAATCAAAGGTTTAGGTTGTAAAGTAAATATACTTGAAAAAAAGAACATTTATTCTTGTTTTTTTCTTCGGAGGACAGAAATGCTTTTGTTGTCTTAAAACAGAAACAGCTGTTCCACTTTGAAAATAACAGTTCTTGATAAGAGAGAAAAGGAGAATGACTTATGTATGATGTGATTGTGATTGGTGCAGGACCAGCAGGAATGACTGCTGCACTTTATGCTTCCCGTTCCAACCTGTCTGTTTTGATGATTGAACGCGGCGTACCAGGAGGACAAATGAATAATACCGCAGAAATAGAGAACTATCCTGGGTTTGATTCAATTATGGGGCCGGATCTTTCGTTGAAAATGTATGATAGTGTAGAAAAATTTGGAACAAAAAATGTCTACGGCATGGTTTTAGATATTAAGGATCATGGAGATTACAAAGAAATTATTTGTGAAGATACTACATATGAAGGTAAAACAGTGATTATTGCTACCGGCTGTGTGCATAGAAAATTGGGTGTAGCTGGTGAAGAAGAATATGCTGGACGAGGTGTTTCTTACTGTGCCGTATGTGATGGTGCATTTTTCAGAAACAAACACTTGATGGTCATTGGTGGTGGAGATTCAGCAGTTGAAGAAGCGGTGTATCTGACTCAGTTTGCTTCTGAAGTAACTATTGTTCACCGTAGAGATGAATTACGTGCCCAGAAAATCATTCAAGATCGTGCATTTGCCAATGAAAAAATCAATTTTGAGTGGAATTCTGTTTTAGAAGAGATTATCGGAAATGACATGGCTGTGACAGGGGTTCAGTTGAGAAATGTGAAAACGAATGAAGTGAAAGAAACAGCGGCAGATGGTGTCTTTATCTACGTAGGATTGGATCCGCTGACTGAGCCTTTCCGTTCAAGCGGCATTACAAATGAAGAAGGCTGGATCATTACTGATCAGGAAATGAGAACCGCAATTCCAGGTGTTTATGCGATTGGCGATGTTCGGGAAAAGACATTGAGACAAATTACAACAGCTGTTGGTGAAGGCGGAATCGCTGGACAACAGGTTTATAAATATCTAGAAGAAATGAAAGAGTCCGAAGTAAAAATCAGCGAATAATTAAAAAAATATAGTACCAAACAAGATGATTGGTTTTATATCAAATAATTCCTCGTAAGATAAAAAGTGAATACAATCATAGAACTTGAAATGAAAAACAGAGAATATCTGATTTTTCTTTCAAGTTCTTTTTTGAGAAAGGCAACACAATTGTTAATTCTAGATTTGTTTATAGAGCTGTGAGAATATTCACTCTGCGTTCTTTAGAATAACGAAAAAAATAAAATAACGATTGGTTTGTTTTGACTTTTATCAGATAATGCTTTATTATGAGTTTGATTATAGAATTGAATATGAATTGTTAGGTGAGGCTCCTATATGGACACAGGCTGCTGCCGCGAAAGAATCGAGAGACTCTTAGTTGGTTGAACAGGAATGATCGTGAAGGTTATTCATAACGTAGCTGATAAGAAATTATCTACGCCCTATAGTGCTAAAGCTCAACGATAGAGAAACTATTATTTAAGTTGCTATTTTAACGCACACTCTATTGTTGAGTGTGCGTTTTGCTATTTAACACGGATTGCTAGCAATCAGATGTTAAATAGTACAAGGCGAGAGAAAAAGAGCGTTGTGACATCTGTTTGAATCACTGCGATTGTCTACAGAGCAGATGATGAAAAGTACTTGGCGAACGAAGAGAGCGAAGTATCGCTTAAATCAGACAAGGCTGTGAACAGGAGCATGCAGGAATTATTCAATACTTAAAATAAAGGGAAAGACAGAGAGGAAGATTATCATGGAAGACCCACATCAGAGGCGAATGAACAATAATCTTTGTCTGATCGGATAGAACTTTTCTTTTCCGGTTAGGCAGAATAATCGGGGGAAAAGATAATGATGAATAAAAAATTAACAGATTTTAAAAAAGAAACAAAAGAGCAAGAACTAAAAAAACTGGCATTATTATCAGAACGGGAATTAATGATGGAACTGCGGACATCAGAAAGAGGGCTTTCTACAGAGGATGCAGAGCAGCGTTTAGAAGAATTTGGTCCTAATGAAGTATCAGCACAAAAGCCAACGCCTGCACCGCTGATGTTTTTAGAGGCTTTCAAAGATCCTTTTGTTTTTGTACTAGCACTATTGATGGTTGTATCCGCTGTAACAGGCGATTATGAAGCGGCAATTGTGATGGGCCTAATGATTCTAGCTAGTGTTGTTATCACGTTTGTGCAAGAATATCGTTCTCAAAAAGCAAGTTTGGCATTGAAAGAACTGATTGAAAATACAACGGCTGTTACTCGGGATGGAGAAACGAAAGAAATTCCTATGGATGAAGTGGTGCCAGGAGACATTGTGACTTTAGCAACCGGGGATATGATTCCAGCGGATGCAGTTTTGTTTTGGACAAAGGATTTGTTTGTGAACCAGTCTTCTTTAACAGGAGAATCAATGCCAGTAGAAAAATTTGTTGAGGCAGGGATTACAACAGACCAACAAGAGGTTTCCGCATTAGACATGCAGGATTTGATTTTTATGGGAACTGATGTGTTGAGTGGTCAGGGAAAAGCAATTATTTTAAAAACAGGGCAGCGGACATTTTTTGGAGATATTGCTAAAAATGCAACAACGCAAAGAGGGAAAACCTCCTTTGACATTGGTTTGACTAAAGTTAGCAAGTTTCTGCTGCGGATGGTTGTTGTACTATTTCCAATCGTCTTTTTGATTAATGGTTTAACAAAAGGCGAGTGGGGAGAAGCCTTCTTCTTTGCAATCGCTGTTGCAGTAGGGTTAACGCCTGAAATGCTGCCGATGATTGTAACCAGCAATTTGGCCAAAGGAGCCCTTAGCTTGTCTAAGCATAAAGTAATCGTAAAGGAATTACCATCTATTCAAAATCTTGGTAGTATGGATGTTTTGTGTACAGACAAAACTGGAACAATCACAGAAGATCGAGTTGTTCTGGTTCAACACCTGGATCCGTTAGGTGATGAGAATGAGCAGGTACTGGATATGGCGTTCCTGAACTCTCATTATCAGACTGGTTGGAAAAACCTTATGGATATTGCTGTAATCAACTACTATGAAGAAAACAACCGCCAGGCCCCATTTCAATCAGTCACAAAGCTGGATGAAATTCCTTTTGATTTTTCAAGAAGAAGGCTGACTGTAGTTGTGAATGGTGATGGCCATCAAATTATGGTGACCAAAGGCGCTGTGGAAGAGATGGAAGCAGTGTGTACACATGCTGAGATTAACGGAGAGGTTGTAGCATTAACCGAAGAACTGCGGCAAAATATGCGGGTTGTCAACCGGCGGATGAATGAGCAGGGAATGCGTGTGATTGCTGTTGCTGTGAAAAAAGATGTTCATAGTGAACCAATTTATAATACAGAAGATGAACAGAATATGACATTGATTGGGTTTATGGGATTTTTAGATCCAGCCAAAAAATCTGCTATTACTGCAATCCGCTCTCTCCATGAGCATGGTGTAAATGTGAAGGTATTGACAGGAGACAATGATATTGTCGCAAAGAAAGTGTGTAGTGATGTAGGCATTGAGGTTTCTCATGTTGTTTTAGGTACAGAGCTTGATGAACTGTCAGAGGAACAACTGGCGGAGGAAGTCGAAAAGACGAATCTATTTGCGAAGCTGAATCCTATGCAAAAATCACGACTGATTGAAGCGCTGCAAAAGAATGGTCATACTGTAGGATTTATGGGAGATGGCATAAACGATGCCCCAGCTCTGAGAAAAGCAGATGTGGGTATTTCAGTAGATACAGCAGCTGATATTACAAAGGATGCCAGTTCAATAATCCTGCTTGAAAAGAGCCTCAATGTACTTGAATCAGGTGTAATTGAAGGACGTAAGGTTTTCAGCAACATGATGAAATATATCAAGATTACCATTAGTTCAAATTTTGGAAATGTTTTTTCCATTTTAGTAGCCAGTGCATTTCTGCCATTTCTACCTATGTTATCCATTCAACTGCTGATTCAAAATCTGATTTACGATGTCGCTCAGTTGACAATTCCGTGGGACAATGTTGATGAGGAAGAACTGGTGAAACCTGTTCGCTGGGAAATTAACAGTTTAGCCAAATTTACATTATGTATTGGTCCTGTCAGCAGTATTTTTGATATCATGACCTACTTGGTTATGTGGTTTGTTTTCAGTGCTAATACGGTAGCTAGTCAAAGTTTATTCCAAACAGGATGGTTTGTAGTTGGCTTGGTAAGCCAGACTTTAGTGGTTCATATGGTTCGTACAAGAAAGCTGCCGTTTATTCAAAGTATTGCATCAGTACCTGTTATAATGACAAGCTTGGCTGCCATTATATTGGGAATCGGCTTAGTATTAAGTCCCCTTAAAGCTGTTTTTGATTTCACTGCTCTGCCAGGTGCTTACTGGGGCTGGTTTATCGTCATTATTTTGCTATACTTAATTACTGTGGAATTTGCGAAAAGACTATATATTCGTTTGACAAAGGAATGGATTTAACAGCGAATAATTTAAAAAGGATTTCGACTTTTGTCGGAATCTTTTTTTATAAAGTGACTAGTGATTAATATAATACATATTGTTTCACATTTTTAATTATTTCCCGTATCATTAATATGTAGGTATTGCTTACAATTTTAAAAGATGATAGCTATTGAAATGAAAATACATAAAGCTCTTTTAGGGAATAACAATAATAGGAATTTTTTTTTGAAAAGGGATTTTTTAAAGCATGAGAGCTTTATTTAAATTCTTTAAACTCCTTTTGACAAAAGTTAAATTGAAGGATACGACTATTTTGTTTTCTAATCATTTTTCAATGGTTATGATTGGAAAGTTAATAAGTGAGCAAGTAGAATAAGTGTAGATAATTACTACAATTAATGAGCTGTTATATTTTTTTGATGTAAATACTGTAACAGCAGTTGGAATAAAGCAAAAACAGCTAGGAAACAGAATGAAACGTTTTCTTGCTTGTGATTTTTATCACTAACCGCTGTTTTATCAGTCTTTTTAAGGCTAAGTCTTTTTTCCTGGAAAATAGAATATTTTACTTGCTCTTTTCATTGATTAATGATAATTTGTATATGTAGCCGATAAAGTGATACAGTTTAAATTGCTGTTTCATTTTTTCGAAATAATAAGAATCGTTAATAGAGAGGATTGTGTGACAAAATGGCAAAGAAGCAAAAACCTATTGATTTCAACCAATTAATGGACGAAGTCAACGCAGAGTTCCCAACTTATCAAGTATTGGATCAAGAGGGGAAAGTAGTAAACAAAGATTTAGTACCAGATTTATCCGATGAAGAACTAGTAGAATTGATGACACGTATGGTTTGGTCCCGTGTACTTGATCAACGCTCAACTGCGTTGAACCGCCAAGGACGTTTGGGCTTTTATGCTCCAACTGCTGGACAGGAAGCAAGTCAGCTGGCAAGTCATTTTGCGATGGAAAAAGAAGATTATTTGTTACCAGGTTATCGCGATGTGCCTCAACTTGTACAACATGGTCTTCCTTTGAAAGAAGCATTTCTATGGTCAAGAGGACATGCTGGCGGGAATATGTATGCTGAAGATTTAAATGCAATGCCTCCACAAATTATCATTGGAGCGCAATATATCCAAGCAGCAGGTGTTGCTCTTGGTATGAAGAAACGCGGAAAGAAAAACGTTGTCTTCACGTATACTGGCGACGGTGGTTCTTCTCAAGGGGACTTCTATGAAGCAATTAACTTTGCTGGCGCTTATCAAGCAAATGGTGTATTCATTATTCAAAATAATGGTTTTGCAATTTCCACTCCTCGTGAGAAGCAGACTGCTGCTAAAACACTAGCACAAAAAGCTGTAGCGGCTGGAATTCCCGGGATTCAAGTAGATGGTATGGATCCATTGGCTGTTTATGCTGTAGCTAAAGAAGCGCGCGACTGGGCAGCAGAAGGAAATGGTCCAGTATTGATTGAAACACTAACTTACCGTTATGGTCCGCATACATTGTCTGGTGATGATCCAACTCGTTACCGTTCAAAAGAAATGGACGGCGAATGGCAAGCAAAAGATCCGTTGATTCGTTTCCGTAACTACTTAACTGAAAAGGGTTTGTGGTCTGAAGAAAAAGAAGAACAAATTATTGAAGAAACAAAAGAACAAATTAAAACTGCAATTGCAGAAGCTGATAAAGTTGGCAAACAAAAAGTTTCTCACTTCCTGAAAAACATGTTTGAAGTTCAACCACAAAGTATTAAAGAACAAATTGCAATTTACGAAGCAAAGGAGTCGAAATAATCATGGCACAAAAAACAATGATTCAAGCTATTACTGATGCTCTAGCTCTTGAGCTGGAGAACGACGAAAATGTATTGGTTTTTGGTGAAGATGTTGGTAAAAACGGCGGTGTATTCCGTGCAACAGAAGGCTTACAAGAAAAGTTTGGCGAAGATCGTGTATTCGATACTCCTTTGGCTGAGTCCGGTATTGGCGGATTGGCATTTGGACTAGCTTTAGAAGGATACCGTCCAGTTCCTGAAATTCAGTTTTTCGGTTTTATCTTTGAAACAATGGATGCAGTAGTGGCTCAAATGGCACGTACTCGTTACCGTATGAGCAGTACAAGAAATATTCCAGTAACAATTCGTTCTCCATTTGGCGGCGGCGTTCATACACCTGAACTTCATTCGGATAATTTAGAAGGTTTGATGGCTCAATCTCCAGGATTGCGCGTGGTTATCCCATCTAACCCTTATGATGCCAAAGGCTTGTTGATTTCTTCTATTAGAAGTAATGACCCTGTTGTATTTTTAGAGCATATGAAATTGTATCGTTCATTCCGTGAGGAAGTGCCGGACGAAGCTTACGAAGTACCTTTAGACAAAGCAGCTGTTACCCGTGAAGGAACAGATGTGTCAATTATCACTTATGGTGCAATGGTTCGTGAAGCAATTAAAGCTGCAGAAAATCTTGAAAAGGAAAATATTTCTGTAGAAATCATCGATTTGCGCACAGTCGCTCCACTTGATATCGAAACAATTATTGCTTCGGTTGAAAAAACTGGACGTGTGGTTGTTGTTCAGGAAGCTCAAAAACAAGCGGGCGTTGCTGCCCAAGTGGTTTCAGAAATTTCAGAAAGATCTATTCTTTCACTACAAGCACCAATTGGCCGTGTATCAGCACCAGATACCATCTTCCCATTTGGTCAAGCGGAAAATATTTGGTTGCCTAACGCTTCTGATATCGAAGCAAAAGTGAAGGAAATCGCTGAATTTTAATAAGTAAAGAAGGGAAGAAAGAAACGATGGCTTATCAATTTAAACTACCGGATATCGGTGAAGGAATCGCAGAAGGCGAAATCGTAAAATGGTTCGTTAAAGTCGGCGATACAATTAATGAAGATGATACACTTTTAGAAGTGCAGAACGATAAATCAGTGGAAGAAATTCCATCTCCAGTGACTGGAACAGTAAAGAATATTGTTGTATCAGAAGGTACTGTAGCAAATGTTGGTGATGTACTGGTTGAAATTGATGCACCAGGACATGAAGACAATGAAGGCGATAGCGGGGTTGCGGCTCAAGAGCAAACCCCTGCACAGCCCGCAGCGACTCCAACAGCAGCTGCTGATTCCAATACAGGGGTTTTCCAATTCAAATTACCAGATATTGGTGAAGGAATTGCAGAAGGCGAAATCGTAAAATGGTTCGTCAAAGAAGGCGATACAATTAATGAAGACGATACCCTTTTAGAAGTGCAAAATGATAAATCAGTGGAAGAAATTCCGTCGCCAGTGACTGGGACTGTGAAGAAAATTGTTGTATCAGAAGGTACTGTAGCAAATGTTGGTGATGTACTGGTTGAAATCGATGCCCCGGGACATAATTCAGCTCCTTCAAGTAGTGCAGCATCAGCAGCACCTGCGAAAACAGAAGCAGCGAGTGCGCCAGCTACTGAATCGACTGGAGTTGTTGCAGCAGCTGATCCAAACAAGCGGGTCTTAGCAATGCCGTCAGTACGTCAATATGCTCGTGAAAAAGATGTAGATATCACTCAGGTATCAGCAACTGGTAAAGGTGGACGTGTCGTTAAAGAAGATATTGACAGCTTCTTAACTAATGGTGGTTCAGTATCGGCTGCAGAAACTACTGCACCAGCGAAGGATACAGCTTCTACATCTGCAGAAACAACGGCAGCTGCACCAGTTAAGCCGGCACAGACATTTACTTCAAGCCTGGGTGAATTGGAAACACGTGAAGCAATGACACCAACACGTAAAGCGATTGCGAAAGCAATGGTAAACAGCAAACATACAGCTCCGCATGTGACCCTGCATGATGAAGTAGAAGTATCCAAGCTATGGGATCATCGTAAGAAATTCAAAGATGTTGCTGCAGAAAATGGTACAAAATTAACATTCTTGCCATATGTTGTTAAAGCATTGACAGCAACTGTTCAAAAATTCCCTGTGTTAAATGCCTCAATTGATGATGCAAAACAGGAAATCGTTTATAAAAATTACTTTAATATTGGGATTGCAACAGATACGGATCATGGTCTGTACGTTCCTAATGTTAAAAATGCGAACACAAAGAGTATGTTTGCTATTGCTGATGAGATTAATGAAAAAGCCGGTCTGGCAGTAGAAGGAAAATTAGCTGCTCAGGACATGCGTGATGGAACTATCACAATCAGCAATATTGGTTCAGTTGGCGGCGGCTGGTTTACACCAGTTATCAACTACCCTGAAGTCGCTATTTTAGGTGTAGGAACAATTGCTCAACAACCAGTAGTAAATGCGGATGGTGAAATTGTTGTAGGTCGCATGATGAAACTTTCAATGAGTTTCGACCACCGTATTGTTGACGGTGCAACTGCTCAAAAAGCAATGAACAACATCAAACGTTTACTAGCTGATCCAGAATTATTATTGATGGAAGGATGATTGACAAATGGTAGTAGGAGATTTTGCCATTGAATTAGATACAGTTGTAATCGGTGCGGGACCTGGCGGCTATGTAGCTGCCATCCGTGCTGCCGAAATGGGACAGAAGGTCGCGATTATTGAACGCGAATTTATCGGCGGAGTTTGTCTGAATGTAGGATGTATTCCTTCTAAAGCGCTAATCGCTGCTGGTCATCATTATCAAGAATCACTGGATTCAACTTTGTTTGGTGTAACGACTGAAAATGTTTCATTAGATTTCGGGAAAACACAGGAATGGAAAGATAACAAAGTTGTTAATACATTAACTTCCGGTGTAGGCATGCTTTTGAAAAAGCACAAAGTAGAAATTATTGAAGGAGAAGCATTTTTTGTAGATGATCATACACTTCGTGTTATTCATCCGGATTCTGCACAAACATACTCATTCAATAATGCAATTGTTGCAACTGGCTCTCGCCCAATTGAAATTCCAGGATTTAAGTTCGGCGGACGTGTTCTGGATTCAACAGGCGGATTAAACTTAAAGGAAGTACCAGAAAAGTTCGTAATTATCGGCGGCGGTGTTATTGGCGCAGAACTGGGTGGCGCTTATGCTAATCTTGGTTCTGAAGTAACGATTATTGAAGGAACTCCTTCAATTTTACCAACTTATGAAAAAGATATGGTGAAGCTTGTTGTCGATGATTTTGCCAAAAAAGGTGTGAAGATTGTCACTTCTGCTATGGCAAAAGAAGCAGTCGATAACGGTGACAGCGTAACTGTTAAATACGAAGTAGATGGTAAACAAGAAGAAGTAACTGCGGATTATGTGATGGTTACGGTAGGTCGTCGTGCGAATACAGATGATTTAGGACTTGAACAAGCAGGTGTTGAGCTTGGTGAGCGCGGCTTAATCAAAGTAGACAATCAAGGACGTACAAATGTATCGAATATCTTTGCAATCGGAGATATCGTTCCAGGAGCCGCTCTAGCTCATAAAGCTAGTTATGAAGCAAAAATCGCAGCAGAAGCCATTTCTGGCAAAAAAGTAGCTGTTGATTATAAAGCAATGCCGGCAGTAGCCTTTACAGATCCTGAGTTAGCATCTGTTGGGATGACTGTTGCAGAAGCAAAAGAAGCTGGAATTGAAGCCAAAGGCTATAAATTCCCGTTCGCCGGTAACGGCCGCGCTATCTCATTAGGCAAAACAGAAGGCTTTGTCCGTCTGGTAACGACTGTTGAAGATAACGTGATTATCGGTGCTCAAATTGCTGGTGTAGGCGCAAGTGATATGATCTCTGAAATGGCGCTAGCTGTTGAATCAGGGATGAATGCGGAAGACATTGCATTGACTATCCACCCACACCCTTCTCTAGGGGAAATTGTTATGGATGCTTCTGAATTGGCTTTAGGTTTGCCAATCCATATTTAAGCATATCATATATTTTGTCACACAGAAAAACCGGGCTGGCCAAGCCCGGTTTTTTACTATAAAATTCAAAAAAAGAAACCGATAAAATCAAAGGATAGGTTTCTTTTTTTTTTAGTTATATTTTATTGTTCTTCCTAAAACGACCACCAAATATACCAACTAATTTTTCTATAATCCAGTTTTTTTGATTAATTGCATGCACAATCCTTAGCGGAAATAACAGAAAAGTTTTTGCTCATAATCTGAAGAGTAGCATATAGATGGGCTGGCAACAAATCAATCAGTAAATGTTTTCAGGCTCTCCTGATACAAAAGATCATCAATTTCCGGGATAGTTAATTGCTGAATAATACCATAAATAACCACAGCATCCCAGCTGTTTTTAGGATAAAGCTGAGCAAAACCGGTTTTTTTCAGCAACTCATTCAGCTCATCTAAAGTCAGTGTCATACCGATTCCCAGAGCAATCAGACGCTCTCTAGGCGGCTTTCGCTTTCCATCAAAGTACTGATAACCAGTAGCTTCGGCAATCCCGGCTTTTCTTAGCACAGAGCTTTTAGAAAGTTTTTTTTTATTCAACCAGTCAGAAAGCTGCTGCTCTATATTGTATTCAATTGTATGAGGTTTTGTTTCAGAAATTGCGGTTTTAAAACTTTCAGCTTGTTTTAAAGAATTCAATAATTGATGTGTTTCTTTTTCTTTCATTTTCTGCTCCTTTAAAATGGTATAAAAATAGTATACAATGACTTAGAGAAAGATAAAATATCTTCCTGTGTTTTTTTTATTATCCTGTAAAATTGAGCAAAATGGGGTTAGCGATAAATGGAAAATGAGTGGACAGAAAAGCGTTCGTTGAATGGGTATCGACATATCGAGGAGTTAACGGCTAAGGAGAATGGTCCTGTACTGGTACGAAGTGAAAAAAATCAGCAGTTCTGGGTAAAAAAACAATATCCAATAGCTTTGAGAGAAAGCTTAGAGACCCTGAAGCAAATCAGGCATATCAACTTACCTAAAATTGAAGAGGTATTTGTTGAAGAAAAGCAATTATTTCTTTACGAGGAGTATATCCATGGAACAACCTTGAGTGACCGCATTCGTTCACCTGAACAGATGGATACGAGGCAGATTCTGGAGCTCGCTAGAGATATTTTAGCTGGGTTGTCAGAGCTGCATAAGTATGGCGTGATTCATCGAGATATTAAACCATCAAATATAATGATTACAAACGATGAGACCATTAAACTGATTGACTTTGATGCAGTTCGGATTATTAGCGGAGAAAAAGATACAGATACGGTGCAGTTGGGAACTGTAGGTTTCGCGGCACCTGAGCAGTTTGGGTTTGCTGAAACGGATCAGCGCAGTGACCTCTATTCTTTGGGCGTTGTAATGAATGTCTGTGCCACTTTAGATTATCCTAAAAATAAATTGACTGAAGAGCCTTTACTGAAAGAAATCATTTCAAAAGCGGTACGGATTGATCCGAGTGACCGTTATCAGACAGCTGAAGCTATGAGAGCGGCAGTAATTACCAGTTTGAAATTATTGGATTCCGTTGAAGCGAGAGCAAATGAACAACTGGCTTCTACTCAAAACAAAACTGATTTTGAACTGCCAAAACCTGTATCAGCTCCCCCAAAAAAACAAGAATCTGAGAGGTTCGATGCTCAGGTTTTCTCTACAAATAAAAAAAAGAAACAGAACTTTTTTAGCCAATACGTTCCCGGCTTTAGAACAGGACAGTGGTGGAAGAAGGTGCTGGCCGTTGCGTTCTACGCTGTTTCGATTAATCAAATTGTTTATATCTTTTCAAGTAGTGCAGAGACTTATGAGAAGATTCTTGATTTAACAGATTTTTTTATGATTTTTATTATTCCGATGATGATGTATACAAATTTTCTTGATTTCCATCGCGATTTACCCCTATTATCATCAGATTTCCAAACGAAACGGGTAATCGGATATGTGGTTCTCGCTGTATGCTGGTTCTTGCTGCTGCTGCTTTATTTTGCTTTTAGGCCAGTTATATAAAAATGGAAGCTCGAAACAACAGCTTTTTCCTGCTTATTTGCATTTGAGTGTTGGAAGATAGGCCCTTGTTAATCAGCATTTACGGTATTAAAACAAAAAAGCGTCGAATTATGCATATTGCATAAGATTTAAATCGACAGATTGAGTATGATTACTATAGAAATACGGATCAGCAAACCAGAAAATCATCTAGCCTGTTTTAAGAATAAAAGACAGCTGTCAGACCAACAGCTGAAGTTTGGTAGACTTGTTATTCTTAAAGGGCTATAGACAGCAGGAGACTGCCATGATTTTCGCGTTAGTTTGCAATTGTCTAGTGACATCAAATGTTTATTGAATCAACGACGTTCTGTTATTAAAGGGGTTAAGAGTTAAATGAAAGTGTTTTAGGGGACAGAACAATGTTTTTTCTATAAGCAGGTACACTCAATCGACAGCCCAATGTTTTTGATGCATTCAATCAGTTTTCGCTTCTTTTAGAGTTAAAAAATCAAATGTATCCCCATGTCAAAGACTATTTGATTGAAAACTTTGGTTGCTTGATTCGTTATTTTGTTTAGCTGATGTAGCATAAGTATACAGCAGCTAAAAGGAGTATGAAAAAGGTAGAGTAAAAGGGTAGCAACAAAAGAAACAGGATAAGGAGCCTTCCATTTTTGGAAGTCCTTATCCTGTTTCTTTTGAATTAGCCAAACAACAGTTGAATGATTGCAAATAAAATATTCATGGCAACAATCAGTGAGCAAATGATGAGATGGCGTCTTTTTCGCATCATTGCAATGGCGATGAATTCTCTTAAAAAAGCATTTGGTAAAAAGTAAAAAGCCGTTTTTGCGCCGATGCCGTCAGCTTTTATGTTTGCTTCTTTGGCAAAAAGGCCGGCACGGAACAGATGGTAATTATTTGTGGTGAAAATTGCCTGATAGCTGGTGCCGCCAAAATCCTGTTCCATAATTTCTTTAGAGAATTTCATGTTTTCCAAGGTGTTTTTGGAGTTGGCTTCAACTAAAATATCTTCTTCCGGGATGCCCTTTTCTAGAGCGTATTGCTTCATGGCTAAACTTTCAGCCAAATGCTCATCATCTCCTTTACCGCCTGACATTAGCAGCTTGGGCGGCACGTCAGTCGCTTGCTTTTGCTTTTGATAAAATTGAATGCCTCTTTCAATACGCTTGCCTAATAGCGGTGGGACGGTTTTCCCGTTAAGCAGACCAGCTCCCAAAACAATAATGTAATGCTGAGTGTACTTTGGTCTGTTAAACTGATAAAGCACAGAAATAGTTAGGAAATTATAAAAAACGATGGCAAAATAAGCGATGCACATTGGAAACATAGAAAATAGTGATGCGGCCCATAGAGGCAGGTAACGTCCGGAAACATAGCTGAGTATAAGGAAACCTGTCAACGCAAGTGCCAGCAGCAAGGTAAGCAGGTTAGCTAGCGAGTGCCCTTCTTTACGCCAGACAACAACAGCATTCCAATAAAGAAAGATGATTAGTGCATAAATACCAACCAATAACAATAGAAGTAGTAGGACAAAAATTCCAGCAAGCAGAAAAATCAAAAATGGACTGCGGCTGCTGATGGCTAATAGCCCTAAGTACAAGCCGAAGCTGACTAAAAAGAAATTAAACAGCAATCCATTTATCAAGCGTCTTTTTTCTCTTCGATAAAAAAAGAAAAATAGACAAAAGAAAAAAAGCGGAATTAAAATAAAATAAGTTCGATCCTTGATCTCTAAAGAGAGAAGATAAATGCTGAAACAGCCAAGGGTCCAGATGAATACTGGGAAAAGCCGGCTTTTCATGCGTTTTTTCCGCCATAAGGGAATCAGTACTAGTCCTATCAGAAAAATCAAGGCTAATGATAAATCAAAATTCATTTTCATTACAGCTCCTTTAAATATAATCCATCCTAAGTATAGCGAAAAATATACATAAAAGATAACAAAAACTTTTTCTTTTATATTTTAAGAGAGTCTAGAATGTTGTGATTTAGGTGAAAAGCACCTTTGCGGTCTATCAGGGATTTGTTATAATAGGTAAAAACGAGTAAGGAGAAATAAGATGGGATTATTTAGTGGTTTGATTGGTAATGCTTCTGCACAGTCAAATGAAAAAGCAGAAGAAAAGCTAAAGGATTTTTTAGTTCCAGGTGAACAAATTGAGCTTGCATTTAAACTGATTCGCGACATGGTAATTTTCACAAATAAACGTTTGTTAATAATAGACAAACAAGGCATGACAGCAAAAAAGACGGAATACAAATCAATTCCATACCGGGCAATCTCAAGATTCTCTGTAGAAACATCGGGACATTTTGATTTGGATGGGGAATTACGAATTTGGATATCCAGCGGCATAGAGCCGGCAGAAGTGCTGCAGTTTAACAAGGACAAAGATATCCTAGCTATTCAGCGAGCGCTGGCAGTAGCTGTTTTAGGATAATCAGGTGGTAAAACGTCTGATTTTAGTCGCTCATCAAGAACAATTAAAAGTTAAAAACATATAATTATATGACCGTTCATTCCTGTAGGACTAGGAAGAACGGTCATTTTTTACTTTTATTTGATTCATTTAGATAGAGAAGTTTTTAAGTAGAGACCATTCGTAATTAACTGAAAAGGGTAAAAACATATAAATGAGATGAAACATGAAAAATCGGATTATTTGATTATTCTGAAAGTGGCGGATGTTAGCTGGTAAATAAAATAAAAGAACACTGCTGATAAAAAAATGAAAACGGTTTATCTTAGTAGGTTTATCGGTTTTGATTAGATAAATAACTAATATATTCTCATTTAAATTTAACATTGATATGTCAGGAGAATGTCACAAAGTCTTAGTGAGCAGTTGTTCAAAGTGTTTACATTTTATAAGTAACTCGATATAATAACTAAAATTAGAAAATGATTAAAATTTGGATAAAAAGGAGGTTTAATCATTTGGAGACTAAGAGCAAAAAGATATTCACTAAAAACGGAATAAACTATCATTATTATTCTTTAAAAGCATTAGAAGATGATTATCCTATAGAAATCACACGGCTGCCGTACAGTATTCGAACATTGCTGGAGTCTGTGCTCAGACAAAAAAATGACCAAGAAATCACAGATAAGCATATAACAGATTTAGCTTTTTGGAAGCCAGATCAGAAGAATGACGGTTTTGTGCCATTTAAGCCGGCGAGGGTTATCTTACAAGACTTTACTGGTGTACCAGTTGTCGTAGACTTAGCTTCATTAAGAGAAACGTATGCACAGCTAGGAGGCGCTCCAGAAGAAATTAACCCTGAAATACCAGTTGATTTAGTTATTGATCACTCTGTACAGGTAGATGTAGCAGGAACAAAATATGCGCTGGAACGAAACATGAATATGGAATTTCAACGAAATCAGGAGCGCTATCGTTTCCTGAACTGGGCTCAGAAGGCATTTGATAATTATCGGGTGGTTCCTCCGGCAACAGGGATTGTTCATCAAGTAAATGTTGAATATCTTGCAGATGTTGTTGTTCAAAAAGAGCTAGATAATACTAATATTTTATTATATCCAGATACACTGGTAGGAACAGATTCACATACGACAATGGTAAATGCCCTTGGTGTTTTAGGCTGGGGCGTTGGCGGGATTGAAGCAGAAGCCTGTATGCTGGGAGAACCATCGTATTTTCCAATACCTGAAGTAATAGGCGTACGCTTGGTGAACGAGTTGGCAGAAGGGGCGACGGCTACTGATTTGGCCTTGAAAGTGACACAGGTATTGAGAGAAACCAAGGTAGTTGGTAAGTTTGTTGAGTTTTTTGGTCCAGGGCTGACCTCGCTATCGCTTGCTGATCGGGCGACAGTTGCCAATATGGCCCCAGAATATGGTGCTACCTGCGGATTTTTCCCCGTAGATGATGAAACAATACGTTATTTGAAGCTAACTGGACGGGAAGAAGAAAAAATTGAAGTTGCTCAGACTTATTTGAAAGCCAACCAATTGTATTATTCTGCTTCAGATCAAGTAGCGTATTCTCAGATTGTTGAATTGGATTTGGCGGCCATCGAAGCAAATTTGGCTGGTCCAAAAAGACCTCAGGATTTAATCCCGCTTTCTCATATGAAAGAAACCTTTATCGAAAACTTTCCTTCACAAGTACCAGCCTCTAGAAAAGAGTACACTGTAACGATTGACGGAACAGAAGTCCCGCTTTCTGATGGAGCTGTTGCAATTGCTGCGATTACCTCTTGTACAAACACATCGAATCCTTATGTCATGTTAAGCGCGGGGCTAACAGCGAAAAAAGCGGTTGAGCTGGGATTAACTGTTCCAAAATCAGTAAAAGCATCATTGGCGCCAGGTTCGAAAGTGGTGACTGCTTATTTAGAAAACGCCGGACTGCTGCCTTATTTAGAAAAGCTTGGTTTTTATGTGGTAGGTTATGGCTGTACAACCTGCATAGGTAATTCAGGGAATCTTAGCGAAGAAATTGAAGAATTAATGAATCAAGAAAATCTTCTTTTAGCAGGAGTGTTAAGCGGCAACCGTAATTTTGAAGGGCGTATTCATCCGCTGGTAAAAGCAAACTATCTTGCCTCGCCCCCTCTGGTTGTTTTATATGCATTAGCAGGTACAGTTAACATTGATTTGCTGAATGAACCAATAGGAACTGGTCATAATAATCAACCAGTATATTTCCGTGATCTTTGGCCAACCACTCAGGAAATTCAAGAATATGTTGATTCATGGGTTACACCAGAGCTATTTAAGGAACATTATCAGCAAGTATTTCAGTCTAATGAGGAATGGAATAAGATTCAGACGGAAGCTTCACCATTGTATGGCTGGGAAGAAGCTTCAACTTATATTGCCAATCCGCCTTATTTTGAGGAGATGGAGAAGGAGAAAAAGCAAATAAAACCGTTAAAAGAGCTGACTGTTTTGGCCAAATTTGGTGATTCTGTGACAACGGATCATATCTCGCCGGCGGGAATTATTCCTAAAAACAGTCCAGCAGGCCGTTATTTGATAGAGCATGGTATTGAACCTCGTGCATTTAACTCCTACGGCTCCAGAAGAGGACACCATGAGGTGATGATGCGGGGAACCTTGGCTAACATTAGAATTCAAAATCAGCTGGTTCCAGAGGTTGAAGGCGGCTATACGAACTATTTTCCTGATGAAGAGACGCTGTCAATTTATGATGCAGCGATGAAATACAAAGAGCAAGGGATTGGAACTGTTCTTTTAGCAGGAGACGATTACGGTATGGGATCGTCTAGAGACTGGGCAGCTAAAGGGGTCCAACTGCTGGGAGTTCAGGCAGTGATAGCCAAAAGTTATGAACGTATTCACCGGTCAAATCTAGTGATGATGGGAATTCTTCCTTTACAGTTTATGGTTGGTGAAGATGCTGAAACATTGGGACTGACAGGCCAGGAAAAATTTGATGTTGAAATTGATGACACAGTAGAGGTGGGCGCAGAAGTAACTGTTACTGCGAGAAAAGAAGATGGCAGCAGTAGTAAATTTTCAGCAACTGTTCGTTTTGATTCACCAGTAGATATTAGCTATTACCAGCATGGGGGAATCTTGCCAATGGTTATCCGTAAAAAACTGTCAAATAAGGTTACAGCTTTATAAAGAGGCAAAGGAGGAATTGTCTATGGAAATTCATAAGGGATTAAACGGCGTCGTTGTATCTGAAACAAAAATTAGTGCAATCGTTGATAACCAGCTGTTATTTGCTGGATATAATATAGACGAGCTGATTCATAAGAATGTCCTGTTTGAAGAAGTTATCTATTTACTGTGGTATCTTAAAGCGCCAAATAAAGAAGAGTTAACCCGCTTCAAGCAGGAGTTGTATGCTCAAATGCCGGTGTCTGATACAATCATCACCTGTCTGAAGATCCAAACGAGAGAAAATCTGCACCCAATGAGTGTTTTGCGCTCTACGATTTCTCTTTTGGGTGTATTTGATCCTTTCGCAGAGGAAACTGATCAGGAAGCTGTATACAAACAAAGCTTAGCTCTGCAGGCCAAAATCCCCACTATAATCGCGGCGTATGCCCGCTTAAGACGAGGCTTAGATCCGATTCCGCCTAAACAGGACGGCACAGAGCTGGCGGAAAATTTTCTTTATATGCTTACCGGAGAAGAACCGGACAGTATGCAGATTTATGGCATGAATCAGGCACTGGTTCTGCATGCTGATCATGATTTCAACGCCAGTACATTTACGGCTAGAGTTTGCTCATCGACCCTATCGGATGTATATTCGTGCATTACCGCTGCGATTGGTGCCCTAAAAGGACCGCTTCATGGCGGCGCAAACGAAAAGGTTTTTGATATGCTCAGAGAGATTGCAGAAGGAAATCTCTCAGTAGAAGAATATTTAGACTACAAACTGGACCGAAAAGAGAAAGTGATGGGCTTCGGTCATCGCGTATATAAAACAGAAGATCCTCGGAAGAAGCATTTGAAACGGTTGGCTCAAAAGCTGACAGCAGCAGATGACAAGCAGCATTGGTACTTTCTTTCCTGCCAAATTGAACAGTATTTGAAAGAAAAGAAAGGGTTGATTCCTAATGTGGATTTCTATTCGGCAACCGTCTATCATTGCTTGGGAATTGACAGCGACTTGTTTACGCTGCTGTTTGCAATGAGCAGGGTATCTGGGTGGCTGGGGCACGTTCACGAACAGAAGGAAGAAGATTGTCTCATTCGCCCGCGGTCTTTTTATGTAGGAGAAAAATATAGTTGTTATCCAACGATTGAACAGGCAAATGGAGGGATGGAAGCGTGAGTTTTAGTCAGATTCATATGAACGAACAAGGGGAGTTAACTGTCCCGGATAAGCTAATTATTCCATTTATTGAAGGCGATGGAATTGGTCCTGAAATTTGGTCAGCAGCTAAAGCTGTTTTTGATGCGGCTGTTGAAAAAGCTTATGGGGGAGAAAAAGAAGTCGAGTGGCAGGAGCTTTTAGCGGGAGAAAAAGCATTTACCAGCACAGGAAGTTGGCTGCCTCAGGAAACCTTAGAGACCATTAAAAGTCATTTAATAGCAATAAAAGGACCGCTTACAACTCCGATTGGCGGAGGCTTTCGCTCACTAAATGTGACGTTAAGGCAAGAACTGGATCTTTATGTCTGCTATCGACCGGTACGGTATTTTGAAGGTGTTCCATCTCCTCTCAAACGCCCGGAGCTTACCGATATGCTGATTTTCAGGGAGAACACAGAGGATATTTATGCGGGTATTGAATTTCCAGCGGAAAGTGTGGAAGCAAAAAAATTAATCACTTTTCTAAAACAGGAATTAGGTACTGAAAAAATCCGTTTTCCAAAAACTTCTGCCATAGGAATTAAGCCTGTATCGAAGGAAGGAAGTGTCCGACTGGTTCGAAGTGCCATTCAGGAGGCTATTAAGAAAAATAGAAAGTCTGTTACATTGGTTCATAAAGGCAATATCATGAAATTTACAGAAGGTGGTTTTAAGCAATGGGGTTATGAACTGGCTGAAAATGAATTTTCAGATGTTGCTTTTAGTTGGAATCAGTATCTAACAATAAAAAAAGAGCAAGGCTATGAACAGGCTGAGAAGGCTTTATCTAAAGCTAAAGCAGAAGGGAAAATTATCATTAAAGACCGGATTGCTGATATCTTTCTGCAGGACATCCTGCTTCATCCAGAAGAGTATGATGTTATTGCTACACTGAATTTGAATGGTGATTACATTTCAGATGCTTTGGCCGCTCAGGTTGGCGGCATCGGTATTGCTCCTGGGGCGAATATAAATTTCCAGACAGGGCATGCTATCTTTGAGGCAACTCATGGAACAGCACCGGAATTTGCCGGCTTGGATCAGCTAAATCCTTCTTCGCTGCTCCTATCGGGAGCGCTGATGTTTGAATATATTGGCTGGTTGGAAGTTCGTGATTTAATTGTACAAAGCATTGAAGCTGCGATAAAAAATAAAACAGTTACTATAGATTTTGCTGATCAGATGACAAACGCTCATTGTTTGAAATGTTCGGAATTTGGTGATTTATTGGCAAAATGGGTCAAAGAGCAATAAAGAGAGAAAAAGAGTTGTCAGAAAGATGGTTACGCTTTCTGACAACTCTTTCTAAATGATGACAAAAAAACCTGACGGTTATCCGTCAGGTCTAATAGGCTAATTACGCTTTGTTAACGTTAGTTGCTTGAGGTCCGCGTTGACCATCTTCGATGTCGAAAGTAACTGCTTGACCTTCTTCTAAAGTTTTGAAACCGTCGCCTTGGATAGCTGAGAAATGTACGAATACGTCGTTTCCGTTTTCAGCTGTGATAAATCCAAAACCTTTGTCTGAGTTGAACCATTTTACTGTACCTGTTTCCATAATAGAAAATCCTCCTTATGTTTCGAAAAATATTGTGCAATTACTTGAAGGGTGAAAATGTGGAGGATGTTTACTATACATGAAACAACTACACATATACTACCGAACAAAAACTACATTTATTACTATAACATACATTTTTAGTTTTGCATAGTAAATCAGCTATTTATTAAATTTTTCATTAGTGTAAAATCTTTTTCCTTATATCACAAATTTTTCTGGTATACTATAGCTATATTAAGCATTAAATATGGACGTGAAGGCAGAGAACATATCGTTGAAATCTATTCCGAAGGCGCAGTCTAGGAGCTGCATAGACTTGAAAGCAGGTAGGGTTCAAGTTGTTTAGATGAGAATGGTTTCTGTAGACGAAATAGAGAGTTTTACCCGGTTTCTTTAGAATATTTGATTTACTTAATTATAAATCGTATCTGAGCTGCTGTTGCAGAAGCATTTCAGGTACGTCTATTTTTTTTGCCTTTTTATTGAATTTGTACTTAAAGGGTAGGAAAATGAAATGCTATTGTCAGAGCATAACGGAACAAATGAATTAAAGAGAAATAGAATAGTTTTGAAAGTAGTAAAAGACAAGTAAATCTACTAAGTCAAAAAAATTTGCTTGTTTTAAGGATAATTGTTGACAAAGAAGGAATAATTGCGTATTATTTTAATTACCAACAACAACCTTTTTATTTTTCATTTTACTCTTAATTGAGTAATACTCCTTTTTGGCTATCTCTTCGGAGATAGCCTTTTTTGTTCTTCATGATTAAAGTTTGTCTCTATGTCATATTGTATTGATAGGATAAAAGCTGAATAAAATTGCAGCACTTGGAAAAAAACAGAAATTTCAGATTTAGTTTTAAGTTTTTTGTTTGAAAAAGAGAAGCTGCGGAGATATTCGCGAATGTCCTTTTAATGTTCTGGAAAAACTGCTTTATACAAATATATGAACGAAAAAAGATAGAAGCTAACTATAAGTGGCTCCCTTGATTACCTATTATTTATTTAGGTTCAGACAAAAGAAAAAACCGGAATCGTAGTTAGATTCCGGACTCAATTTAGTACAGATTTGTTTTTAGTAGCGTAAAATACCTAAGAGTGATTTTTCATCAGGCGCAGCATGCTGTTCTAAAACAAAAACATTTCCACCTGTCTTGATAACAGCGTAGGCTGTATTATTTAAAAGTTTTCGACGGTCAAACTCTTCAGAAGACATCTCGTTAGTCTCGTTAATAAAGTTTGCTGTAGCAATAAAGAAATGTGACAATCGTCCTTCCTTGGCTGCTGGAACGATGTCGACTAGCTGGTCTACAAATTTCTTATCCATCAACTCATTATAGTTTTCAGTTTCCAATTCTTCTAGATGCTGATTAATCTTTTCCGCACCTGCGCTTATTTCTTTGATTGTTACTTGTGCAGGAGAAGAGGGAACTGAAGCACTTGTATCGAGATAGGGATTCTTGGCGATTTTCTTAAACGTAGCTTGATTTTCAGGCAGCGCATAAAGAAAAATTGGAAGATTTTCTGGATTATCAAAGGAATCCTTTAAGTAGTTATCGATAGCTTGATAATAATTAATCCAGTCAATTTCAACCTCTTCATCTTTGGGATTGATGCCATGATAAGCAACGCCTTCTTTACCAGAACCATTATAGCCAGTTCCAGCTTTAGTAGAGTAGTTCAAGTTCCCCCCTGTTAATTCATCACCTAAAGTGCCAACCAAGTCAGTCGGTGCATCCTCTGGCAGTTCTACTGGAGTAACAATCTGGTTATTTACCAGATATAGGGACATGGAGTCTCTGTTTAATGCTAAAAGATAGTAGTTGTAGGTAAACTGATTATCCTTGATAATGCCAAGTAAATAAGGTTTCTTCCCAACGTAGTATTGATTATCGACGGGAACATTGAGCTTGTATATATAAGTTTCATCTTTTGTAAAAATGATGGTTATGCTTTTTGTGGTATTCCGCCAAAAAGCGGCATCAGCCTCTAAAGCATCAATTTTTTCTTGGATGGGTGCCCAGTCATGCTCGGCAAATCGTTTTTCAAAGCGGCTTTTTGCCGATTTCCCCAAATTTTTGAAGGCCAAAATATCTTTAGAAATATCCTGATGGGCAACATGGGTGTTTAAAACAAACGTAACAAAAGGACCTTGGATATCATCTGAAAATAATTCATTGAACCGAGTTTTTCCGTTATCTGACATAATCAATTCCTCCTATAGTGAAACGTTTTCTATCTATTAAAAAGTGTAGCACAAGGAGAAGGATGTTTGAAATAATATGATTGCGAAATTCGTCAGGTAAGATGATTTTTTCTCATGGAAATTTTAATAAATCCATAGGACTTACTCATGTTTTCCGCCTTGTTTTGTAATAAAATAGGTGTATGCCAATTATCCCGAATTGGTTTTTCATACTTACTCCTACCAAGAGTAAATAACAACCTTCATTTCCACCACATTACCCGATGTGGTGGTTTTTTGTTTTAGTACTAAAGAGGCAGTCAGTTAATGACTACAAAAATCAAAGGCTCTCAATGCTTGACTGTGTTATAGAAGTGATTTGAGTATAGAAAAAAGCACTGAGATACTGTTAGTTATCCCAGTGCTTCAATGAAACGGTTGGTTCTTAACAAGCGGCTTTCCAGATTTTTGCCAAGCTCAGCCGCAGTTGATTTACCTTTTCCGTAAAATTTATATCGAATATTGTCGGCATTTGTCTTGGCCGCTATATAGGAAACGTTGAAATAGGCTTGCATTGTCTGGATCAGACGAATATACAAGGCACTTTCAGAAATACCAAAGTGCTGTGACAAACTGCTCAAGCTCCATCCTTTTTTTAAAAAACGAAAAAGTACGACATCAGGAATCAATATCGCAGAAGCCCCAATATTGGCCTGAAATTCATGAAGAATCTCATTATAAGAATAGTGAAGGCTGTTCTCTGTATCCGTAAAAATCGGATTTTCTTCATTTAGATGAAAAAGATAGTGAGTGATTTCGTGACTGATAGTAAAGTTTTTCCTTTTCTCCACCATATTCTGATTATAACCAATAGTGGTTTCCAAGCCGTCCTGAACAATCATTCCAGAAATTCTCTCTTTAGCAATACCGTCAAAAGAAAATCCTCGAATTGCCACGCCTTTTTCCTTCACATAATCCCATACATAAGAATAATAATAATCTTCATAATGAAGATTTTCAGCAACCATTAATGCTGATAAAAAATCATTGATTTTATCTGAAAAATTAAGATATTCATCGACCTGCTCTGTCATGTCATCACGCGCCTAACTATTGTTTTTGATTACGTTCTCTTTCAATCTCAGATTTTCGGAAGGTCAAAAATCGTTCTACTTCGCTTTTTAGTTCGGTAACTTCATTCTCTGAAAGTCCGTCTGTATTCATGCGAAACATAATCTGAGAAGATAAAGTGTCCTCTAAATCTGTTTCAGAGGAAGAAAACTCTGATCGACCCAACAGATAATCAGTGGAGACGTGAAAGTAATCAGCAACTTTTTGGAGATTATCAATTTTAGGTGAGGAAGCATCCCAGCGCCGAATCTGTCCGTTGGAAATTCCTACAGAGCGTTCAAGTTCAGCGAAAGTGACTTTCCTTCTGTCTGCAAGCTCCTTAATTCTGTTTGTTAAGCTCATAATACTCAACCTTTCTAATTTAGTACAAAATAATAGCATAAAAGTCAATTTTCTTATTGACAATTAGCTTAAAAGCTATTATAATTAGCGTATAAGCTATTTCGAGCTGATTATTTAAAAGAAGTGAATGAGGTTGACCAGATAAAGCATCTGTTCAAGCGCTCGTTGCTTTTTTCTTTAACTTAATGATAGCGTAAAAGCTAATTTTAGTCAAGCGTATTAGTAAATTAGCTATTTTATAAGATGTAGAAAGGAGAGAAAACATGAAAATTAGAAAATTAAAAGGGAAGCTGCTATGTCATTATCTTTCTCATGCGGAAAGAGGAGACGATGAAGCGCAGAAAAAAGCAGATTACTTAGCTCAGCAAATATTTTGCTCTGAAGAACAGGAGGAAAATTACTTAATAACTGTTCGTTTTCCCACAGGAAAATCGACTGATTACACTTCCTTTGAAGAAGTCGTCAATAGGTTTCGCTTAACACCTGCGGAACTTGAAGGTTTTTTAGAAAGTGAAAAGCTAGACTGTTATGGACGAAAATTTCAACTAAAAATTATTTTATAGAAGGAGTCGTGACTAATGATGATTTTCCCCGAAATTGATAAAAAGAAAACAAAAGACAATGCTCGCAAGGTTCTAAAAGCATATCCCAAACTGCTTCGGTTAGCAGAAGCAAGCGATCTACCTAATATTACTTCTAGTTATACATTTGAACTGAGACAAAGTGAAAAAGGGGGAAGTGGTTCTTTTGAGTTTATTCTTGAAAAGGAATCCAGAGCTGGGCAGGAATTAAGAAAAATTGCGAAAGGAATTAATAAATTAAGCTCCTTTGAAAGACAGCTATTGTATGACAAATTTATTAATAATAAAGAAACAAATGTAGCCCTTTATATGAAGTATCACATTAGTGAGAGTAAATTCTATCGAGAACTGGATAGAGCATTAATTCATTTTGCAGAATCCTATGACAGTGGGAGACTTGTGATAGAAAAGTGACAGTATTTTGAAAGTAAAGAGAAAGTTATTTTGGCCAAATGAAAGGTATACTCAGTTCATCCGATACAAACAAATTTATCGGATGAAAGGAGGAGCCTTCGAGAAGAGCATGATGAAGATAAAACTTGCTCTACTGTATGTAAATGAAATCTGATTAATTTTGTGGTGAAATGATGACAAAAAAATGCACAAACACTGATTTGATTTCAACTTTTCTTGAAACTTTTAACTTTCAGCAATTATAGTTAAGCAATTTAGAAAGATAAAAAAGCTTTCAGGGTAATAACAGGAGGGAAACTATGGATTTTTATGAAAGAACTGCTGAGCACTTGTTGAATCAGCTAACGCTGGAATCTGTTGGAGAAAATGATTTAGGAGAAAAAGAAATTATTTTTCGACCGTTAACAAATTATGAAAAAGGGATAGCTATTTTGGATGCACCATCAGAAACTGATATTCGGTTTCTAGATCGATCAAGATCTTACAATATAAATTTTCTAGTTAGTGTGAAAAATAAAGATCAGCAAATTGCCCGTCGAGATGCATTTCTAATTTATCAGGAATTAGATGATTTGCCCAGACCTGCTGAAGATGGAAATCTGCAGACAATTCTAAGTGGTACAAACAGTTTTATGCTTCGGACGTGTGAGGGAGTGTTGCTGCCTCAATTACAAGAAGTAACTGAGGAAGATGCATTTGTCTACAGCCTTCAAGCGAAGGCGAATCTATTTATTAAAAGAAATTAGGAGGAAATAATTATGTTAAAAACAAATCTTATCAAATTTAATGCTGAAACAGGAGCAACAGGCTTTGCGCCAAACTGGATGAATAAATACGAAGTAGGATCAGTACCTACTGCTGACGGAGAGCCGCAGCTATTTGAACTAGCAGCAGGTATTCAAACAGTAGAGCCTTCTACAGAAGAAGAAACAGAGACTTTTGCTTACTATGGTGATAAAGGCGGCAGCAATATTGATGTAACAAGTGTAACAAGTGCTTATGCATTTAAAGGACACAGACGTTATCAAGATGATGCTGCTCAAGAGTTTATTCGTGAGCGCTTATCTAAATCAGGTGATGGCCGTTTGATTTACTTCCGTCATACAGAACCAGATGGTCGTGTACGTGAAGGAAAAGCGACATTAACTGGGATTGTTCATACTGGTGGAGATGCTAATATGCGTGGCAACTTTGAATGTACCATTTCATTTAATGGCTTGCCATCAGATAAAAAAGCCTAAGAATAATGTTTTAGACGTTAATTATAAAAAAGTATCACTCTTATAAGATATGGAAGTGTGTAAAATCTCATAGTATTTTTTAAAATGTCTGAATTTTCAGATATTAATCTATGTACTATTTTATACATTTCCATTATTTTCAATAAGGAATATCAAGGAGGAAACAACATGTCAAAGCAAATCAAACAATCAAAGGAAATTAATGTAGGTTTAGGTAGTGGATTTATTCCAGTAAATATTGGTGGTCTGGACTTTAAGCTTCTAACAAGTGATCGCAAAAGAAAAGAATATTATCAAGTATTAGAAGAGCTTGGAAAGGAGCAAAAACAGCTGATCGAGGCAACAGATAAAAAAGCATCACCATCAACAAATGAGAAAGTATATGATCAAACAGTAGAAATTATCAGTAAAACAATCGATACTGTTTTGGGAAAAAACGCTTTCCATCAATTATATGAAAAAGCTGGTGAAGATGTGGAAGCAGTTCTTGAAGCTTTTATTGAAGTAATGAATCAGTATCAACGGATGCAAGAAAAAAATAAACTTCAGCAGTATGTTGATGGTAAAAAGAAGTGATGAAAAATGGGACTTTCTCTAGCTTGGGGAATAGATGATACGCTGGAAATTGATGGTCAGATTTTTCATCTGAACTTAGAATTTTCGTCTGTACTGCGCTGGTATGAAGTATTTCAAGATTCTTCTGAAAGCGATCATTTTAAGGTGCTTTTGGCGTTAATATTGCTGGGGAATCAGAGTGAAGAGGAACTTGAAGTGATGTCTCAAAAACAAAAAGAAATTTTATTTATTGAAATATTGAAAAGGGTTTTTGGGGAAAAAGAAAGTGAAGATCATTTAACTAGAGATTTACAAGGAAATATTCTTGATTCCGAAAATGAACCGACAACCAAGTTTTATGATTTGATTGAAGACACTCCTTATATTTATGCCAGCTTTCGACAGGATTATGGAATTAATCTGTTGAAAGAAAGAGGAAAAATGCATTGGGATGAATTTAATGCTCTTTTAGCTGGACTAAGTGAACAGACAAAAATGAGAAAAGTTATTGATATTCGGACAATGAAAATTCCTGAAAAATGTAGCCCTGATGAACGGCAAAAAATATTGGATGCTAAAAAGGCAGTAGCTTTAAAATCCAGTCGAGAAGCAGTAGCAGTTGAGGCAATGGACTTATTGGAAAGAAGGAGATGGTACGAAGAAAAACAGAAACGAGGTGAAGAAAAATGAGTGTAAATAATAGCCAAGTTGCTATTCAAGTAAATTTATCAGTAGTAGATATTGCGCTAGATTCTCTTATGGATAGATTGGATGAAATAAGAGATTCCCTGGAACCCGTAGAGGTTGAGGTAGAGACTGCAGCAAGTGAGCAGCGGCTTGATCGACTTTTAAATAAGATGAGAAATGTATCAGATGAGACGATGAAAGCTGTTGAAACCGTTTCGCCAAAACTAAATGGTTTGTTGGTTTCATTTTTTGATAAAGCAGCTGAAGCTCAAAAGAAGGAAAAATTTGGATCTTTAATGGAGCAATGGGGAAAAGCCGTAGATAAAGTAAGGGCAGAATTTGGAAAACCCCTTTTGGAGCCATTGACTGTGGCAATGAAGGTTGCTACAGCAGCAGCCAACAAATTTGCAGAATTTCTTAATAAATACCCTGCAATTGCTTATGTTGTAACAACTGCACTAGCCTCTTTAGCAGCAGGATTAGGCGCTCTGATAATTGCTGGAAAAGTTGCAGCAGTTTTTAAAATTTTAGGTGCTTTATTGCCGGTTTTACTCAGTCCACTATTTTTAGTAGTAGCAGCTATAACAGCTTTAGGAATGGCATTTATTAATGCTTATCAAAAATCTGAAGCATTTAGAATGACTGTTCAAAAAGTATTTGAGTATTTAAAGGGAGCCACTATAGCTGTTATAGAAGGAATCCGCAACTTTGGTTCAGCTGTTGTGGAAGCATTTACTTCAGCCTATCAAAATTCGGATAAGCTGAAAAGTGGAATAGGAACAGTGTTTGAGTTTATTAAAGGCGTAGTTGGCACAGTTATTGAGAAACTTGCCGGCTTCAAAGAAGCAATTGTCATGGCTTTTCAGGGTGGTGACATGTCTGGATTGCTAGAAGTATTTAAAAATCTGCTTCCAACAATTATCGGTTTCTTTCTGAGTGGTATTCCCAAATTATTATTGATAGGTGCTCGATTGATTACATCTATAGCAAGTGGTATGGGAATTTCTGTTCCCGAACTGCTTACTAAGGTAATCGAGTTCATGACGACGATGATTGCGGAGATTATGAATATGCTGCCGCCGCTAATCGAAGCCGGAGCAGCAATTTTGGTAAATTTAATCCAAGGTATTGCCTCGATGCTGCCGGGATTAATTGAAGCAGGTATTGGGTTAATAACGCAGCTGATTACCGTGTTTTTAGAAAACTTAACGTTATTTATTGAGTTAGGTGTGCAGATTTTAAATGCCCTAATTGAAGGGCTAGCAACAGCACTGCCGTTTATTATCGAAGCAGTAATTACCATTATTACAACATTTGTGACATTTATAATTGAAAACTTACCATTGATATTGGAAGCAGGTATTCTATTGCTAATGGCTTTGATTAATGGAGTCATTCAGCTACTTCCTATGCTAATCGAGGCAGTGATTACAATTTTAATGGCAATTGTGGACGCTTTAATTGAAAATCTGCCAATGATTATTGAAGCAGGTATCAAAATATTAATGGCCTTGATTGATGGGCTTATTCAGGTACTACCAGTCCTGCTTGAAGCAGTAATTACAATTTTGATGGCATTAGTTGATGCGCTAATTGAGAATCTGCCAAAAATTATTGATGCGGGAATAAAAATTCTGATGGCTCTCATTGATGGCTTGATTCAAGTGCTTCCTGTGCTGCTTGAAGCAGCTTTACAAATTATCATGGCATTGTTGGGGTCTTTAATGGAGAATCTTCCTAAGATCCTGAATGCAGGAGTAGAACTGCTTATGGCTTTAATTGAAGGACTCTTAAGTATGGGTGAGACTTTATTGAGTACCATTGGTAAATTGATGAGTACAGTATTATCGAAAATTGGAGAGTTTTTACTGGAAATGTTAGCCAAAGGAAAAGATTTAATTACTAATCTTATTTCTGGTATTGGTGAAAAAATTGGCGAAGCCGGTGAAAAAGCTAAGGCTGTTGGTAGAAAAATTATTGAAGGAGTCTCAGGGTTTGTTGAAGACATGAAGCAAGCTGGTATTGATATGGTGAACGGCTTTATTGGTGGAATAGGCGGTATGATTGAAAAGGTTGCAAACAAAGCTAGAGAAATGGCTAAAGGAGCTGTTGATACTGTCAAGAAATGGCTGCATATTGCTTCACCATCTAAAGTAATGATTCAAATGGGGGAATGGACAGGAGAAGGCTTTTTAAACGGAATTGATTCAATGATTACACCTGTAGAAAAGCTTTCAGAAAAATTAGCTGAAGCTGCTACAATTGATGAGTTACCTCATACTGATCTATCTGAAATGATGAAAAGCAGTTTAATTAATGAATTAGGAGTAATGAATCTTAATGCCAATCCAGCTTTACTTCATGCAGGAAATATGACAGGAGCGTTGATTCATAGCTACAATGCAGCGACTCAAAACCGAAATGGTCAAGAGATAGCACCGATCTATGTTGAAACAACATTTGAAACAGACGGTCGAGCAATCGCGAAAGGAACAGCTAAATTCATGAAGCCGGAAATTGATCGAATCAACCGAGCTGAAGCAAGATTAGGAGGCGAAAGAATTTGAGTGAGTTTACAGTAATTTTTAATGGAACAGATTTATCTCCCTATCTAAGAGTAACAGAAGATTTTCGTCGTGGAATTGGGACAACTAGGTCAAATCGAACAATACAAGTAGGAAATACAAACTTTAAAAAGTATACAGGGTATAGCTTGGATGAAAAGATTATTGACATGCCTTTTGTCTTAAGGAACGATTTGATTGATAAAAGAAGAGAGTTGGCTCGGATACTTAACGTATCCGAACCTGCCCAATTAATTTTTACAGATGAGCCTGATAAATATTATTTAGCTGTTCCAACAGGTGATATTGATGTTGCTGAGAAGAAATTTCTAGGATTTGGAACAATCAGTTGGCAGATTCCTGATGGAGTAGCGTACAGTGTACAAGAAAAACAGTTGACAAATGAAAAAAATGATTTTCTAGATATTTATAATACAGGAACATTTGATTCCTTTCCAAAAATGGAAGTCGAGATGAAATCAGATAATGGTTTCGTAGGATTCATTAATGATGATGGGGCACTGCTTCAGTTTGGAAACCCTGACGAAGTAGACGGTGTGAACTATGAAACCTCTGAACATGGGATAATTGATGTCTGTGGAGTAAATTTTGGACCAGAACAATTTGAAAAGCATGGATGGAAATTGAATGCAGGTACAGTACTTTCTTATAAGGGACAGAATTGTATTCAATCAGGAAGCGGGTTTGATTTTGCTCGCTACCATATTACTTATGGGAAATGGAAAGGTACCAAACATGATTATTTAAAGGCTAAAGATTTTGGCACTGGAGAACAGTGGCATGGACCTTCCATGACCAGAGCGTTTACACCAGATAGTGAAGGACAGGATACTGCTAAAAATTGGCAGTTTGATTTTTCTAATTTCTTTATTACTGGACTAGCTCCACAGACTGGGATGCAACAATGGCTGGTTAATACAGCAGACGAAAAAAATGTGGCGGGATATATATTTTGTAAGAGTAGTACAAGTATTAATCAAATCGTTTGTTCTTTAGTTATTAATGGGAGAATTGTTAAGGAATTTTCTGTTTATGCAGGTATAGATAATCAATATACAGGTTGGGATCAAGGAAATTGGCGAATTGAAAAATTCGGTAGTCAATTTATATTTACAACGCCAAAGAACGTTTATACTTATACGGATTCTAGTGCAGAAGAACTTGAGGCAAAATTCATTACGTATTATTCAGCCGTTTGGAAAAACCGTTTAGGAAATGATAAGATGACCATTGATTTTTTCCGAAAATGTCATTTTGTCAAGCACAATGTTGAAAAATGGGCAGATATCCCAAATAAATTTGGGAAATATGATGTACTTACTGTTGATACTTCAAATGGCAAAATATTTGTAAACGGTGTTGAAACACCTGGACTTGGAGCTCTAGGAAATGATTGGGAACGGTTCAAACTGAAACCAGGAGAGAATCAGCTGCATTGCTTATATTCTGATTTTGCTCAAAAACCAATGATTAAGGTTAAGTATAATGAGGTGTTTTTATGATTTTGTATTTTACAGACAGAAAATTTAATGTTTTAGGTCTAGCCTCAACAGGTGATTTACCGAATGCACTCTCTTTTTATGATGATTTAGAAGTCCAGGAAATTGAAAAGGGATCGGCAGTTTTAACTGGTTATTTATCGATTAAGAATAATTTATCAGAGATTAATCAGCTGACTCAGACAGGCAACTACATTTTGATTCAAGATGAGGATGAGTTAGTTCGTTTTTATACAATAATTAGAAAAGAGAAAAATCGTCAGAACAAAGAAGTGTTTATCTATGCCGAGGATGCGGGGTTAGATTTACTAAATGAGGTTCTTGGCTCTTGGGAGGCTCCAGCTAAAGAGCAACCTATTTCATATTATGTAAATAAAGCAATTTATGATTCAGGATTTGAAATTGGACGTAATGAGCTTAGTGATATAACAAGAAAAGCAGCATGGTCAAACGAAGAGACTGCTACTAAACGACTGCTATCGATTGCAGAAGAATTTAATCAAGCTGAATTTTCTTTTCGCTTTGAAGTGAATGGAATGAGAATTACTAAAAAATATATTGACATTTATAAAAAACGAGGAAATGATACGCAGGTTGAACTGCGTTTAAATAGAGATATTCATAACATAGTGACAGAAGAGACTATCGAAAATCTGGCAACTGCGTTTCGTGTGTATGGAGGAACTGGCTCAGGAAATTCAGAACCGATTACTTTAAGTGGCTATAAGTATGATGATGGACGCTACTATACAGATGGCATCTATCTGAAAGATAGAAAAGCTCTATCGATATGGAGCCGCTACTTGGTAGAATCAGGAGATAACGAAGGACACATTGTTGCCAATTTCCACTATGATACTTTAAGCAAACAGGAGCTCTGTAACCAAGCGATAGGAGCACTGAAAAAGCGTTCTGAACCCGAAGTGAATTATGAAGTAGATATCGCATTTTTGCCTGAAAATGTACGTATCGGTGATACGATCAATATTGTCGATGATGAGGATGAACTTTATTTACAAGCACGTGTTCTTAAACTGGAGCGTTCAAGAGCGAATCAAAGTGCACAAGCTGTTTTAGGGAATTATTTAATTCAGTCTAGCGGAATTAATCAACGCTTGCAGGATTTAGCTGATAAAATTCAACTTATGAAAGATGGAGATACTTATTTTCCTTGGATTCGCTATGCTGATGATGATGAGGGGACTGGGATTTCTGGCATGCCTACTGGTAAGCAATATATGGCCATTAAATATGGGCTGAATCAGCCAATTCCTTCAGATGATCCGAAGGAGTACGAAGGGTTGTGGGTTAAGATTATTGGTGAGGACGGTATCAATGGAAAAGATGGTATCCAAGGTCCTCCAGGTCAGGATGGCTTGCCCAAATACACTTGGATTCAATACGCAGATGATATAAATGGTACGAACATGAGCAATGAATCTACTGGAAAAAAATATATTGGTTTTGCTCACAACAAATCTGAACCTACTCCTTCTAGTAATCCTAGAGAGTACAATTGGTCGGCGATGTATGATAATGAGTTGATAGAAATAGTAAAAAACGAACTAGATTCAATTCCAGTAACCACCGTATCAGCTGTCGAGCCTCTGTCTCCCAAAAATGGAGATAACTGGTTTAAAACTGATTTGCAAGGGACAATCATAGGTTTTTATATTTTTAACAATGAATGGAAGCCTCGACAAATCGATCAAGGAATGCTCGCAATAAACAAACTGGTAGCTGTTGATATAGAAGGAGCGAAAATAACTGGTACAGAAGTACAAAGTGCATTTGATAGAGAAATTGTTACAGGTGCCCCAATTAGAAGAAAAGGTACCATCAAGATGTCCGATGGGCGTTTGAGAGTAGATTTTGTTCAATATGATGTATCTGATCCAGATACAATTCAAGCTACAGGTATGATTCATTTGGATGAGGGAGGAATCATCAGTAAATCAAGCTATACTTCTGGAAAGAATGATAGCTTTATGCAATTGGGTTCAGGATCACTTAGTTTTAATAGTAGCTTGTTTGGTTCAGGTAGTTTAACAGCGGAGAGTCTAGTTTCTAAACCTTGGCAGGATTTACCATTGACGACAAATTTTCAGCATTACGGAACCGATAAATGCCAATACAAAAAAGTAAAAAATCTTGATGGGTCTTATACGGTCAAGTTCAGGGGAATTATGACAACAAAGGCAGGTGTCTCTTGGGCTACAGGACAGTCTATTGCTAACATGCCGCTAGGAACAAGACCTTCTCAAACAGAAATTGCTATTCAACCGACAAACTTAAATGGAATTGGTGGTAGGTTGCATGTTGTAGCTAATGGAGAAGTCGTTTTTAGACCACAAACTGTTTCGGGTTTGACTTATGTCTCACTTAGTAATTTTAGTTATGACATAGAAAACTGATAGGAGGATAAACATGAACATTCAAAAAATTGTTATAGATTTAGAAAAGCAAACAAGAAATCCATCGAACTACGTTGTGTTGCGTCAGGGAGATTATGGGCTGCAAAATATAGAAATTTTTGTTCGGAAAAATGGAGAGCCGATTTCTATTGAAGGTTTTTCTCTGAAATTTGAAGGAAATTTAAGTAATGAAAACTATGTTACAGGTGAGGCAGAACTAATAGCTCCGGAGGAAGGGAAAGGTTTGTATACCTTTTCCGATATTGACACCTCTGTTTCTGGACGTTATCAAGTTGCATTCTTCCGTTTATATGATAAACAGGGACAATGTATTTCTTCGGAAGATGTTATTATCGATGTAAAAAGGAACGCTGATCTTCGCAAAGGAGAAGCGGAAGCCTATGAAAATGAGTTTACTCAACTTCTCAATCAGTTCAATGAAGAATGGACAAATTACATGGTTGGAAAGACAACGGAGTTTGAAGGACTTGAAGAAATTTATCAGCAGCTAATTAAGAAAGCAGACAAGTTTGGGTTAGATTTGTCAAATCTAGAAAAAAAATTAAATGAAATAGATGCTTATACAAAAAAAGAGACGGATCAGTTGTTGTTCAATTCATTTTTAGGCAAATTAAGTACTTCTACTGTTGAATTTGATTTAAAAAATAAAGTTGCTGGCAGCTTAGTGGAAAATCCTCATATATCCCAGTACATTGCTCGAACTTCATTATTAGAGTTCAATAATTTGAGCTGGAAAGAGTTTATTGGGACTAGGTATGAACAAACCAATATATTGGATGGCACAGTTACCAGTATATCTGACTTTCGAAAAAATCATATCACTCAAGTAGTATTTCGATGGAATATTATTGAAGAAATAGAACGTCTTTACGCGGGTTTATTTGAAAGCTATGGAGCGTACACATTACCTGAAAAGGTTGTCGTTGCTAAAAAAATTATAAAAAGAGTGAACGGGAATGTTTGGGGAATGGGCTCTGGCGCCGAAGGTCTAGGATTATCGGTAGCTATAGCTTCATATGCAGGTTCGTGGAACGGAACTAAGAAACATACAAATAAAACAATTACTAAATTATTCGTTTCTACCTCAACGAATACACCAAGTTATATTCAAGAAGATGGCACGATAGTAGTAAATGCTTACGCACCAGCATCAGATGGCGTAACAGCGAGTACCATAACCATTGACTATGCTAGTCTAGAACTTACATTGGCTATTAGTGCAGCTGAGCTATTTTCTAATAAAGCAGTTACAGATAAACATATAAATGATTCAGCTTTGCATACTACCCAAGAAGAAAAGAACACTTGGAATACCAAGATAGGAAATAAAGAACTTATTTCCTCATTCACAGGAGAAGCTATTAGTGACACTATACTCTACGATTTTAAAAATAAAATTGCTGGTAGTGTTGTTGATAATCAAAATAAGATGACTCGAACAGCTTATCCTACATTATTACCTCCGAAATCAATTACTATTGAAAATACTCAAAGTCAATATAATTCTGTAATGAATCTTGATAATAATTTGTATACACAATCTACTACTGTGAGTGGAAATATTTTTCAAGTAATGTTTTCATACAATGTTATCGAAATCGTTGAGAAACGTTATCCTCACTTTTTTGAAGGGATAATAACAATTGCTGAAAAAATATTGAAATTAAAACAGGTATTAAAAGAAATTAATTTTAAGGTTTATGGATTTGCTCAAGGGTCAGGAGAGAAACCTAATCGAATGATGTTGGCTAGATGGGGAGGGACTTACGAATGGGTAACAAGTCAGAGTTCAGATTCTACTATGGTAACTTTACTCCAAGGAATCTTAACTTCCGAAAGTCAGATAACGTCTTCTATAGACACTGCTGGATATGTCTACATTTTAGCTTATGCACCTGCTTCTGATGATACAGAACCAAGCACTGTAAATATTGATTATGCTAGTCTAGAGCTTACGCTGTCGATTAATGCATCAGATATTTATGCAGTAAAAAGTGACACATATACCAAAACTGAAGCTAATGAAAAATTTTTACAACCAGCAACAACGCTACAAGCAGGTATCGTCAAGCTAGCTAATACAACAACAAGCTCCAGCGTAACAGAAGCGGCGACAGCTAACGCAGTGCGAGTTGTAGCTGAAACACTGCCAAATAAGGCGAATGTATCTCAAGTTCAAATGAGCAAAATTACTAATGATAATGGTACACCGGTGTCAGAAATTAATTCTGGTAGCTTATTAGACTTCATCAAATCTATGCAAGTGTCATATAGAACAGTATCAGTTTCTTCTAATGTAACAGATAGACCAAATGTTGCAACCACGTTTAGAGGAACAATTCAAAAAGTAGCTAACAACACAACTGGCAATGTTGTCCTTATCTCAGACACTGGCAGGGTATTCACACGAACATATTACGGCGGAGAGTGGTTTGCAGATTGGATAGAGACAGCAGACTCAAATAAAGCACAGCTAAAAAAAATTACAGCAGATAATGGTATTCATATTAAAAATATAAGTAATGGAACAGTTCTAAGTGGAATTTTAGCATTAGGTTCAGGAGTTTTCAGCATTTCAATAGGATGGAGTTTATCGGATTCGCCGATAGGTAATACTCAAAATATCCGAGCAATTGCTCAAATGATAACTGAAGCGTATGGAAATGTAATTGGTATTTCTGATGATGGTCGAATGTTCTATCGATCAATCGCAAATCGTAAATGGGTAGGGGAATGGCAGGAACTTGCTTCAAAAGCTCAGTCACAGATGCAAAAAATCACAGCAGATGACGGTCGACCTGTAGGAACATTAACTTCGGGTAATATCTTATCTGTAGTAACTGGTTCAGCGGGGGTAAAATCTTACGTTTCGACGAGTGCGGTGACTGATCATCCGCCCACCACTCAGGCTTTTCGTTTCATGTCTCAAATGACTAGCTCTACCTTTGGAAATGTCATTGGAGTTGCTGATGATGGAACGGTGTTCTCTCGTGCGATTGTCAGCGGTGCTTGGAAAAATGACTGGCAGCAGCTTAAAGCAAGTCAGGTACCAGTTTCCATCACACCTACTTTGTCAAGTGGGTTTAAAGCAGTTGCTGAGCAAGAACTAAAGGGAAAGGTTACAACGGAGTCTGACAATACTCAAAAAGTAACATTAAGTGGAGCGATAACTAGTGACTCGGGTTCTATCGCTGGTGGATCCTCTGCTATTGTAGCAAGTATACCTGTTGGTTATAGACCGAGCAAACAAATGATTTTCCCAGCAGTTGGAGATGGTTCGACAACTGCGGCTGCGAGATCCATCTCAATTGTTGTTTATCCTAGTGGTGAGGTTCGAATGACTATTCAGGGTGCAGCAACAACTTTGGTTTCTTTGGAAGGTATATCTTATTATTTATAGTATTTATAAGAGTAGATGAGTCAATTTAAGGGGTAAGAGATGACTACGGATTTGTCATTTCTTATTTCCTTATTTATTTTAAAAATATATTTTGATTGTTGAATGCTTAATAGATGTTTTTATTTAAAAATATTTTTAGAGAACAAACTAGATGCTTAATTTCTGTGTAACAGTGGGAGACTTGTGATAGAAAAATAACACTTTTTTGACAGTACTTAGAGAGTTTTGGAAAGGCAAATTCTTATAGAATAAAGGTAGTCTACTAATAGATAATGGGCCCATTATGCTAAAAGGAGATTAGAAAATAACAGAAAGGGAGTTGATGCAATGAGATTTTTAGGTTTAACTATCGCTGAAATTGCTACATTAATGGCTGTCATTGGTTCGTTGGGTGGATGGCTTTTATGGATCTGTAAACGGGCGTACAACGCTGTAAAGGACAATATATCAGACCCTATTAAGCAAAATCTTGACGGTCTTTCAGAAGCGATTACGCTTCTGTCGAAAAATGTTGAAGCTGAAACCCGCTGGGTTCATGAGAGGCATACAGAAGTAGTTGAGAAGCTTGGAGATCATGAAGAGAAAATTGGTCATATCGAGGATACAGTTATCAAACATGATGAACGAATCAAAACGCTGTTTCGAAAGGAGAAATGAGCATGCAGAAAATATCCGCAGAAACAATTGCACGCACGCTTATCCTGCTGCTGGCACTTCTTAATCAAGTGTTGGCAGTGACAGGAAAGGAAATGCTGACTATTGCAGAAAATGACATTTATCAAGTCGTTAGTCTATTGTTTACATTGAGTACAACTGTAATGGCTTGGTGGAAAAACAACAGCTTTACTGAAAAGGCAATCAAAGCTGATGAGCTGTTGAAGGAGCTGAAAGCCCATGACAAGTAAAGAACAGATGATTCGATGGATGGCTGATAGACAGGGAAAGGTTACGTATTCAATGAATGCCCGCACGGGTCCTGCCAGTTATGACTGTTCCAGCGCCGTATACTATGCTTTACAGGCTGGGGAGTTTCTTCATGCTGGAACGATGGGGAACACAGACAGTCTTTTTGGGCATCTTGAAAACAATGGCTGGAAAGCTCTCTCAGAAAGAAATGGCTACATTGATGCTGGACGAGGAGATATTTTTATTTGGGGTGTTCGGGGAGCATCCGGTGGTGCGTCTGGTCATACAGGAATCTTTCTGGATACTGAGAAGATTATTCATTGCAACTATGGATATAATGGAATCACTGTAAATAATCATGACCAGATATGGACTTACAATGGCGGTCCGGCGAATACAATCTATCGCTATCAGGGGACAGAGAATAATAGCAGTTCAGCATCAAAAGAATTTTCTGTCGGTCAGCAAGTGAAGCTGCTGAATCACGCAACACAGTACCAGACGAGAGAGCGAATTCCGGTCTGGGTAAAAAACAGGACATATACGATTCAGCAAGAAAAAAAAGTAACGCAATCGAATTCTAAAAAAGCCTATCTTTTGAAAGAAATTCAAAGTTGGGTGTTAGAACAGGATTTAGGATAAATTGGATTAAAATCCTTTGTTTGATTTAAAGGAACTAGGGCAGTGTCGGTTTGACAAATGTCATAGTTCCTTTTTGTTTTTCTTTGAATAGGTCGTTTTGTAAATAACAATTGTGATAATGAACGATAGAGCTATTAATAAAGAAATCGTCTTTAAAGATAGGAGGGTCTTATACTGTTTTAGTTTTTTTAAGACAATCTTTTTGTATCTGTTATACTTTCAGATAAAAACTGTACTATAATATTTTTTTTCTGTTATAATTTAGTAGTAAGTATACTAGAAGAAAAAGCAAAAAAAAGATAGTGCAGCTGAAACGATGCGACTAAGAGAGTTCTGAAAAGAGGATTCTATTATTTCTCATTGGAAAGTAGTGTGCAGGATGTTTACTAGTAAGTAGTTAACACAGAGAAGGAGATAAAAAAATGAAGTTAACATTTCATGGTCATTCATGTATTGAAATCCAGTTAGAGGATGGAACCAATTTGCTGATAGACCCGTTCATCTCTGGAAACCCAATGTCTGATTTAACCGTCGAGGAAGTAAAAACCGATGTAATTCTAATTACTCATGGACACAGTGATCATATAGGTGATATGATTCCTATCGCTCAAAGAAATCAGGCAAAGGTCATTAGTATTGTTGAAATTGTACAGTTTGCTGAGAAGCAGGGAGTTAACGGACATGGTATGAATCTAGGCGGCAAATGTACATTTGATTTTGGAACGGTTCACTTTGTACCGGCACTGCACAGTTCAAGTTATGAGTATGAGGGACAAACTCTTTATATGGGCGAGCCTGCGGGAATTTTGCTTCAGGCAGAAGGAAAGACCATTTATCACGCTGGGGATACAGCTCTTTTTACAGATATGCAGCTGTTGAAGCAATTTTATGATATTGATATTGCTTTTCTGCCAATTGGCGATAACTTCACGATGGGACCAAAAGAAGCAGCCGTGGCTGCGGAATATTTGGGAGCCAAAGTGGTTGTTCCAATTCATTACAATACATTTGAAGTTATCAAACAAGATCCAGAGCTGTTTAGTAGTAGTCTGAAGCCTGGCGTTGGACAAGTATTGACTGTTGGAGAAAGTATAGAATTATAGGAGGTCTACTATGGCGACGAAACATGATCAAATATTGCAGCATATTGAAGGTTTGCCGATTGGAGACCGGATTTCTGTTCGTAGTATTGCAAAAAATTTAGGTGTAAGTGAAGGAACGGCTTATAGAGCCATTAAAGATGCAGAAAATATTGGGTTAGTTTCGACAATTCAACGTGTGGGGACCATCCGGATTGAACGGAAGCTGAAAAAACATATTGAAAAACTGACGTTTGGTGAAGTAGTTCGGATTATCGAGGGAGATGTACTAGGCGGCGCTGCTGGACTAGACAAGGTATTGAATAAGTTTGTGATTGGGGCAATGACCAAAAGTGCAATGACCCGCTATATTACACCAGGCTCGCTAATGATTGTGGGAAATAGACATGAAGTACAAAAGCTGGCGCTGGAAAACGGTGCAGCAGTTTTGATTACAGGCGGATTTGATACAGACCATGAGATAGCAGCACTGGCAGATAAGCTGGAGATGCCGGTTTTGCGGACAACGTATGACACATTTACAGTAGCAACAATGATTAACCGGGCACTTAGCGACCAGCTGATTAAAAAAGATATTATGCTGGTTAGCGATATTTATACAACTCTGGAAAAAACAAACTATTTAAGTATTTCTAATACCATTACAGATTATCAGCTTCTGTCAGAGGAGACTAGTCATTCTCGGTTTCCGGTTGTGAATAAAAATATGCGGCTGGTTGGAATCATTACAGCCAAAGACGTGATTGGTAAGAGTGACACAGCTACGATTGATAAGGTGATGACAAAAGAACCCATTGTAGTGAAGAAAACAATGAGTGTGGCTAGTGTGAGCCACCAGATGATTTGGGATGGCTTAGAGGTTATGCCAGTCGTTGCCGATGACTTTTCTTTAGTTGGTCTAGTTTCACGTCAGGATGTGATGAAGGCCATGCAGCTGGTGCAAAGGCAGACCCAGATTGCGGATACGATTTCTGATCAGATTTCTGGAGAGATTCTGATTGTTGAGGATCAGACTGAAGAAAAAGGAAAAATGGAAGCTCCGGAGTTCAAATTCCATGTAACCCCTCAAATGGTTAATGGTGTGGGAACTATCTCTTTTGGCGTACTGAGCGAAATCGTTTCAAATGTGACCCAGAGAACCATGATTATCAATCAAAAAAGAAATGTTCTAATCGAACAAATTAATCTTCACTATTTACGATTAATTCAACTGGAAAGTGATTTATCTATTCGCCCGAGGATTTTAGAGCTGGGCAGGCGTTCAGCGAAGCTGGATGTAGAAATTTACCTGGAAAATGCCTTAGTTGCTAAAGCAATTGTGGTTTGTCAGGTTATGGAACGTTCGTAGGAGGAAAATGTCAATGAGTGTGCAGAAAGAAATCCTGTTAATGATTAAGAAATATAAAACAATAATTATCCATCGACATCAGCGGCCAGACCCTGATGCGATTGGATCTCAGGTCGGCTTGGCCGAACTGCTGCGGCAAAGCTTTCCTGAAAAGACTGTTTATCAGGCTGGCGGACCAGTAGAGGGTTTAGAGTTTTTAGCTGAAATGAATGAGTTTGAGGATGAGCTGTATCAAGGAGCTTTGGTCATAGTGACGGATACTGCCAATTCACCAAGAATTAGCGATGAGCGCTACAAATTAGGGGAAAAGTTGATTAAAATAGATCATCATCCCAATGACGAACCATATGGCGATTTAGTTTGGGTTGATACAAGTGCCAGCAGCTGTAGTGAAATGATTATGGATTTTTATCTGGCATTCTCCAACGAACTGCGCTTGTCTGACGAGGCTGCTCGCTTGCTGTATGCTGGCATTGTTGGGGATACGGGACGTTTTCTTTATCCAGCAACAACTTCCCATACGTTGGAAGTTGCTGCAGTATTACGGAACTATTCTTTTGATGCGTCAGCACTTAACCGGGAACTGGAACAAATTTCGATGGCTGTAGCGAAGCTTGCCGGTTCTGTCTATCAAGGACTTGATGTAGATAAATATGGGGCTGGCAAGGTAATTATTTCTCAACAATTATTGACTGAATATGGAATTGTGGATTCTGAAACAGCTGCAATTGTTGCACTTCCAGGAGTGGTGGATGTCGTGCTGGCCTGGGCCATTTTTGTTCAGCAGCCGGAAGGCTATTATCGAGTACGGCTGCGTTCTAAAGGTCCAGTAATTAACGAGATTGCCAAACGCCATCATGGTGGCGGACATCCTCTTGCAAGTGGAGCAAATGCTAGAAACATGGAAGAGGTCAATGAAATTTATAAGGAAATTCAAGCGGCTTGTCGAGAATTTATAGGATAAGATGATGATATGCTTGATCAAGGTTAATTTTGCTGATAGTTTTTTTCAGGAGAGTTAACCTTTTTGTTAGAGCTGCTGATACTCCTGTTTCTGCTGGAGAGTCTTTTCTTTTGAAAGGAAGTAGGCTAAAATATAACAGACATTCAATTTCGAAGGAAGTATTTTTCCGATATACATAAGCGCATTTTTTCGGAAAGAACATTGTCAATTATTAATGATTAAAGGAGAAAGAACATGGAAACTTTACCAAATTGCCCGGAATGCGGGTCAGCTTACACGTATGAAGATCGGGGAATGATGATTTGTCCGGAATGCAGCCATGAATGGAGTCCCACAGAGGCAGGAGAAGATACTGGTTTTAGTGTGAAGGACTCAAATGGCAATCCTTTAGCGGATGGAGATACAGTAACCGTGATTAAGGATTTAAAAGTCAAGGGTGCCAGCGGAGCAATCAAGCAGGGGACTAAAGTGAAAAATATTCGTTTAGTTGAAAGTGCAGATGGTCATAATATTGATTGTAAAGTGGATGGCTTTGGACCAATGAAGCTAAAATCTGAGTTTGTAAAAAAAGCATAAGAGAATAAAAGCATAGAGGTCGAGACAAAAGGGCACTGACCCCCAAGAATGAGAATATAAAAAAGAGGCACCTCCGTTGAATTTATTTTATATAATAAATTTAGGCTCTTTGTCAACTAATGTTGGTGAAGAGAAATCTTAGAATTTTTGAAGATCAAGAGGAAACATTTCTCTTGGTCTTTTTTAGTTTACAATTAAAGCGTTGCCGTGGCGAATCATAATTCGCAGTTTGAAATTGTAAAAGCTACGGAAGCCATACGCATTCCTTTTTAAAACTTTGATATGGTTGTTTAAACATTCCAGCGGTCCATTGGAGTAGGTGTGTTGAAGAGCATTTTTGATTTGTGGAAGAAACTTTTTAAATGTCTCCAAGGTGGTTCGATAACTTTCTGGA
>NZ_JBXPBP010000007.1:0-160002 GCF_056924295.1 Enterococcus sp. LJL128 | reverse complement strand
TTAACCCCTGTCAGCTCTAGTATCTCTTTTGTTGTCTTTCCTTCAATTTTCAATTCAATTACTTTCTCTTTGACTTCAAGAGAATACGCCATTTTTTTCTTCATCAAAAGCACCTCCGCTAAATTTATTATATAAAATAAATTCAACGGAGGTGCCTCTTTTTTATATTCTCATTCTTGGGGGTCAGTGCCCTTCTGTCACAACCTCTATTTTAGACAGTTCATTCATTCACTAATTTTATCAAAATTTTGTAATTAAACCGCTGTTTTAGCTACAGGCTTTTTTATTAAACCGACGATTACTGCTGATACTGCTGCACCAATCGCAATAAAGAGTAAATACATCACGGGGTTGGATAATAATAATGCAACGAAGATTCCGCCGTGAGGAGCTAAGAGACGAATCCCCATTCCGCCAACTAAAGCACCAGTTAGTGCAGAGCCGGCAACAAAACCAGGGATGACACGCAGCGGGTCAGCAGCAGCAAAAGGAATCGCTCCTTCTGTAACAAAGGATAGACCCATAACTAGATTTGTCAAACCGGCATCTTTTTGATCTTGTGTAAACTTATTTTTAAATAACAGAGTAGCAATAAAGATTGCCAATGGAGGAACCATACCCCCAGCCATTACAGCTGCCATGATGACACTGCCGCCTTCTGTCAGAGAAGCTGCAATAGAGGCTGTTCCAAAGACATAAGCTGCTTTATTAATTGGACCACCTAAGTCAATTGCCATCATGCCGGCCAACAAAGCTCCCAGTAAAGCAGCATTGGTTCCGTCAAGACTCAGTAGGAAACTATTTAGGCTGTCATTGATAAATTTCATTGGAATATTAAGTAATATCATGGCACCACCAGTAATCAGCAAACCAAATACTGGGTAGAACAAAATTGCTTTAATCCCATCTAATGATTTTGGCAGATAGCTAAATAGTTTTTTCAGACCAATAATAATATAGCCGGCCAGGAAACCGCCGATTAAAGCGCCTAGAAACCCAGCACCGCCAGTATTTGCTAACGCTCCAGCAGCAAAGCCGACAATCAATCCGGGGCGATCTGCAATACTTGATGCGATAAAACCAGCCAAAACAGGAAGCATAAAACCAAAGGCAGCACTACCGATTTGATTGAACCAACTGGCTATTTCGTTATAATTTCCCAAACTAGAAAGCTGATCCTGAGGAACGCCAAAAAACTGGTCAATCATGAAGGATAGGGCAATAGCAATTCCGCCGCCGATAACAAATGGCAGCATATGAGAAACTCCATTCATCAAATCTTTGTAAATACGTGAACCGATAGAACCATCAGCTGCAGAGTCTTCAGAGGAAGAGTCGGATTCGTGGCCGTGAAAGACGGGAGCGCTGCCATTTAGAGCTGTTTCAATTAGTTCCTGCGGTTTCCGAATGCCATCGCTAACTGGACGATTGACTAGTTTTTTTCCATCAAACCGATTCATTTCTACTTTCTTATCAGCCGCAACAATCACCCCTTCTGCACGTTCAATGTCTTCGGCGGTTAGTCGATGTTTGATTCCTTCAGAACCGTTTGTCTCTACCTTGATATCGACACCCATTTCCTTCGCCATTTTCTTTAAAGCGTCTTCTGCCATATAGGTGTGGGCAATTCCAGTAGGACAAGCAGTAACAGCAACGATAAATTTCCGATTGCTGTTCGTTGCTGCTTGTTCCTGTTCCAACTCCAGCTGTTCTTCTTTTGCTTTTTGCTGTTCAGCCTCCTGAAACAGGTTTTGAACTTCTTCAGGTGTCTGTGTTTCTTTTAGCTGAGCTACAAATTCAGGATTAACAAGCAATCTTGATAATGCAGCAAGAGCCTGCAGATGAGTATCGTTTGCCCCTTCCGGTGCAGCAATCATGAAGAACAGATAGGTCGGTTGTCCATCTAAAGCCTCGTAATCCACGCCGGCACTACTTTTTGCAAAAAGGACAGTAGCTTCTTTGACTGCTTTGTTTTTGGCATGGGGCATGGCAATGCCGTCTCCTAAGCCGGTAGAGGTTTGGGCTTCACGATCGAGTATACCTTGTTTGTAGGTTTCGATATCTGAAATACGACCGCCTGCATACATCTTTGCAACCATCTCATCAATAGCTCCCTGCTTATCCGCGGCTTGAAGGTCCATAATCATTACGTCTTTGACAAGTAAATCTTTGATATTCACATTAATTCCCCCTTATAATTGTTCAATTTCTACTTCATGCAGCAGTTCATTTATAAAATCGCCAGAAGCCAAATCGTCTGAGAAAGCTGTGGCACTGCCGGAGGCAACACTCCATTTAAATGCTTCAACTGGATCATTGGTTTCTACAAATTTTCCTACAAAGCCGGCAATCATCGAATCTCCGGCACCAACAGAGTTTTTCAAAGGCCGTTTTAAGATATTGGAGCGGTAAACAGCTTGATTAGTAAATAAGAGTGCCCCGTCTCCAGCCATTGAAACGATTGCATACTGAGCACCAGTCTTTAGCAAGGATTTTCCGTAAGGTAGAATGTCATCCTCCGTTTGAAAGGATGTCTGATATAGCTCAGCTAATTCATGATTATTAGGTTTAACCAATAGTGGTTTATGAGGAAGAGCATTTTTTAAATCCGCTCCAGTTGTATCAATAACAAATTGAGCGTTGCATTGCTTAATCAATGCAATTAATTCGCCGTAAAAACCTTTTTCAAGAGCAGCTGGCGTACTGCCGGATAGGATGACAACATCTTCAGCGGTTAAGTGGGACAGTTGGTTTTTCAGCTGTGTCATTTCTGCTTCAAGGATGATTGGTCCCGCTCCGTTTATCTCGGTTTCAACAGTGGATTTTAGCTTGATGTTAATTCGGGTATCCGCTGCAATAGAAACAAAGTCTGTTGCTACTTTTTCTTTGTAGAGCCAGTCGTTGATGAAGTTTCCTGTGAAGCCGCCTATGAATCCCAGAGCAGTAGACTCAATTCCTATTCTTTTTAGAATTCTAGAAACGTTGATTCCTTTTCCACCTGGAAGCTTCAAATCGGATTTCATTCGATTCAATTCTCCAAGATTGACTTCATCTATATGGACAATATAGTCAATTGAAGGATTTAAAGTTATGGTATAAATCATTTTTCTACCTCCTGGATAATCGTTTTCTTTTGAAATTCAGGTAATAAATCTTTCGGACAATGATCTACAAGTAAAATGACCTGTTCGATGTCTGCAACCTTAGTAAAAGTAACTTTATTCAGCTTGGTATGATCTGCCAGGATAAATGCCTGCTCGCCATGCTGAATGGCTAGTCTTTTTACAGAGGCCTCTTCCGGATCAGGAGTGGTCAAGCCAAACTCTGAATGGATGCCGTTCATGCCCATAAATACTTTGTTGAAACGAAACTGTCTTAATTGCTCTAAGCTGGTTGCACCGACAATTGCTTTAGTTGAAAGCTTCAATGTTCCACCTAAGATGATTGTGTTGATATTTAAATCAATGAGCTTGGCTGCGTGATGTACAGAGTTGGTCACAGCTGTAATTTTCTTTTCAGCTAGATAAGGAATCATTTCAAGGGTAGTTGAACCAGCATCAAGATAGATAACATCACCATCCGTTACCTTTTCAGCAGCTAGTTTAGCGATTAATTGTTTTTCTTGAATGTTTTTGATTGTTTTTTCGTTCATCGTCTGTTCGGTACCCAAATCTGAGCGAAGCTTGGCGCCTCCGTGAATTCGTTCCAATAAATCAGCGGCTTCCAGTTCTTGTAAATCTCGTCTTATTGTTGATTCTGACGCGTTTAAAACTAAGGAAAGTTCCTGGGATTTAACGATTGAGTGCTTGTTCAGCAGCTCCATTATTTTTTGATGACGCTCTTCTGTAAGCATTTACATCCCTCTTTTCATTTGCTATCATATCATGATGCTTTATCTAAATCAACCAAAAACGTTCATTTTATTTCAAAAACATTCATTTGAGAAGAAATTATAAATGTTTTTTTGTTTTGAAATTTATTTGCGATTTTTTACAAAAAAATCTTTTTTGGTCTGGTGTGTTGGATGATTGTTTGTTAAGCTAGATAAGGAAAAAAGGTAATAAATCAGAAATACATAGCTCTATTTTTTATTTTTAAATGTTTGATAAATGAAAACTGGTTTATAACCGAATTAACAAAATAAGGATGTTAGGATGTTGAAAATGAAAGAAGAAATACGTGTCAAAGAGATTGCGAAGCTTGTGTCGCTGTTCCTCATGGTGGCCACCTGTGCAGTAGTCTGGAGCGGCTACGGTATACTGACTAGTGCAGCTAGTCAGCATATAGGGACAATTTTTACTATTGCCTTTTTAGTTATACTAGGGACCTCTCTGTCTGACTTTACTAAAAAAGATTGGTTATGGACTGGATTTATTACTATATTGATGGCAGTGCCTATTATTTTTTATCAAGACAATATGGGTTACCTCCGTTTTTATTCACAAATTCCATTTGTTTTAGCTTTCATATTTTTTGGCAGCAAAGTAAAAATGGATAAGAAATATTGTTTTACTTTTTTAGGCTTTAGTAGTTTGTATTCGGTTATTGCTTTGGTAAAAATGATTTTGGCAACATTTGAAATTGGCAGCAGTTCTTTGTGGATGAATGTAAATCTAATAGCTGGTTCAGTACTCTTTGTAACAATGCTGGGAATTATTATGCTGGATAAATTGGAAACAGAATATACCGTGATTTTTCAATTGATACTTGCTGTTGTTGCCATGATGACTGTTTTACTTTGTAAATCATGGACTTCGATGATTGCCTTTTTCATTTTTGTTGCTCTTATGTTTATAGTCAAATTTGTACCGGCTATTCAAAAAATCGCAAAAAAAAGAAATTTTTGGCTAAGTATCTATAGTGGTCTGTTTATTTTTGCTCCAGTAATTTCCTATGTTGTTGTCGCTTTTGATGGATTTGGAACATCATTTAGCGGACGTGTAGATATTTGGATGTACTTTTTCAGAGCATGGAAGAACTCTACCAGTATCATACTTATTGGAATGAAAGGAACATTTCACGATCCTATGCATAATTTACCTGCACACAATGCGTATCTTGATGTTTTAGGTGCCTATGGCTTAATTGGTTATATTCTTCTTTTTGGCGGTATCTTAGGTCTCTTGTTTTGGCGGAAGCAGAAGGAATATTCAATAAATCAAGTTATTAGTTTATCCGCTTTTCTGATGGTGGGTCTTCATGCGTTTATGGAAAACTACCTAAATTCTTTCCATTGGATATCTCTTATGTTTATTTTCTTAGCTGTCTTTATCAGCCAATCAAATGAAGCTGAATTACCAGTTTCAAATGAGCGTGTAGCTGAAGCGGCAGAAGCAGAAAGTACTGACATCGAAATTTAATGGTTCATTTATAATGTAAGTCTGGATAGCGGCTGTTTTACGCGCTGTCTTTTTTGTTTTCTTAGCTAATTTAGTATTTAAGCGTTTTTAGAATAAAATCCTATCAGAGTAATTGTTTTTAGAGAATTTCAGGGCTACTTTTGGTATAATAGTAAGGATTGAAATTAAAGGGAGGACGTTGAAATGGCTCCAAAGAATACCTTGGTTCAGGGAATGAATCCTAGACAAGCAGAAGCTGTTCTTCATACGGAAGGACCTCTTTTAGTGATGGCCGGCGCCGGCAGCGGCAAGACTAGAGTGCTGACCCATCGAATTGCTTACTTGATAGAAGAAAAAGGAGTGAATCCCTGGAATATTCTGGCGATTACCTTTACGAATAAAGCTGCAAAAGAAATGAAGGAACGGGTTGTACGCCTTATGGAGCATGGAGGAGAAGATGTTTGGATTTCGACTTTTCACTCGATGTGTGTGCGGATTCTTCGTCGGGATATTGATCAGATTGGTTATAATCGAAATTTTACGATTATTGATTCTTCAGAACAACGGACACTGATGAAGCGGGTACTGGCAGAATTGAATATTGACCCAAAGAAGTACGATCCGCGGACAATTCTTGGGACCATCAGCAATGCGAAAAATGCCTTGCAGACACCGGAAAAAATGGCGGAGCTTCAGGGGAGTCTTTATGAGGAAATCGCAGCCAAATGTTATGCTTTTTATCAAAGAGAGCTTCGAAACAATCAGTGTATGGATTTTGATGATTTGATTATGAATACGATTCGGTTGTTTGAAGAACATCCAGATACGCTAGCATACTATCAAAACAAGTTTCACTATATTCATGTAGACGAGTATCAAGATACGAACCATGCGCAGTACATGCTTGTTAATATGCTGGCGGAACGTTTTCGCAATCTTTGTGTTGTAGGAGATGCGGATCAAAGCATTTATGGCTGGCGGGGAGCTGATATGCAGAACATTCTTGATTTTGAAACTGACTACCCCAACGCCTCTGTCATTCTTTTAGAACAGAACTACCGTTCAACCAAGAAAATTTTGGCAGCAGCAAACAACGTGATACAAAATAATAGAAACCGTAAAGATAAAAGCTTATGGACTGACAATCTGGACGGGGAAAAAATTGTATATTACCGAGGGAACAGCGAGCGGGATGAGACTCAGTTCATTGTCCAGCAGATACAAAAAGAAATACAAGAAAACGAACGGATTTATGGTGATTTTGCAGTCTTGTATAGAACCAATGCTCAGTCACGTGTAATGGAAGAAATGCTGTTGAAATCAAATATTCCGTATACGATGGTCGGCGGGCATAAATTCTATGACCGGAAAGAAATTAAGGATATTCTTGGTTATTTAAATATCCTGTCTAATCCTATGGATTCGCTAAGCTTTGAACGGATTGTCAATTCTCCAAAACGGGGAATTGGAAAAACCTCGCTTGAAAAGCTTAGACAATTTGCAGATATGCACGGCTGGCCAATGCTGGAAGCTGCTCAAAATGTTGAGCTTGCAAACATTTCTGGAAAGGCAGGCAAGGAGTTAGGCGGGTTTGGATTGATGATTCAAGAATTAACTCAAATGATTCCTTACTTGACAATTACGGAGCTGGTTAAAGAAATATTAGACCGCAGCGGCTACAAGGATGACTTGATTAGACAGAATAATTTGGAATCTCAGTCACGTCTGGAAAACTTGGATGAGTTTCTGACAGTTACACAGGAGTTCGATAAGCGTTATGCTCAGCAGGACGAGGAAGATGCTGAAGCACCGGAAGAAAAACTAGCGGTTTTTCTAAACGATTTAGCACTGGTATCAGATATTGATGACTTAGAAGAAAGTTCTTCTCAAGTAACACTGATGACTCTTCATGCAGCCAAGGGTTTGGAATTTCCAGTGGTGTTCCTAATTGGTATGGAAGAAGGGATTTTCCCGCTATCTCGTGCGATGCTTGAGGAAAGCGAGCTGGAGGAAGAACGGCGTCTGGCTTATGTAGGCATTACAAGAGCAGAAGAAGTATTGTTTATGACTAACGCTTACTCCCGGACTCTATATGGAAAAACACAGTATAATCGACCAAGCCGATTTTTAGAGGAAATTGAAGAGGAACTGTTTGATCGTCGGGGAATTGATTTCGCTGCACAGCAGAGAGCAGTACCTGCACGCGATCCTAAAATATTTAAACCAGCTTATAGCCAACCGGTGCAGAAATCCGTTTCTGCAAAAACAGCCAGTGGGGGCGAAGCGCTGGATTGGAATGCCGGAGACAAGGTGAAGCATAAAGCCTGGGGAACAGGAACCATTGTTAGAGTTGGCGGCACAGGCAAAGATTTAGAGCTGGATATTGCTTTTCCTGAAAAAGGAATCAAGCGTTTACTGGCAGCTTTTGCTCCAATAGAGAAAATCTAGGAGGTTAGTTAGATGGAAAAAAATCAGCCGTTGACTTTAAGTGATGCAACAGAACGCGCAAAGGAATTACGGGTACAGCTGAATAATTATTCCCATGAATATTATGTAGAAGATCAGCCAACAGTGGAAGACTATGTTTATGACCGGCTGTATCAGGAGCTGGTAGACATAGAAGAAGCCTTCCCGGATTTGATTACCTCTGATTCGCCTACTCAGCGGGTTGGAGGCAAGATTCTTGCCGGCTTTGAAAAAGTGACTCATGAGGTACCAATGTATAGCTTGAACGATGGTTTTTCAAAAGAAGATATCTATGCATTTGATGAACGGGTTCAGAAGCTGGCTGGTGGACAAGTCAGCTACTGCTGTGAACTGAAAATCGATGGCTTAGCTATTTCTCTCAAATATGAAAATGGAAATTTCGTTCAAGGGGCAACTCGGGGAGACGGAACAGTAGGTGAAAACATTACTGAAAATTTGAAAACCGTTAAATCAATTCCTTTAAAGCTGAAGCGTCCCGTCTCTATTGAAGTCCGTGGTGAGTGCTACATGCCTAAGAAATCATTCGTTAACCTTAACAAAGAACGGGAAGAAGCCGGACAGGATATTTTTGCTAATCCAAGAAATGCGGCAGCAGGTAGTCTGCGGCAGCTGGATTCGGCTATTACAGCAAAGCGAAACTTGAGTACATTTTTATATACAGTGGCTGATTTCGGACCTATGGAGGCTGAAACACAGTTTGATGCGCTAAATGAGCTGGGAGAAATTGGTCTGCGGACAAATCCGGAGCGAACGTTATGCAAGGATATCGATGAGGTATGGCAGTATATCGAAGAATATCATGAAAAACGGGAACAGCTGCCCTATGAGATTGATGGTATTGTTATTAAGGTTAATGATTTTGCCGTTCAGGATGAACTGGGCTTCACTGTAAAAGCACCACGCTGGGCGATCGCTTATAAGTTTCCGCCAGAAGAGGCCGAAACAGTTATTGAGGATATCGAATGGACGATTGGCCGAACAGGAGTGGTGACGCCAACAGCAGTAATGACCCCTGTGCGTGTCGCTGGAACTACTGTTAGCCGGGCTAGCCTTCATAATGTTGATTTCATCAACATGAAGGGCATTCGTTTAAAGGATCATGTAATTATCTACAAAGCTGGAGATATTATACCAGAGGTTTCTCAGGTGCTTGTAGAGAAGCGTCCAGCAGATAGCAAGGCATTTGAAGCGCCTACTCATTGTCCTATCTGTGACAGCGAGCTGGTACATTTAGATGAAGAGGTTGCTTTGCGTTGTATTAATCCAAAATGTCCGGCTCAGATTAAAGAAGGTCTTAGTCACTTTGTCTCAAGAAATGCCATGAATATTGATGGTCTGGGTCCTCGTGTTTTAGAGCAGATGTATGATAAGGAATTAGTTGCAGATGTTGCCGACTTATATTTTCTGACAGAAGAACAGCTAATGACTTTGGACAAAATTAAAGAGAAAGCAGCACACAATATCTATACAGCAATTATGGCAAGTAAAGGTAATTCTGTAGAGCGGCTAATCTTTGGCTTAGGAATCCGTCATGTTGGTGCGAAAGCTGCGAAAGTGCTAGCTGAACATTTCGGTGATTTACGTACAATAGCTGCAGCTGGGAAAGAAGAGGTGGTTGCTCTTGATTCTATTGGTGAAATTATTGCCGATAGTCTAGTAACTTACTTCGAAAATGAAGAAGTTCATGAGCTGATGAGCGAACTGGAACAGGCTGGAGTAAATCTGGAATATAAAGGGCTGCGTGCTGCACAGCTGGAAGCAGTTGAGTCTCCTTTTAAGGATAAAACGGTTGTACTGACTGGCAAGCTGGAAAAATATAATCGAGAAGAAGCAAAAGAAAAAATTGAAAGTTTAGGCGGGAAGGTCACGGGTAGCGTATCGAAAAAAACAGATATCGTTGTGGCTGGAGCAGAAGCTGGAAGCAAGCTTGCTAAAGCGGAGAGTCTAGGTGTGGAAGTCTGGTCGGAAGCTCAGATGGTAGAAGCATTGGATAACAGCCATGTAGAATAAAAATTGGCTTCGGCACTTCAGTAGCCAGCTAAATAGAAGTAAGAAATAAAGAAATCAGAAGATTTTCATGTTTTTCTGTATCTCTTTCAAATATCAGATATTTTTTATGATAGAATATAAAAAAATGTCTTTTTAAGACGAACACTCGCACTTATAGAGGAAAGAAGGGTATTTATGGCAATCAGTGAAGAACAAGTAAAGCATGTGGCCAAGCTGGCAAAGCTGTCATTTTCATCAGAAGAACTGACAGGTTTTACTGAACAGTTAGGGAAAATAATCGATATGGTTGAACTTCTTGAGGAAGTGGATACGGAAGGCGTTCCTTTTACGTCAAATGTTGTTGAAACAATTAATGTGATGAGAGAAGATCAGTCAGTGCCGGGAACAGATAGAACTGATTTGATGAGAAATGTACCTGATTCACAGGACGGTTATATTAAAGTGCCGGCAATCATGGACAACGGGGAGGCTGGTGCATAATGGCAAAATTATATGATAAATCATTAACAGAGCTGCATGATCTGCTTGTATCAAGGGAGATTACAGCAGTCGATTTGACAAAAACTACACTAGACCGCATCAAAGAGACTGAAAAAGACGTCGATGCTTTTATTACCCTTAATGAAGAAAAGGCAATGAACTTGGCTGAGGCAATTGACCGCAAAGGAATTACTGAGTCAAATCCTCTTGCCGGAATTCCAATTGGTATTAAGGATAATATTGTAACCAAAGATATCAGAACAACCGCAGCATCTAAAATACTGCATAACTTTGATCCTATTTATGATGCTACAGTTATGGATAAAGTGTATCAGGCTGATTTGATTCCTGTTGGAAAACTAAACATGGATGAATTTGCTATGGGCGGTAGTACAGAAAATTCAGCTTTCAAGAAAACTAAAAATGCTTGGGATGCGACTAAGGTTCCCGGCGGTTCATCCGGCGGTTCAGCAGCAGCAGTAGCAGCCGGCCAGATTCCTGTTTCTTTGGGGAGTGATACAGGCGGAAGTATCCGTCAACCAGCTGCGTTTAATGGTATTGTAGGAATGAAGCCCACTTATGGCCGGGTTTCCCGTTATGGACTGATTGCATTTTCTTCCAGTCTCGATCAAATTGGACCACTGACTAGAAATGTTAAAGATAATGCATTGGCATTAAATGCAATTAGCGGATTTGATCCAAAAGACGGCACCTCCGCTGGCGCTTCTGTTCCTGATTTTACAGAAGGATTAACAGGAGACATCAAGGGAATGAAAATTGCTCTTCCAAAAGAGTACTTAGGCGAAGGCGTTGCTCCAGATGTTCGGGAAGCAATTATGAAAGCCGTCGATACCTTCAAAGCTTTAGGAGCAACAATTGATGAAGTTAGCCTGCCGCACTCTAAATATGGTGTAGCTGTATACTATATTATTGCTTCTTCAGAAGCCAGCTCTAACCTGCAGCGTTTTGACGGCATCCGCTATGGCTACCGTTCAGAAAATGTCCAGAATTTAGAAGATGTCTATGTTAACTCACGGACAGAAGGCTTCGGTATGGAAGTGAAACGCCGGATTATGCTTGGTACCTTCTCGCTAAGTGCAGGTTATTATGATGCACACTTTAAGAAAGCGGGTCAGGTTCGGACACTGATTATGCGTGATTTTGACAAGGTATTTGCAGATTATGATTTAATCATTGGACCAGCAGCTCCTACGGTGGCTTATGGACTTGGTGAAAACATCAATGATCCGATTACAATGTATATGAATGATATTTTGACTATCCCTGTTAATTTGGCTGGTCTGCCTGGGATGTCTATTCCAGCGGGATTCTCAGAAGGTCTGCCGGTTGGTCTGCAGCTGATTGGGAAAGCCTTTGATGAACAAACAATGTACAAGGCTGCCTATGCATTTGAACAGGCAACCGATTTTCATAAAAAGAAACCAGTGATTTTAGGGGGGAACGATTAATGAATTTTGAAACAGTTATTGGTTTAGAAGTCCATGTAGAATTGAAAACAAACTCTAAAATCTTTTCACCGGCTCCAGCTCATTTTGGCGCTGAGCCAAATAGTAACACAACTGTCATCGACTGGGGATATCCTGGGGTATTGCCTGTTATGAATAAAACAGCTTTAGAGTTCGGAATGAAAGCTGCACTGGCATTAAATTGTCAAATTTCCAAAGATACTCATTTTGACCGTAAAAATTATTTTTATCCGGATAATCCGAAAGCTTATCAGATTTCTCAATTTGATCAGCCTATCGGTCATGACGGCTGGATTGAAATTGAAGTCGAAGGCGAAAAGAAAATTATTCGTATTGAACGCGTACATTTAGAAGAAGACGCTGGGAAAAATATCCATGGAACAGACGGGTACTCTTATGTGGATTTAAATCGTCAGGGAACACCACTGATTGAAATTGTTTCTGAAGCTGACATGCGTTCTCCTGAGGAAGCTTATGCTTATTTGGAAGCACTACGTTCAATTATTCTGTTTACGGAAGTATCTGATGTGAAGATGGAAGAAGGCTCTATGCGTTGTGATGCCAATATTTCTCTACGTCCATATGGTCAGGAAGAATTTGGTACAAAAGCAGAGTTGAAAAATCTGAACTCCATGAGCTTTGTAAAAAAAGGATTAGCTTTTGAAGAGAAACGTCAGGCAAAGGTGTTACTTTCCGGCGGAGAAATCCAACAGGAGACACGCCGTTTTGACGAAGCAACCAACAAAACTCTATTAATGCGTGTAAAAGAAGGATCAAGCGATTATCGTTATTTCCCTGAGCCTGATATTCCTCGTTTTGTCATTGATGATGCATGGATTGAAAAGGTGCGGGAAAGTCTGCCTGAACTACCGGCTTCTCGACGTCAACGTTATGTTGAAGAGCTGGGCTTACCGGAATATGATGCAATGGTCTTAACACTAACAAAAGAAATGTCTGACTTTTTCGAAGACACATTAGCTGCTGGAGCCGATTCAAAGCAAGCCTCCAACTGGTTAATGGGTGAGGTTTCGGCTTATCTGAACAGTGAAAAGATGGAGCTGCTTGATACAAAACTGACACCGGAAAATCTCGCTGAAATGATTCAGCTGATTGCTGACGGTACAATCAGTTCAAAAATTGCGAAAACAGTCTTTAAAGAACTGATTGAAAACGGCGGAGCTGCAAAAGAAGTCGTTGAAGCAAAAGGTTTGGTTCAATTATCTGATCCTGCACAACTTCTGCCAATCATCAATGAAGTACTGGATAACAATCAACAGTCTGTTGATGACTTTAAAAATGGAAAAGACCGTGCGGTTGGTTTCCTTGTTGGACAAATTATGAAAGCGACCAAAGGCAAGGCTAATCCGGGCATCGTGAATAAGCTATTGCAAGAAGAGTTAGCCAAACGATAAGAAAGCAGCTGACAGCATATGAAAAAAGCAAGAGTCATTTATAATCCAAAATCAGGAAAAGAGCTGGTGAAAAGAAATCTGGCGGATATTCTGAATGTATTGGAGGAATCTGGATACGAAGCAAGCTCTTTTGCGACAACACCAGAACCGGATTCCGCAAAAAATGAAGCTAGAAGGGCCGCTTTACAAGGATTTGATTTGATTGTGGCTGCTGGTGGAGATGGAACGATTAATGAGGTTGTGAACGGGATTGCACCTCTTGATAACCGTCCGCTGATGGCAGTCATTCCCGCCGGCACCACCAATGATTACGCCCGGGCACTAAAAATTCCAAGAAACAACATTTTGGAAGCAGCCAAGGTTATTAAGAAAAACCAGACAGTTAAGATGGATATCGGCAAAGCAGCAGAGAACTATTTCATCAATATTGCTGCTGGCGGTCATCTAACTGAATTAACTTATGAGGTTCCTTCAGAGTTGAAAAGCATCTTTGGCTATCTTGCTTATCTTGTAAAGGGAGCGGAAATGCTGCCTAGAGTCAAGCCAATTCGGATGCGGATGACCTATGATGAAGGAGTTTATGAAGGAAATGCTTCAATGTTCTTTCTAGGATTGACTAACTCTGTGGGCGGTTTTGAGCAAATTGCTCCGGACGCAAAGCTGGACGATGGAAAGTTCTCTCTTATTATTGTTAAAACAGCCAATATCTTTGAAATTGTTCATCTGGTTGCTCTGATGATGAATGGCGGGAAGCATGTAGAGGATAATCGGGTAATCTATACAAAAACAAATTATCTTCATGCGGAAACATTGGATGAAGAAAACCGTATGCTGATTAATCTTGACGGTGAATATGGCGGCGAAGCACCGATGACCTTTAAGAATCTGCATCAGCATATTGAGATGTTTGCCAATTTAGATGATATTCCTTCGGAAGCTGTGATTGGCGCTGAAGATGATACGTCGGAGGATGACGGTGATTATCAGGAAATCACGAAGGATTTCGTTAAAGAGGTAGAACGGTTAACTGACCAGGATATTGATGGAGACGGAAAAATAGCTGGTAAAGAAGATGAAACAGTTGAAAAGTAATAGCCTATTGCTGATTGAAATAACCAGCACACAAACATAATTGATTGTGTTCCGAGATATTTTTTAGAAAATGTCTCGGTTTTTTTTTTCTGTAAGAAAGAGTTAGAAAAGCAGAACGAGATTATCAAAAAAGTATTCAACTCTGAGAACCGAGTTGCTGTTGCTTGAGATATACTTGGAGTTTTTCCTATTTTGGGACTTATTCGGCTTATTTCAAAGACTTCATTTAGCAAAGAGATAGGTTCCTGCAAGCGCGTCTAACGTTCTCGCTACGTTCCAGTCATCGAAGCATGCAAAGACTGGGATACTGTTTATTCGGTTTTAGAGTAAAGGAAGAAGTGAAAACTGATTATCTCCTGCTCCATTTATATGATGAGAAACTTTCAGACTTAATTGAAAGCTGGTTGCTTTTCTGATACTTTTTCATTAGAATGAAACAAGCGATAAAAAGAAGGGGCTAATTATGAAGACATATCCTGTAAAAAAGAATGAGACAATTGAAATAGAAATTATTGACCTGACCCATGAAGGGCTTGGTGTTGGAAAAGTAGATCATTATCCATTATTTATTGAAAATAGCTTACCGGGAGAAAAAGTAAAAGTACTGGTGCTGAAAGTAGGAAACAAGTTTGGCTATGGAAAAGTTTTGGAACGTCTGACAGAAAGTCCGGATCGAGTTGCGTTAACCGATGAGAGCTTGCTGCGGACAGGAATTGCACCTTTACAGCATATGACCTATGAGGCACAGCTTTTATTCAAACAGAGACAACTGGAAAATGTTTTAAGCAAAATCAGTAAATTGCCGGACGTACCTGTGCTTCCAACGATTGGGATGGCCGAGCCGAAAGGCTATCGTAATAAAGCCCAGATTCCTGTTCGGAAAATTGATGGACAGCTGGAAACAGGTTTTTACAGAAAAAATAGCCATGATTTAGTGCCGATTCAGGATTTCTATATTCAGGATCCGGTAATCGATCAGGCCATATTAACCATTCGTGATATTTTGGGACGTTTCAGCGTGAAAATTTATGACGAAAAATCACACGTAGGAAACCTGCGGCACATTATTATTCGCCGTGGACATTATTCTCATCAGATGATGGTGGTACTAGTAACCAGAACTGGAAAAATCTTTAAGCATGAGCAAATTGTCGAAGAGATTCTTAAAGAGCTTCCGGAAGTAGTTTCAATTATTCAAAATATTAATCCAGATCAGACAAATGTTATTTTAGGTAAAGAGTCTAAAGTGCTGTACGGCAAAGAATACATCGAAGATCAGCTACTTGGAAAAACCTACCGTATTTCGGCTCCTTCATTTTATCAGGTGAATACTGAGCAGACTGAGTACCTTTATCAGACAGCAATGGACTTTGCCGGTTTGACAAAAGAGGATATCGTAATTGATGCTTACTGCGGTATTGGAACCATTGGGTTGTCAATGGCTGACCGTGTGAAGCAGGTTTATGGTGTAGAAATCGTTAAAGAAGCGATTGATGATGCGAAAATTAATGCCTTTACCAATGGCATCGAAAACGCGACATTCAAAGTTGGTGCTGCTGAGAAGGTGATGCAGAAATTGAAAGAAACTGGAATTCATCCGACTGTATTGGTCGTTGATCCGCCAAGAAAAGGTCTAACAACTGCTTTTATTGAAACATCAATGGAAATGAAGCCGGAACGAATTATCTATATCTCTTGTAATCCGGCAACCCTGGCAAGAGATTTAAAACAGTTTAATGAAGAGTACGAAGTGAAAAAGATTCAGCCGGTGGATCTCTTCCCACAAACGCACCATGTAGAATCTGTAACACTGCTGGAAAGAAAATAGAAAAATGAAAATGAGGAGCCTGTAAACCCAGGTTCCTTTTTTTGATTAGTTCAGATGAAAGATGCAAGTAGAGTGTGATTATTTAAAGATTTAAGAAAGGAATTATAAAAGCAAGCTTAAATCGATATAGCTCAGTATGATGGATTCATGTAAAATAGAGTTATTTAGTAATAGTTAAAGGAGAGCTAAGAGAGTCTTTAGCATTTCCATAAAAGCCTAACGAGTAGTTTACCTTATACTGGGCGAAAATGCTGCTTTTATTCAATATATTAGTTTTTACAGTCTTATCAAAAAAGATAATAAATTAATCAAATAAACTTAAAATGAACTATACTACCATAGTTAAATTAAACGGATGGAGTTTAAAAATGAATACAATTCTAATTATCGAGGATGACAGAAAATTAAATGATGGAATCAGGTTGTCTTTAAAAAAAGATAGTATCAGCTTTATTCAGTGTCAAACGATAAAATCAGCTAGAGAAGTATTAAATAAAAATAGTATAAAGCTGATTTTGTTGGATGTTCATTTACCAGATGGGAATGGTTTAGATTTTCTCAAGGAGCTACGGCAAAAATATGATATGCCAATAATTATTATTACCTCAAATAACTCGGAATTAGATATCGTAGTGGGATTAGAGTTAGGAGCAAATGACTACATCACAAAACCGTTTAGTTTGATGGTACTGCGTGCACGTGTTGAGGTACAGCTGAGACAACAAAATTTGTCTCCTGCCCAGTACGTTACAGATACATTCAATTTTAATTTTGATAAAATGCTGTTTTTTGTTCAGGGCATTTCTGTAGAACTAAGTAAAACTGAGCAAAAATTATTAAGAATTTTGATAGAAAATAAGGGCGCAACAGTGAAGAGAGAATACTTAATAGATAAAATTTGGGATGGAGACAGTGAATATGTGGATGAACATGCATTAACAGTAAGTATAAAAAGATTGAGAGATAAACTTGAATATGAAGCAAAAAATCGGGAATATATCAAAACAGTATATGGAGTTGGCTATACATGGACAATAATGTAATAAGGATAGCTTTAATTTTAATACTTTCGGCAATAACAGTTTTGTTTTTTATGATGAGGTTATATTATAGAAAACGGGAAAACAAATTGATAGATGTATTGCAGGAGATGGTCGATTCATCCATGAATGGGAAATTTTCGGATATAACATTCGATGAAACGAAATGCTCATATTTAGAAAATTCTTTGAAGCATTATGTTTTAGCAAAAGAGGCCTCTGTTTTAAAACTTGAAAAGCAAAAAGAAGCTGTTCACATGCTGATTACAGATATTTCCCATCAAAGTGCAGTTCCGATTTCTAACATATTGCTGTATACAGAATTAATAACTGAACAAGTCGACAGCTGTTCTAATGAGTTATCCATTGTAAAAGAACAAGCCCAAAAACTAGATTTTCTTATTCAGTCATTGGTAAAAACAGCACGGCTGGAGACTGACATGATTACTATTAACAGCAAAAAAGAGAATATCAATCTTATTCTTCAAGCGATAGGTCAGCAGTTCACTTCATCCGCAAAGAAAAAAGCGGTTAAATTAACGATAGAACCGACTTCTGTAACTGCAGAAGTTGATTTGAAATGGACAATTGAGGCAGTTTCTAATATTGTAGACAATGCTATAAAGTATACGCCAAAAGGTGGGAATGTAACCATTCGTGTTATTCCATACCAAATGTTTGCCCGCATAGATGTAATTGATACAGGGATAGGGATATCAGAAGAGGAGCAGGGGAAGATTTTCTCACGCTTTTACCGCTCTCTAGATGTTGAAAACAGTGATGGTATTGGTGTTGGACTATATTTAGCACGAAAAATAATTCAAATGGAACAAGGCTATATAAAAGTGAAATCGGCTAAAGGAAGTGGAAGTACGTTCTCGATTTTTTTATTATTATGAAGTTAAATATTTCAATACTGTGATTTTTTCGAAACGAACTGAACACTTTTATATGATAGCCTATATTGTAAGAAGAGCAATATGGGCTATTTTTAGTGAGGAGATGGGGACCCAATGGAGATGTTGAAAACGGAAAAGCTGAAGAAAATATATGGAAAGGGGGAGACTGAGGTTCAGGCACTGAAAGGAATTGATTTAACGGTAGCTAAGGGTGAATTTCTAGCCATTGTTGGAACCAGCGGATCTGGTAAATCTACGCTGCTGCACATTATTGGCGGATTAGATACGCCGACAAGCGGAACCGTTACTGTTGATGATAAAAAAATTAATCAGCTAGCAGATGAAGAGCTGACGATTTTTAGAAGAAGAAGTATTGGATTTGTTTTTCAAAAATTTAACTTAATTTCAATGCTGACTGTTCAGGAAAATATTATACTGCCAATCAAATTAGACGGTCAAAAGGTAGATATGGAGTATGTTGGACAAATCATAAAAATGTTAAGGCTTGAATCAAAAACGAATAGCTTTCCTAATACGTTATCGGGAGGTCAGCAGCAAAGAGTAGCGATTGCTCGTGCATTAGCAGCAAAGCCTGCTGTTATATTAGCTGATGAGCCCACAGGTAATTTAGATACACAGACTAGTCAAGATGTGATTGGTCTTTTAAAAATAACCGCCAAGCAGTTTACCCAAACAATAATTATGATCACGCATAATGAAGAAATTGCTCAGCTAGCTGATCGCATCATTCGAATTGAGGATGGACAGATTGTCAGGTCAACTAAAAAAGATTGGGGTGATTCTAATGGTGAAGGTAGAGAATGATAAAACAATTCAAGCCCTAACGAAGCGTTTTATTAAAAGCTACAAAAAAAATACAATAACAATTCTACTTGCAGTTACTTTGATTATTACGTTGATAGTTAGTTTACTGACCCTTTTTCATACGAATCATAGAATTGAAGCAAAGCAAAATCTTTTTATATACACAGATATTGACTATCAAATCAGCAATCTTAAAAATTCTCAATTACGTGAATTAGAAGGTGATAAAGCAATTGCTAAACTGGGAATCAGACGTTTTCAGGCGACAATAAAAAACGATTATCAGAGCGCTGCTCTTGTTTCAGCAAATGAACCTTCGATACTTGCAACATCAAAACTATTATCCGGCGCTATGCCTACAGCGGAAAACGAAATTGTTGCTGAAAAATGGGCATTATTAAATTTAGGTATAAATCCTGTCGTTGGTACAGATGTTCAGCTAGAAACAATAGCTACTGAATCAACTGATTCAGAGCTAAAAACCTATACTATTGTGGGAATAATTAATGATGTATCATTAAATAAATTATCTGGGAGTCTTAACCTTTATACTAGCTTAAATGAAGACGTAGCGGATGATTATTACGCTGAGGTAAAATTTAAAAATAATGTGGATAGTCGGCAAATAATCCAGAATAAAAAAAAACATCTAGGAATAGCACAAAAAGATATTTCCCTCAATCCTTGGAAAGAAAATAAGCAGGAGTTGCTTATTTTGGATATTCAAATTACTACTTTACTGCTAATTATCTGTTTTGTTATTATCTGGGGAATTTATAGGATTTCATTATTAGCAAGAGAAAACCAATACGGCATACTTCGCGCAGTGGGAGTGACAAAGCGACAAATTAGAAAAATGATAGTCTCTGAATTACTTGTTATATATGTTATTAGTATTCCTTTAGGAATCATATTTGGACAGCTGTGTTCTTATCTGGTTACGTATATTTCAAAAAATAATGAGAGTGACATCTTTTTTTGGGGAGAAAGGGAGCCCTTTGAAATGGTAGTTCCCATACTCCCAATTATTTTATGTATAGCAGGAGTGGGCGTGGTACTATTTATTATTTCATTATTAGGTGCTCGAAAAATAAATAAGCAAACAATTATGGAAGTTATTATAGGTGAAAAAGAAGATGACAACAAAAATACGGCTGTTTTTACTATTAGTGACAAATCAGAGCGGTTTCTATATGTAAAATTAGGATGTAGGTATATTTTTGCTAAGTTCAGAACATCAATTGTCATTGTTGTCTCTTTAATTATTGGCGGAAGTTTATTTTACGGACTTGCCTATAAAGGAATATTAGCATCACACGAGACAGTTATACAAAAAGAAGCAAATTTTTATAATAGCGATTATATACTCACAGCAACAAATGATAGGACAGCGAACCAAGGAATTACAATTGAAACAGTAAAACAAGCGCAACAGATTGAGGAAATAGTCAAGACTGAAACACAAATGGCTATGCCTATCAAAGTACTAAACGATGAAACCAAAAGAAATAATAAGTATTTTGAAGAGATGGAAAAGAGAGTAGAAAATATTTATGGATTTTCTTTGAGAGGAAAATTAGGCTCTAACTCTATTTATCAAACGAAGTTAAAAGGTTATAATACAGAAACTTTAAAAAAGTTGAAAAACTATTTAGTTGTCGGCAACTTCAATCCTGATAATATGGAAGCAAATGAGATTATTATTGCAATGCCTAGAATAAGTGAATACGGGAAGTCAAAAGGTACGGTAGGATTCTTTAAAAAAGGAACAGCAATTATGGATTATCAGTTGGGGCAGACAATAAAGATTAGCTACCGTTCAGACTTTGATACAACTTCTAATAAGTATTGGCAAAGTGAGGATGATGAACAATACTATTCGAAGCTAGATTATAAAATTGTGGCGATTGTGTATTATCCTTATATGAAGGAGGTCTCTGTACTTGAACAGGTATACCCTTTATTAATTACAAGTGAAACGAATTACAGTAAAATAAACCCTTCTGGTGTATATGAAACTGCCAACTTTACTGTTAAAGACAGTAGTTCTAAAAAAAGGAAAGAAGAAATTGAACAAGAATTAATTCGGTTAGCTGTAAAAAATCAACAAGTGACCGCAAGAAGCTTAATTGAAGAAAACTCGAAGTTGGATATGCTATATCAAAAAGAACTAGTTTATATATATGGAATTGCAGTTGTTGCTTTCACGTTATTGCTAATAAATTTAGTAAATAGTCTCAAGTATAGAGTGGAAACAAGAAAAAGAGAACTATATATTTATAGAGCAATTGGGATGAGTTTACATTCGCAATCCAAGATGATCCAAATAGAGAACATGATTTTTGGATTAGTATCTGTAGGTATAGTATTCCTAGCTTCACATGCTATTGCTCAATTTCTATATGTAGAGTCGGAAATATATATTTATGGTCAATCATATGAATACGATTATTTCATCTATCTGCTTTTAGCTGCTGCAATATTGGTAATTTGTTATGTGGTTTCAATATTACTAAATCGCCGGCTAAAAGATGAAAGCATTCTTAATGAATTGAATAAAATAGAATAAAAAGTAGAAACACTAGGCTGGGATGTTAGTTGGAATGAGACACTTAACATTCTAGCCTTTAAACAGGTAAAAATCCTACGGAAAATGTGAGGTTAGAAGAATTTAGATAGTATATAATTGAACTGTAGAAAAAATTGTTTCTTATTAGACTAAACCGGTTTTACAGTTAATTTGTATGTAGAAAATTAACTGGTAGGAAAGGACAGAAAAAGTATGACGATAGCAACGATTAAAGCTGTTTTTGATCAGGAGCTGCCGCTTGTTTGGCAAATAGTTACCTCTTTAGAGGAGTACAGCTGGAGGAGTGATTTAAGTAGAATAGAAATTTTAGAACCAGGAAAAACCTTTGTGGAATACACGAAAGATAACTATGGAACAACCTTTACAATCACTGCGTTGGAACAGTATTCATGCTATGCTTTTGATATGGACAATGACAAGATGAGGGGACATTGGATAGGCCGCTTTGAAGAACAAGGTGGGAAGACAGCAGTAGAATTTACAGAAGATATTCAGGCAAAGAAATTTTTTCTGAAGCCTTTTGTTTCAACCTATTTAAAAAAGCAGCAGAAGACCTATATTCAGGATTTGAAAAAATATCTTGAAAAAGTTAAATAGAATAACCAGTTCTTTATTAGAACCTGTCAGAGGATTCTGGAGGCAAATATTGGAGTGGCTTTTCAATCAAGCAGTCTCATAATTTTTTGCAAGTGTTCTTTAGCCGGTAATGCTGGACCTTACTGAAAAATTGATTGTTTTTAAGCTGTTATTACTCTTTGATTGTCATAAGCCTATTGTTGTTTGAAGGCAGAAAAAAGCTATTGAAAATGAATTTTAGCTTTTTAAAAGACGTTAACTAACTATTTATCTGTTAAAATGAGTAGGAATAAGTAAACAAAGTTTCATAGATAAAGGAAGAAAAGTTTATACTGGGGAACAAGCCTGGAATAACCAATCAAATAGAATGGACGATCGCCAAAGTAAAGCTTAGTAACCAACAAGCTGAGCAGCTCTAAATGAACATTCAGGATACTGTTCAAAAGTGCAGATGAGGCATTTCATTTATTGATTTAACTTTGTGACAAAAAAAATCAATCCGGCATTCTGTTTTAGACTGATTTCATAACATATGATACAGATTTAGTGGAAAAGCTGCGAGAGGGAGCGTTGTGTAGTGAAGCAAAAGCAAGGGTTTAAAGTACTAGTATGCGACATGGATGGAACATTAACGTATGAGGAGAGCGAGAGCTCTACCTATACACCGTCAAAAAAAGGATTGCCGGTTCGAAACCATGAACAAATTACACAATTTATTGATGACGGCGGATTTTTCTGTGTAGCAACAGGACGTCTAGCTGCGGATGTCCAAGGCGTCATTGGAGCTGAGCTGTTTGGGAGAAGCTATAAGATTGTGCAGAATGGTTCGTTTACAATTGATCCGGAAGGCAATATTTTAGGGCAGGATCAGTTTTCAAAAGAACAGTCAGACAGAATTTATCAAAAGCTGCGTGCGCTTCAGCTGCCATTTGCTTGTTCAGTTGCTGATCAGCATACATATGAGGCTGAGATAGCTTTGGAATTGATGGAGAGTGTCTTTGGCGATGTTGTTGAAAAAGTTCAGGTATCTGAACAAGCTGCTCATCCGGAAAATCCGGCAAATATCTGTATTGTTCGTGAGGATAATCAGGCGTTGCGTCAGGATTTGCTAAAGCTTCAAAAGGCTTTAGCTGATGAAGCTGTTAACTTTCAAATAACTAGTCCTTATACAATTGATATAAATCCAGTATCGGTGAACAAAGGCGCTGCTGTAAAGAAACTAGTGGAACAGCTGGCTGTACCCATACAACAGGTAGCGGTTGTTGGGGATTCCTATAATGATATTAGCATGTTTAAGGTTTTTCCTGAGTCTTATGTCATGAGTCACGCAGAAGCACCAGTTAAAAAACAAGCGAAGTATCAGGTAGCAATGGTGGCAGATGTATTTGAAGGCGAGCGTTAGTTCAGAAACGTGCAGACAAGCTGCACTGCAGAGAGAAACAGGCGGTAAACTAGCCCCTGTTTCCTTTTTTTGTTATGATTTGTAGGTAAGAATAAACTAAAGGAGTTTGGGAATGAAAAAATCAATCAAAGTAATTGGTGCGGTTATCGGGCTGATTTTGTTAATCGTCTTAATTTATGTAGGATACGTTTTTTTCAGCTATTCAAGAATTGAAGATGACTTGAAAATTGATGTAGAGCAAAAGGCAGAACATCAGTCAGTTGAAATAGGAAAAGACTACAAAGCTGTCACCTTTAATATTGGCTATGGAGCTTATCCGCCGGACTATACATTTTTTATGGATGGCGGCAAAGAATCCAAAGCACGGAGTAAAGAAGCTGTTAATAAAAATATCGATGGCGTAGTAGACACATTGGGAAAAATTGACGCCGATTTTGCAGTTCTTCAAGAGGTGGATGAAAAAGCCACACGAAGCTTCGGTGTGAATGAAGTGAAGAAAATCAGCGACAGCTTCAGTACCTATTCAGCAGCAAGTGCAACGAACTATGATTCTGCTTATTTAATGTATCCGGTTTTTGACCCAATTGGAAAATCCAAGTCCAGCATTTTAACATTGAGCAGCACGTCGATTGATGAGAGCATCCGCTACAGTCTGCCAATTGAAACCAGCTTTAATAAATTTTTCGATCTGGATCGGGCATTTACTGTTTCTGAGCTTTCGGTAGAAAATGGTAAGAAGCTAATGCTCTACAATGTACATTTATCCGCCTATATGAAGGATCAGGCTGTACAGAAAAAGCAAATCATGACGCTATTTAATCATATGAAGGCTGAGTATGAGAAAGGCAATTATGTAGTGTGCGGCGGCGACTTTAACCATGATTTATTGCCTTCGTCCTCAGATACATTCGGCAACGATACAAGTAAAGACTATTCATGGCTGCAGGCTTTTCCTAAAGAAGAATTGCCGAAAGGGTTAACAGTCACAGACTTTTCTAATGATGGCGAGGTTGTTCCATCTACTCGGAATCTTGACACGCCATATGAAAAAGGTAAATCTTTTGTAGCGTTAATTGATGGTTTTATTGTCTCTGACAACGTGAAAGCCTTAGATACGAAGGTGTCGGATGAAGCCTTCCAATACTCTGATCATAATCCGGTAATATTAAGCTTCCGTTTGCAGGAAGAAAAATAATTTTTTGAAGAACGAGCGTTTTAAAGACTGCACTACAGCAGCTTTAGAGCGCTTTTTTTATAAAAAAACAAAGTATCTGCTTTACAAAAGAATAAGAATCGTTTATGATTAATTTTGTAAATACCCTACAGGGTATAAAGGAGGAGTTATGTTTTTATTTAATAGAGTATCAGCTATTTCAACAAAAGATTTAAACGGAAAATTATCAGAAAAGCCCACAATTTTGGATGTTCGTGAGAAATCAGAATTCATCGGCGGACATATACCTGGAGCAGTTAACGTCCCCCTTAGTAAAATTCGTCAGTATAAGACGAAAAATACCCATGGGGTGTATGTGATTTGCCAATCTGGAATTAGAAGTAAGCAGGCTGTGAAGATGCTTGAAAAGAAAAATATTGAAGCCGTGCATGTTAAAGGCGGAATGAATCGTTGGCAAGGAGAAATCAGAGGAGGAATTTACTAATGAGAGTAGTAATTGTCGGTGGAGTTGCCGGAGGAATGTCAGCTGCAACCAGATTAAGACGGTTATCTGAGGAGATAGAAATCGTTGTTTTGGAAAAAGGACCCTATGTGTCATTTGCAAATTGCGGTCTGCCTTACTATGTTTCAGGAGAAATCAGTGAACGTGAAGAGCTGATTCTGCAAACGCCAGAACAGTTGAAAAATAGATTCAATATCGACGTGGTAACCGAAACCGAAGCAACAATGATTCAGCGTGAAAAGAAAACCGTTCAGATTAGCCAAAAAGGGGAGAGAAAGGAACTAGCTTATGATAAATTGATTCTTTCACCTGGAGCAGAGCCGGTAATACCGCCAATTCCTGGTCTCAACGAGGCAAAAAACAGCTATACACTTAGAAATGTTCCTGATGTGGATAAGATTACTGCAGCCGTTAAAGAAATAAAACCGAAAAATGCAGTAGTGATTGGTGCCGGCTTTATTGGCTTGGAGATGGCTGAAAATTTGAAGCAATTAGGGATTGAGGTAACCATTGTGGAAGCTGCTCCTCAGCTTTTGCCTCCTCTCGATATTGAAATGGCTCAGATTGTAGAAAATCGGCTGATAGAGGCTGGTATAAAGGTCTATAAAAATGCTGGAGCTCAATCTTTTGAGAATCAGGGAGAAATCATTCATTTGAGTACTGGTGAACGTATTCCTAGTGATTTTACAGTTTTATCTATTGGAGTAAAGCCAGCTAGCAGTTTAGCAGCAGACGCTGCTTTAGAAACAGGAATTAGAGGAGGAATCGTGGTCGATGAAAAGTACCAGACCACCGATCCTGATATTTTTGCGGTAGGAGATGCGATCATTGTTAAACAGCAGATCACTGGAGCAGATGCTCTGATTTCATTGGCATCACCAGCTAATCGTCAAGGGCGTCAAGTAGCTGATGTGATTTTAGGAGCGGAAAGGAAAAACCTAGGCAGCATTGGTACTGCTATTGTTAGAGTATTTGATCTTGCTGCAGCGAGTACAGGCTTGAATGAGCGTCAGCTGAAGGAGCTGCAGCTGGATTACAGTGCAGTTCATATCACGGCTAAAAGTCATGCAGGGTATTTTCCCGGAAGTCAGCCAATTGCTTTCAAGCTGCTTTTCAATCCGGTTAATGGTAAAATTTATGGGGCGCAGGCAGTTGGAAAAGATGGGGTTGATAAACGAATCGATGTACTGGCGACAGCAATCAAAGCTGATTTAACTGTAATGGATTTACCCGAGCTGGAATTAACTTACGCACCCCCATTTGGTTCAGCTAAAGACCCTGTCAATATGATAGGCTACGCTGCGTTGAACATTGTAGAAGGCTTTTCTGATAATATTCAGTTTTATGAGCTCGCACAAGCCAGAGAAAGTGGTGCTGTCCTTTTAGATGTGCGTAGTTCGGAAGAATTAAAAACAGCTGGAAGTATTGGTGAAGATATCAATATACCGTTGGATGAGTTGCGGAATCGTCTTAGTGAGCTGCCGCAGGACAAGCTAATAATTGTCAGCTGTCAAAGTGGTCAGCGGAGCTATCTGGCTGAAAGAATTTTAAAGAATCATAATTTTAATGTGAAGAATCTGGATGGAGCATTCCAGCTATACAGTACGATGTACCCTGAGGAGGTAAAAAAATAATGTATCATACAGTAATGATTCCTGAGTTTGAGCAGCTGCTGAAGCAGCAGAGCTTAACTATTTTGGATGTCAGAGAGTTAGACGAGTTTGAGGCAGGACATATTGAAGGTGCAGTACACCTGCCTTTAAGCAGTTTTCCAGAAGGGGTATCGGAATTGAAGCAGGAGCAGGAATACTATATCATTTGTCATTCCGGCAGCCGATCGCAAATGGCCTGCAGTTATCTAGGCAGGGAAGGCTTTACAACGACAAATGTTATGGGCGGCATGTCTGCTTGGCGAGGTGAAATCGTACGATGAAATGTGATAAGAAAATAGGCAACCGTCTTAAACGCTCTGAAGGACAAATTCGGGGTGTCCTCAAAATGATGGAGGAAGGCAAGGATTGCCGAGAAGTAGTAACTCAGCTAATGGCAGTTCGTTCAAGCATAGATAAGGTTATCGGGCTAGTAGTTACTGAAAATCTGGTTCAATGTATGCAGGAAAAAGAAGTTGATCTTTCTAGCGAAGAAATTGAGAAAGCATTGGAAATGATTGTTAAAACAAGATGATTTGCAGTTTTTGAAATGTTAAGAAAAGCAATGAAGTAAAAAGGTTGGCTGATATCGAGGCGGTGACAAAGTCTATCGACTCGAGAAATAAAGTGAACCAGTCGAAAACAGCTTCATGAAGAGGTTGTGACAGAAGTGTTCAGCTTCAAGCAATAAGGCGGAAATTCCGAAAATTGTTCCACAAATTTTTGCGAATTTCCGCCTTATTGTCGAAGAAGTTACTTCTGAAACACCGTTTATCCGGGTTTAAGGGACTGAGGCATACTAATGTCACAGCCCCGCATTTTTTATTTTCAATATTGCTCAATTTATTTGTAAAGACGCAGACGTACCATTGTTCTCGTCTCTTTAACTCCAAGCCTTGTATGGTCTATAAAATAGGCAAGTAGTCATTTATTATTAACTGCTGACGCTGTCATATTGCCGGCAGCCAATGCGCCAAATCCGTAGAGATAGAAATGAGAAAGCAGAAGGCACAGTAAAACACAGTAGCCAGTGCTGCCAGCTGAGTGTTCCAAATAAAGCCATAGCCGGCATATTGGCAATTAAACCGTAAGGCAGAACAATCAGTAAAATTAATTTCCAAAAACTGGTAATTGCTGGATATGGAAGCCGGAAAGAAGTTTCCAAGATAGTATTTTCCAGTGTATTGATAGCGGAGATTCTAGTTAGCCAAAATGCAGCAGACCGCAGCAGCAGCATAAGTGAAAACATCAGCCAGTACATTAAGAGAAAGAGAATAATGTATTGAAATAATTGAACAGCAGTTATGGATTCTAAATGACTGGCTCCATAGCTGACAATCCCAATACCTAATAAAAATAAAAGAAACGAACTGATATTAATATTCCCAAAAGCGATATAAAGCAAAGCATTAACAGGCTTTACAAAGATTTGATCTAGTCCGCCGGTTCGAATTTTTTCCGGCAAAGAGAGAATACCAAAAAAATAAGTGGCCATATATAAGGCGTCTAATGTAATAAAAGTGCCAATAAAAACAGTGATTTGATGAATGTTCCAGGTACCGACCATGCCATCCTCAGCAATAACATGAAAGAAAAGCAGCTGTATACCAAAGAAGATTGAGTCAATCAGAAATGCTCCCCAGAAGTTAAAGCGATAGATCATCGCAGACGAAAGCTGAACTTTCATTAAGGTGTATAGGATTTTTACTGTGTAAACGATTGTTTTCATTAAATACCCACTCCTTCAAAGTTATGTTGAACTTTGTGTTGTAAAAATCTGGCTGTACAATATAAAAGCGCTATCCAGAGGATTAATACGAAAAGAACAGATGAATAAGGCTCTTCATTTTTTCCTAAACAGAGAGCTGCCGGATAGTAAAGGGTGTAAGAAAACGGCAGCCATTTAATTAAAACCGCAGGCAGTATCAGACTCAAAGGAATTAAAGAACCGGACAAAAAGGTTTTTATCGTACTTTGCAGGACAGATAAAAAACTGATGGCTGTCAGCTTAAAGGCAGCCAGTGAAATAATATAGCTTATGAGTATATTTAATAGACTTCCTAGAAGAAGAACGGGTAAAGCCAAAAGCAAATTTTGCAGCTGTATAGGCTCAAAATACTGGTTCAAAGAAAAAAATACTGTGAGGAGCACACTGCCGGTTATGAGAAAAGGAAATAGCGCCTGAGCGTAGCTGGCAGTAATAAAATAAGTAAGCGGAGATATAGGTCGAACCAAGTATTTTGAATAGGTTCCCTGTCTGATTTCTTCCGCAAAGGTATTTAGCAGTCCATCTGTATTTGTAAATGGCGTCATCAGGTTGACGAATAAATAGTAGGTGACCATCTGTGCTAAAGTGCTGCCGTTAAACGTTTCTCTGCCGTTGAAAATAGTTTGCCAAAGCAGATAGGAAAGCAGAATGGAGAAGATACTAAGCACGGCGGTTAATCCCACATCGCTGCGGTAGATTAATGAATGCTTCCATTCAATCTTAAAAATTTCAAGATATTTTTTCATCTGACTGAAACATCCTTTCTACCAATGTACTGACATCTTCTTCAGAAATTTTTATATCTAGAACCTCAGTTTTTTTGAAAATAAGCGCTAGACAACGACTGATATTTTCTTTAGGTGTTTTAATTTTTACAGCGTACCCGGTTTGTTCAATAATCTCTACATTACTGAGAGCCGGCAAACTTGGTTTTTCTGAAAAGATTAGCTCCAATGTACTTTCAACTTGATAACGGGCTAACAATGGCTGCAGCAGACCATCGTAAATCAAAGCACCGTCCCGTAAGACTAAGCTTCGTTCAGTAAGATCCAGTAAATCCTCTGTGTAATGGGAAGTCAGTAATAGAGAAATACCGCGCTCTTTTCCAGCTGTTTTCAGCATTTCCCGAATTTGCCGCTGGGCAACGACATCTAGCCCAATGGTTGGTTCATCTAAAAGCAGCAGCTTCGGCATGTGGAGTAAAGAGGCAATCAGTTCAAATTTCATGCGTTCGCCTAAGGATAATTTTCTGACTGGTACAGAAAGGAGTGTTTCGACTGCAAATAACTCAGTAAAATAATGGACGTTTTCCAAGTATAGCTTTTCAGGAATATCGTAAATCACTTTATTGAGAAGTAGTGAATCACTGGCGGGTAAGTCCCACCAAAGCTGTGATTTTTGTCCCATAACAACTGCGAAGCTTTTCTTAAACGCATCTGCTCCCTCAGCAGGATTGAATCCGTTGATGGAAATTTCTCCTTTAGTCGGTTGAATGATTCCCGTCAGCATTTTTATCAATGTTGTTTTTCCTGCACCATTAGTTCCGATTAATCCTACAAATTCCCCTTCATCTATTGAAAATGAAACATCGTTTACTGCATTTTTTATTTTTGTTTCCCGTCTAAATAGGTCTTTAACTGCACCTTTAAAACCAGGTGTCTTCTCAAAATAAGAATAGCTTTTTGATACATTCTTTACATGGATAGGCTTCATAGTTTTTTCCTCCTCAAACAAAATATACGCCCGCAAAAGACAGGTTCCTCTGCTGTAGGAAGACAGCGAAGAAAACTTCTGCGGGCGTATAGCAAAAAATAAAGAGATCAGTCCAAACACTGATCCCTGAATATAAATAATCTCCTGTAAAACAGCAGACTGCTACATATATTATTTCAGGCGAAGTCTTCTTGTAAGGTCCATGTCGAATAACACTAGGCAGACCTAGTGTTGAAAACAAGCTCAATAAAGCTGCTTTCACAACGATTTAGTTGCTGAAATTATTCAACAATGACAGACAAAAAGACACTCCTTCCATTTCATTCTGCTTTAACTATAAGGGACAATCACTTTTTCGTCAACGTTTGATTTTTGATTCTCCGAGCGGATTTACAGGCTTCCTTTTTTCTAAATAAAAATTGAGGTGAGTTGTGTTAAACTATCAGAGAATGAGCGCACAGTAGTATTAGAACAAACCTGAAAGCATCGATGAAATTATGAATATATTGCATCCTGAAGATGCGACAAAAGTGCTGAGCTACAGGAAATAAGAAGGAGCGGAGCGTCCGAAAATTGTCAAGAAACACTATATGGGAACCGAGTAGCTGTTTCTCGATACCTACCTAGAGTTCTTTATATTTGAAGAACTATTCGACTTGTTTTCAAAGTAGTTGTTTCTGGAACACTATTTTTCGGATTTTAGAGAAAAAAGAGTTCGGGCATTTACTTATGTCCCAAGCTCGTTCATCCTTAGGGGAAAATAAATTTAAAGAGGAGTATTGCCAATGTCCAGACAATCCAGAATGTTTTATATCATGCACTATCTAAGTGCCCATCAGGAAGCAACAGCTCCTTTTTTAGCGGCGAAGCTGGAAGTGTCAGTCCGCACGATTTATCGGGATATTGATCATCTGTCAGTATTAGGCTTTCCAATCTATGCTCAAAATGGACGGAACGGAGGGCTCCGATTACTGGAAAATCATCAGCTTCCGGCAACCTTTGTGACCGAAGCTGAACAGGAAACGATCCTTTCTGGCCTGGAAAACTTGTCTGTCACAAATTTTGGTGCAGCGGATGAGGTTATGGTTAAGCTATCCTCTTTATTTAACCGCAAGACAACCCCTTGGTTGTCCATTGATTATTCCAGCTGGGGAAAACCAGAAGAAAAGCAGTTAGTGGATCAGTTGACAGCAGCTAAGAAGCAGCAGCGGTGTGTGATCATTACCTATGAAAATACACGGGGAGAAGTTTCCAAAAGAGAAGTTGCGCCCAATAAGCTGTTTTTTAAACAGCATAGCTGGTATTTATCTGCCTATTGTTATCTGAAAAATGATCATCGGATTTTTAAACTAAAACGCGTCAAACGAATTGAACCTTCGGATAAAATGATTGATCCGGCTGTTTTAACGGATGAGTATCTGCCGGTCTATGAACTGGGGTTGCTGGAATTTTTTATTGAAAATGAACAGTTGGCTAGATTACAGGAAGAACTGTCGAACTTGACGATTGAACGGTCTGGGGAACGACTGAAGGTTTCGACGTACCAGTCGTTGGGAGACTGGTTATTTTCTTATTTACTTTCTTACGGAGCCAGTATAGAGGTTATTCAACCAAAAGAACTCAGAGAACAGCTGAAAGAAGAAATTGAGAAGTATCAGACGCTTTATTTTTAACATGACAAACTGTTGTCATGTTTTTTTGTTTATGATTAGAAAAATGTGAAGGAGGGATACTATGAAAATTTATGAAATTGATTCAGTAAGAGCAAACAACTTTTCAGAGGATGTAGGACAAAAAATTGGATATTTATGGCAGCAGACTATGACAAAAATTGAACCAGGTGAGGTAGTTTATGCTGTTTATCATGAGTACGCTGGAGATTTCACTGCTGACTATACCTTGTCATTAGCGGTGGAAAAAGCTGAGAAAGGAAAAGAGCTGGTGTTAGATGATGGGACCTACAAGGCTTTCCCTGTTGTACCAAGTTCAACTGGATTTTCTCAGGATAATGTTCTGCAAGCTTGGCAGGAAATCTGGGCACTGGAAAAAGCCGGCAAGTTGAAGCGGCGCTATGAAAAGGATTTTGAAAAATACGAGGCAGATGATCAGGTTTGTATTTACATTTCTGTATACTAAGCATTCTATAAAAAAAGAATGGCACAGCCCGCTTGCTTTAGCTAGGTCAGAAATAAAGAAGAGGGATAGCGAGACATAAATAAAGCTTCAACTCTGTCTACTTTTAAAACCTAAATAAATGACAGTCTAAAAGCGACCTCTTCTTTTTCTATTTCTTGAGATATACCGGTTCTTCTGCGAGCTCGCAGCTGTTTTTTAGAGAAGCAAACAAAAATCAGACTTTCGCCGGTTGCAAAATCACTTGATTGATAGTAAGCTGTTTACTATTCAAAAGATTTGAAAGCTGTACTGAGTCAGAAAATGTTTAAGGCTTCTGTCGAATGAATACAGCGGAGCAAAGAAAGAGGCGGTAGAAAACATGCGGAATGTCTGGCTGGCACGGCTGATGAAATGGAATATGAAACTGCAAAAGTATATGAGAGGACGTTATGGACAATTTGACAAGCTAAGTAGAGGACTGCTGCTGCTTAGTCTAGTTCTGGTAGTTGGGAATATGTTTCTGGGGTATGCATTGTTAAGAGCATTAATCGCTTTACTGCTGATACTTGTGTACTATCGGTTCTTTTCAAAAAAAATCTATGTTCGAGCAAATGAGAATCAGAAATTTACCCACTGGCTTGAAAAGATTCAAAAGAAATTTAATCGAATTAAAGAGCGTTTTCAGCACCGGAAAACCCATACGTATTTCTCTTGTCCAGAATGTCGACAGCAGCTGCGGGCGCCAAAACATAAAGGGCAGATAAAAATAACCTGTTCTAATTGTAAAGCACAGTTTATTAAAAAAGTATGATCTTTTTTTGAATAACATTTCAGAGCTATCGGAAGGTGAGACATTATGGTGTCCGCCTTTTTTTGTTTTGATAAACAATAAAACAGAGAAGCGTTTATCTGTTACAATAAAATAAAAAGTAAAGGAGTTTCTTATGAAAATTAATGAAGTAAGCAGTAAATACCAGCTTTCCTTATCTACTCTTCGTTATTATGAGAAGATAGGCTTGCTGGATCCTGTAGCAAGAATTAGCGGAATTAGAGACTATCGAGAACCCGATTTAGACCGCATTGAGTTTATCTTATGTATGAAGGAATCCGGAATGAGTTTGGAAACAATTAAAGAATATTTTGATTTATATAAGGCGGGAGATGACACTTTAGAGGAGCGGCTGGCGCTGCTAGAAGCACAGGAACAAAGAACTAAAGTAAAACTCGATCGAATCCAAGCCTCTCTTGATTATCTCCAGTATAAAATGGGCTTGACCAAAGGCAATATAGAAAAAAGAGAGTCAAAGACTTTGAATCCTAGCACTGCAGGCTAGTGCAAAGGTTGCTTGAAAGTATTTTAGCTGTGAAATGCTTAGTTGTTTTGAATTCAAAAAATTTATGAGAAGGCGGGAAATAAGAATGAAGGTATTGGTGTTATTGGCTAAAGGCTTTGAAACGATGGAATTTAGCGTATTTATTGATGTGCTTGGCTGGGCAACAGCTGATTATGAGGCGGATATTGAAACGGTTGTCTGTGGGATAGAGGAAACGACGTTGAGTACATTTAATGTATCGATGAATATGGACGTACTGCTTAAAGATGTTAATGTGGATGAATATGCTGCGTTGGCAATTCCAGGAGGCTTTGAGGAATACGGGTTTTATGAAGAAGCGTATTCAGCACCATTTTTAGCTCTTATCAGCGCTTTTGAAAAGCAAGGAAAACCAGTGGCTTCTATCTGTGTTGCTGCTTTGCCTTTGGCGAAAAGCGGTATTCTCGCAAATCGACAAGCAACTACTTATCACCTGAATGACGGAGTGCGGCAAAAACAGCTAGCAGAAATGGGCGTTGATGTACTGAAGGATCAGCCAGTAGTTGTTGATAATAAAGTAATCACTTCGTACTGTCCAGAGACGGCCGTACATGTCGCTTTTGAATTGTTAGAGATGCTGACGGATCACTCGCTGCGTCAAAAAGTTATGATAGCGATGGGCTATTAAGGAAAGACGAACGATTGTGAAAAATTATGCTATTTTGTTCTGTATTTTCAAGGCTATTTCAGAAAGATATGCTATAATAGGTCAAACAAATCAGGAGGTTGAATTATGAGAGCTGTTTTGACAGTAATTGGTAAAGACAAAGTAGGAATTATCGCAGGGGTAAGTGTGAAGCTTGCAGAGCTAAACATTAATATTTTGGATGTATCGCAAACAATTATGGACGACTATTTTACGATGATGATGGTTCTGTCTTTGGCAAAAGAGACAAATTTTGAAGAGCTTCGTGACACGCTGAACACTCTTGGTGATCAATTAGGTGTGAAAATCAGTATTCAGAATGAAGAAATTTTTAATGTCATGCACAAATTGTAAAAGTATATTTTTCCGTAAATACTGGGGTAGGAAACTACTTTCTTTGCCTATAGGCACATTTTTCACTAACTATTATCAGAAAATAAAAAGATGTCGTTTTTAGATTTCTGATTTCTCATGTCAGTTTGAGGAAGAAGCACAAAATAGCAGTATTGAAGGCAGTATCAAACATAAAAAAGATGATTTGAAAGGGTTTATAGAGTAGTCTATCCATTCAAAATAGAGGTGAAAGCTTTGGAGACAAAACAAATTTTAGAAACAATTCGAATGATTGAAGAAGAAAATCTAGATATACGTACCATTACGATGGGGATTTCTTTATTAGACTGTATTGACAGTGATAGTGATAAGGCTTGTCAGAAAATCTATGAAAAAATTACCCGAATGGCAGCAAATCTAGTACGTGTTGGGGAAGATATTGAAGCAGAATACGGCATTCCCATTATTAATAAGCGTATTTCTGTCACCCCAATCAGTATTATCGCTGCAGCCAGCGCAGATGATGATTATGTGAAATATGCTAAGGCGCTGGACCGGGCTGCTCAAACAGTGGGCGTTAACTTTATCGGCGGCTTTAGTGCTTTAGTAGAGAAAGGGTATCAATTTGGCGATGACCGTCTAATTAATTCTATTCCACAAGCGTTAGCTGAAACGGATTTTGTGTGTTCTTCTGTCAATATCGGCTCGACCAGAAGCGGCATTAACATGGATGCGGTTCGTCATATGGGCTACGTGATTAAGGAAACAGCAGACAAGTCAGACATGGGCTGTGCCAAGCTGGTTGTATTCGCAAATGCGGTGGAGGATAATCCATTCATGGCGGGAGCTTTTCATGGTGTAGGTGAAGCGGATTGTGTCATCAACGTTGGTGTCAGTGGTCCTGGTGTTGTAAAACGGGCACTGGAAAAAGTAAAGGGTGAACCGTTTGATGTTGTTGCAGAGGTTGTAAAGCAAACTGCGTTTAAAATTACCCGTATGGGACAACTGGTTGGACGAATTGCTTCAGAACGCCTGAATGTTCCTTTTGGAATTGTCGATCTTTCTTTAGCTCCAACTCCAGCAGTTGGAGACAGTGTAGCTTATATATTAGAGGAGATGGGTTTGGAAAGTGTAGGAACTCATGGTACTACGGCTGCATTGGCTCTGCTAAATGATGCAGTAAAAAAGGGCGGCGTGATGGCTTGTAATCATGTCGGCGGCTTATCCGGTGCATTTATCCCAGTTTCTGAGGATGCCGGAATGATTGATGCTGTTAACAATGGTGCACTGAATTTGGAAAAATTAGAAGCCATGACAGCTATCTGCTCTGTAGGTCTGGATATGGTTGCTATTCCGGGAGATACATCAGCTGAAACAATCGCAGCTATGATTGCCGATGAAGCAGCAATCGGAGTGATTAATCATAAAACAACGGCTGTCCGGATTATCCCTGCTAAAAATACCAAAGTCGGTGATATGGTCGAATTCGGCGGGCTTTTAGGAAGGGCACCAGTAATGAAGGTGAATGACTATGCTTCAACTGACTTTATTTTAAGAGGCGGACGTATTCCGGCACCTATTCATTCGTTTAAGAATTAGTCTGTTTTTTATCAATTTTTGAGCAATATTTGAAATATGAGTATGTTATAATATGGTGAAAGGAGAGTGATATTCATTGGAACTTAAACGCCAACAAGAAGTAGTGGAAGGCTTCCACTATGATATGCGTTCGCCGGAAGCAGAAGTTGAAACTGAATTACGTGTGGGCTTTTCACCTATGGAATCAAAGGATGAAAATTACCCTGCTGAAAATACAATCATTGCCGCTCGACTAGAATTTCGTTTGGCATTTGATGAGTATGTACTGTCAGGCGCTGTCAGCCAGATTTCTCATATCATCAACCAAAAGATTGAGAAACAGGAAGACTTAAGTCAGGCTGATGTAGATGAGCTGATTGCACCATTATTTGATATCGTAAAACGTCTGGCCTATGAGGTAACTGAAATTGCCTTAGACAAGCCGGGAATTCAATTGAACTTTCAGTCAAATGAACCAGAAGAAAAGTAAAGACTTGAACAATAGTGGCAATAGCTAAAAGCTATCGCCACTATTGTTTTGCTATCAGACTTCAAGCAAAAAAATAGCTGTTGTCCTCCTTTATCAGTTAGAATAGGTATATCACTGAAAAATCCTTTTTCAGGGCAGCTGTTGAAGAACAGCTGCCGGGAACCTTTACTTCCTTTGATGGACTTGTCATTAAAATAATTATTACAGGAGGAAGAAAATGACAACACTCATCACAGTTTTAGTGGTTCTGGCGTTTCTTGGCGTCGTTTACGGCTTTTACCGGATGCAGGCAAAGCATATGAAATTTTCAACACGTGTTTTTGCAGCGTTAGGTGTAGGAATCGTATTAGGTGCAATTATTCAGGTAGCGTTCGGTACACAAAGTAAAATCACCAGTCAGGCGATGGAATGGATTGGCATTATCGGAAACGGCTATGTAGCATTGCTTCAAATGCTTGTCATGCCGCTAGTATTTGTTTCTATTGTAGGAGCATTTACAAAAATGAAGGAGTCAAACAAGCTTGGAAAAATCAGCTTTAATGTTTTGGCAACTTTACTGGGAACAACAGCAGCTGCTGCACTTATTGGATACGGCAGTACAGTTTTATTTGGATTACAAGGTGCCCAGTTTACGCAAGGAACTGCAGAAACAGCGCGGATAGCTGAGCTGGCAACAAGACAGGAAACCATTGAAAATCTTTCAATTCCTGAGCAGATTTTGTCCTTTATTCCCAGAAACGTTTTTGCAGATTTAGCAGGGACTCGTGCGACAAGTACTATTGGCGTGGTAATCTTTGCTGCTTTCGTAGGAATTGCCTTTCTTGGAGTGAAGCGCAAAGCACCGAAGGAAGCTCAATTCTTTGCAGATTTAATTGATAGTCTATATAAAATTGTTATGAGAATTGTTACACTGGTTTTACGCTTAACGCCGTATGGTGTATTGGCACTCATGACTAGTGTTGTCGCTACAAGTGATTTTGAAGCAATTTTGAATTTGGGCAAGTTTGTACTTGCTTCATATACAGCTCTAATTATTGTCCTGTTACTTCATCTGTTGATTCTTACTGCGATTCGAATCAATCCGTTAAACTATCTGAAAAAGGCATTTCCAGTTTTGAGTTTTGCCTTCACTTCAAGATCTAGTGCGGGTGCACTGCCTTTGAATATCGAAACACAGACAAAGGCTTTAGGCGTGGATGAAACAACAGCGAATTTTGCAGCCAGCTTTGGATTGTCAATTGGACAAAATGGCTGTGCCGGGGTTTATCCGGCAATGCTGGCAACTATTGTGGCGCCCAGCGTAGGGATTGACGTTTTCAGTCTGGAGTTTGTTCTAATGCTGATTGCCGTTGTAACCATTAGTTCATTTGGGGTTGCAGGTGTCGGCGGCGGTGCTACCTTTGCATCTCTAATCGTTTTAGGTGCAATGAATTTACCGGTAGCAATCGTTGGTTTAGTAATTTCAGTTGAACCACTAATTGATATGGCAAGAACAGCAGTTAATGTCAGTGACAGTATGGTAGCCGGCATGGTAGCCAGCTCACGAATTGATCAGCTTGACCGTTCTGTAATTTCAGACGATGAACTAGTAGTCGAAGCTAAATAAAAAAGAACCATGACTGGAGAAAACAGGAATCCAGTCGTGGTTCTTTTTATTTTTTGATAGTAGTTGGCGAGCTGGAGACTCAGTGCCATTCGAGTGTCATGCCAACACCTACTTCACCAATAGGAATTTCCTGATGAATAGCAGCCTTAGCATTGAATGATACGCAATGACAAGGATAGAGCTCAGTAATTTGGTTTTCTTTGAAATAGGCAATCGTTTTATCCAGCTGCTCATTTTCTTCAAATAAATGGAAGCCCCCAATTACACCAACAATTTTTGTTACTCCTGTCGCCAATTTTGCATATTCACAGATATTACAAATGCCGCTATGGGAACAGCCGGTGATGATATAGAGACCGCTGCTGCCTTTATAAACAATGGCAGAATCGTCTATTACGTAGTCTGCCGTGTATTCTTCAGAGCATCTGGTTTCATCTACTTGCTGCCGCGGCTCGAAGTCAACAAGCTGAGGAATTTCTCCTAGGAAAAGGAGATTATCTGAGAGAGGCAGAGGCTCTTTAGCTAACGTGAGCGGGTAGTTTCTTTGCAGATCATCTACAGTCAGTGGTGAACCAATTACCCCTTCTTCAGCTCTTTTTGGAAAAAAGGCTAACGGATGAGCAACGATTTCCGGTTTAGTCTCTGTAAATAATAAGTCAATGTAGCTCAGACCGCCAGTATGATCATTATGACCATGAGAAAGAACCAGTTTTTGAGTTGAAGCTAAATCAACTGCTAGCTTTGCAGCATTTTTATAAAAAATATCGCTGTAGCCAGTATCAAAAAGGATGGCTGTTTCGTTATCTTCTAAAAAAAAGGACAGAGCAGGCTCTCCGTAATAATAGTGGTCAATATAGACGTTGTTGTCGACAAGGACGGTTAATTTCATTGGCTGCCTCCTTTAAAACAAATGTGTATTTTTTTAGCATAACATAAGTTAGAATGTTAAGGGAAGGTTAAAAAGAGAATTTAGGAGGAATTAGTGAGATGTTCTCAGATCAAGTAAAGATTATGTTGTATGTAAATAATGTAGAGGAGTCAAGCAGGTTTTGGCAAAGTATCGGCTTTGTGGAATTAGAAAGGGATGCAGTGGACGGCACGCTGGTAGTAGAAATCGCTCCAAAGAATTCCTCAAGTGCTAAAATCGTTTTATATGAGCTGGCTTTTATTCAAAAGCATTCACCTGAAGTTGCAGGCAACACGCCTTCGTTGATGTTTTTCAGTGAAGGGATTGAGGAGCTGTATAAAGATATGAAGGACAAACATGTAACTGTGGGAGAGCTGGTTCAGCTTCCCGGAGGAGAGCTTGTCTTTAATTTTTCAGATAATGATGGAAATTATTTTGCCGTTTCCGGTCAATAAAGAAATCGCTGCTCCCTTCAGTTAGACTTAAAAATCTAACTGAGGGTTTTTTAATAAGTCACTTCAAGAATAAATTTGGAAAATGTGAGGCTGAAGCCTACCTGCTAGAGAAAGAAAACTATGCAAATTTGGCTTGTTTCTTTAATACTCCAGCTGCTTTTTTGTATCAAGAATGACGCTAAGTATTTCAATGTTCCTCATTTTCTTAAAAACTTCTTGTGTAGAAAGCTACAAGCATAAAGCTGGCGCTTTGGTTTTTTCCTTTTATATACTGATAAGGTATGATTTAGAAAAGGAGAATTATCATGGACTATCAAGTGCTTTTATATTACAAATATGTACAAATTGACAATCCGGAGCAGTTCGCTAAAGAACATCTGGCTTTATGCAAAGAGCTGAACTTAAAAGGCAGGATTCTAGTGGCAGAAGAAGGAATCAATGGGACACTGTCTGGTACAACGAATGAAACGAATCGCTACATGACGGTTATGCTGGCAGATGAACGTTTTAAGGATACGTTTTTTAAGATAAATGAAGCGGAAGAGCATGCATTTAAGAAAATGTTTGTTCGTCCCAGAAAAGAGCTAGTTGCTCTGAATTTGGAGGATGATATCAATCCGTTGCAGCTAACAGGTGATTACCTTGAACCAAAGGAGTTCCGGGAAGCACTAATTGATGAAAATACGATTGTGCTGGATGCACGAAATGATTATGAGTATGATTTGGGACACTTTAGAGGAGCTGTACGTCCAGATATTCGCAATTTTAGAGAGCTGCCGAAGTGGATTCGGGACAACAAAGAACAGCTGATGGATAAAAAAATTGTCACTTATTGTACCGGCGGTATCCGGTGTGAGAAATTTTCCGGCTGGCTGCTTCGCGAAGGCTTTGACGATGTCGCGCAGCTTCATGGAGGAATTGCAAATTATGGGATGAACCCGGAAACCAAGGGGGAATTTTGGGACGGTAAAATGTATGTGTTTGATGAACGCATCAGTGTAGAGATTAATCAAGTGGATAAGCAAATTATCGGAAGAGACTGGTTTGACGGAACCCCTTGTGAACGTTATATTAACTGTGCCAATCCTTACTGCAACAGACAAATTTTAAGCTCAGAAGAAAATGAGGAAAAACATCTTGGCGGCTGTTGTGACGAATGCAGTAAACATCCAGCCAACCGCTATGTAAAAGAACATGGATTCAGTGAAGAACAAGTAGCTGATTTTCTGACTGCTGGAATAAACTAGTTTTATAGGGAGAAAATCAAACGGCTTTTCCGAGCTCTTCTATTAACCAATCAAAGCATTTTTTTGTTTCTCTAAAAAGAAAAACTAGTAGATGAGTATGGAAATGGAAAATCTGCTGTTGAAATAGGTTGATAAAACCAATAACTGAATAAAGTCATAGAACTTGAAATAAACAGCGAAAACTGGTTCGTTTTGTTTCAGGTTTTTTTATTCGAAGTATAGAGCAGGCAGGAGGTTGTGACAAAAGTGTTCAGCTCCGAGAAATAAGAAGAATAATACGAAAATAGCTTCTCATATTTTTGATATTATTCGGCTTATTTCCGAGAAAGCTGCTTTTGGAATACTGTTTATTCGGTTTTAGGATGTCAAAAGTCTGGGATTTTGTTTATGTCCCAGACTCTATTTTATTCTAAAAAAAAACTCGAAAAGCTGGTTTTTCAGTCTAGCTCTTCGAGGTTGATAGGATTATCTGTGCCAGTTTTTTATTATCTTATAAAGTATGCAGAATATCGATATACTTTTGAATCAGCGGATTTTCAGCGGTGAAATCAGCTTTCTTATGGATATCTTTTAAGCTTGCCAGTAATTCTTCAACTGTTTTTTCTCCGGTTAAATCCTTCCAAATAGTTACTTTCGCTTCTCCGTTATTCACAATCTCCACGCCAGAAATAAAACCAAAGCCAGTTAGCAGGATAAAGAAGCGACCAGACTCAGTTCCGTAAATCTCCAGTTCTTTTGACCATAAAAGATAGCCGATAAATGATTTTTCACCAAGGGTAAAAGAGAATACTCTGGTGTCTTTATATGTTAAATTCGAAAATTCATTCATATAAAAGCTGCCCATTTCTGAGCTGATTTTTTCACTAAGCTGTGTATATGTCTCGTTTTTATCGTAATAAGCATGATAGGCGTCAGTTAATGCCTCTGTAATTTGTTGTTCTAATTGCGGATTAATTTGTGTGTTCACAATGAAGCTCCTTTACCGGTAACTCTTTTTTTAGTTACTCTTTTTCTATTATAGCATGGTACTGAAAGGATTAGGGAGATAGAAACCAATGCTTTTTAGATTTAGAGCTGCCTGGAAATTAGATAGTGAAAGGACTACAGAGCTGAAGAAAGTATCCTGCTTCATTATGAGAAAATGATGATGATTTTTCATTAAAGACTCATTTTTGTTATTGACTGACTATGAAAAATCGAGTATAGTTGTAAACAATAACATAGAGTAGTTGCTTTGAAAAGAAGAGTACAAATCAATAGGTTTCTAAGAGAGCTTCGGGTGGTGAAAAGAAGCAGACAGGTTGATTTGGAAGATGGCCTTTGAGCAGATGAACGTGAGTTTGAGGATAAGCGTTCGGCGGGAGTGCCCGATACAGCACAGCAGTATGAACTGGGAGTATTTCTATACAGTTATACTGGTTAAGGCTGTTTCTGTGAAGAGACAGTGAATAAAGGTGGTACCGCGGAGTTTAACTCCCGTCCTTTCGGAAACGAAGGATGGGAGTTTTTTTGTATTCGGTTTTGACTGCTGTAGTTTTTTACCGAAATACTTCGTAAAGGGCGGGTTGAGAAAGCGTGAGCTTGTTTGATAAACCTATCTAAAAAAGTATGAGCAGAGCAAAACAAGAATAAAATGAAAAAATACTGGAGGAATCAATGATGGAATTTGAAACGAAATGTCTACATGCTGGATATCAACCGGGAAATGGCGAACCAAGGGTAGTACCAATAATACAAAGCACGACTTATACGTATGACTCAACAGAAGCAATCGGCAAGCTGTTTGATTTAGAGGAAGCAGGATATTTTTACACCAGAATTGGTAATCCGACAACGAATGCAGCTGAAGAAAAGATTGCTGCCTTGGAAGGAGGCGTGGCTGCATTGTGTACATCTTCTGGGCAGGCTGCTACTTTCTTTGCAATTCTGAATATTTTAGAGTCAGGAGATCACTTGATTTCTTCTTCCTATGTTTATGGCGGCACCTTTAATTTATTCGCTCATACGTTTAGAAAAATGGGGATTGAAGTTACGTTTATTGATCAGAGTGCTCCACTGGAAGAACTTAAAAAGGCAATTCAGCCAAATACCAAAGCAATTTTTGCTGAGACTATCGCTAATCCGGCTATGCATGTACTGGATATTGAAAAGTTTGCAGCGCTTGCTCATAGTGCTGATTTGCCATTCATTATTGATAATACATTTGCTACGCCGTATTTCTGTCGTCCAATAGAGTATGGGGCTGATATCGTTATCCACAGTACAACGAAATATCTTGACGGTCATGCGGTTCAGACGGGTGGGGTTATAGTTGACAGTGGAAAATTTAATTGGAATAATGGGAAATTTCCGCAGTTGAGTGAACCAGATGTAACTTACCACAATCTGGTTTATACCGAAACTTTCGGACCAGCAGCCTATATTACAAAGGCTAGGGTTCAGTTGATGAGAGACCTGGGAGCCACACCATCACCTCAAAATTCCTTTCTATTAAATCTGGGGATGGAAACTTTGGCAGTTAGAATGGACCGGCATTATGGAAATGCATTAGCTGTTGCAAAATTTTTGAAGGAGCAGCCTAGTGTATCCTCTGTTACCTATCCAGGATTAGAAACCGATAAAAATTATGAGCTGGCACAAAAATATGTTCCAAATGGGTTATGCGGCGTCATTTCATTTGAAATTGGGGCAGGAAAAGAAGCTGCGGCTAAGTGGCTGGATGCACTTAAGCTTGTTTCTTTGGAGGTTCATGTGGCTGATATTCGAACCTGTGCGCTTCATCCAGCAACATCAACACACCGTCAGTTATCAGATGAAGAGCTGACGGCTGCCGGCATCTCAGCCGGACTAGTTCGGATTTCCTGCGGCATTGAAAATGTTAATGATATTTTAGCTGATTTAAAACAAGCTTTTGAGCAGTTGGAGGCTTAAGGAATGCCGATTAAACTGATTGAAAATTTTCCAGCTAAGCAAGTATTAGAAACGGAGAATATTTTTGCTATTGATAATGAGCGGGCCACTGCTCAAGATATTCGTCCATTAAAGCTGTTGATTTTAAATCTGATGCCAAACAAAATTGATACAGAAATTCAGCTGCTGCGCTTAATAAGCCAGAGTCCGCTGCAAATTGATGTAGATTTTTTAAAGATTTCTTCCCATGTTCATAAAAATACTAGTATAGATCATTTGGCTAAATTTTACCTTTCTTTTGAGGAAATTAAGAGCAGTACGTACGATGGAATGATTATTACAGGAGCACCTGTAGAAAAGCTGCCTTTTGAAGAGGTGAATTACTGGCAGGAGCTGGTTCAGATTATGGATTGGAGCCAAACAAATGTGACCTCGGTTATTCATATTTGCTGGGGAGCACAGGCAGGTCTATATCATCATTATCAGGTCTCTAAAACCAGCTATGACAGAAAACTTTTTGGCATTTATAGTCAGGAAATGAAGCATAGTCATCGGCTGTTCAGAGGGTTTGACGATTGCTTTAATGCCCCGCAGTCAAGATACACAGGGATTAATGAAGCTCAAATAGACAGCAGCCGCTTAAAAGTTATTGCTGAAAATCAGGATATTGGCGCAACGGTCTTGGTTTCTACTGATGACCATGATATTTTCTTGCTGGGTCATTTTGAATACGATACAAATTCATTGCAGCAGGAGTATCTGCGGGATCAGGAGAAAGGGCTGGATACGGCGCTGCCGCACAATTATTTTACCGATGATTGTGTGGACCAGAGGGTGGTCAATACTTGGCGGGGACATGCACACCTGTTGTATCACAATTGGCTAAATGATGTCTATCAGCTAACTCCTTATAAGCTGGAAGCAATAATCGATGAACAGCTAAAACGTTTGAACAGTCGTAAGAAGAGAGACTAGAGTGGTTTGAAAAGTAGAGAGGCATCCGATTTTTCAGGGCTTATTGTGGAAAACAAGCAAAACCACAATAAGCTCATTTCAGAGTAGTCATTTTTAATACTATTGATTAAAAAATGACGTTTACTTTCGTACGCATACCATTCTGTCAGCAAGTCTTTAGGCAAACAGAACTGGCAATGTGGCGCATAAGCGAAAATTTGTGCCGACGAGACGAGTTCCGTAACTATCTCGGAAATATTCGCCGCTAGGGTTTCAGATACGCTCTAAAATTAGGAAATGATTCTGTTGAGCAGATTCATAAGCGGATGCCGGTCATAACAGAAAAAAATGCTATCGATGCCTGGTTGAGTGATGAAGAATTTGCTGAAGAGTATATAAAGAATAAAATGCCAAAACTGATAAGTAAAGTTGTCTAAATAAAAGTCGATAAAAATGTTTTCGCCAATTAAATTGAATAGATATACAAAATGGACGTGTGAGAACAGTAGAAATACTGGATTCTTATACGTCCATTTTTTGTATGCTCTTATTAAACAAAAACTGGTTCAACGTATACACGCTTTCTGACTGAATCTCATGAACTTTAAGAAGACATGAAAAATCTGATAGTTAATTGTATTTTCTATATGGTAAGATAAATATACAAATAGTGTTTTTCATCTGTATAACAACAAGGGAGTGATTACTTAGTGAGCAATTTGAATGTATCAGGTTCTATTGCTGGAACAGTTTCGTCAAGATTTAGCCAAGCAGCTAGTGCCTTAAATAGTATGTCACAGCCAGGACCAGCTGCTAATAGAACAAATGTCTCCGGTCAGAGCAGCGCACAAAACGTTATAAGCCGGATGAGTGGTGTTGGTGGACAGATTTCAAATGCGTTAACCAGGGATGGAAACAACATTCATTCCGTTGCGAGTGAGTTTGCTGCTATTGACCAGCAGCTAGGTAAAGGATTTAATGGCTTAAGCATTCTTGCGGGACCAGGGAGAAGGTGAGAGAGTGACCATGAATGAAGGTCAAATTAATCGACAGCTTTCTCAGGTTTCGGAGGATCAGGAAGTAAATCGGAAGCAGCGGTGGCAGCTGGAGGAACTGGAAGAGGACTGTCAGCGCTTATCAAGCCAACACCAGGAATATCTTGCTGATGTTCTTCAGTTTAACGAAGAGGAAGAGATACGGCAGTATTTTAGTTTGGAAGAGGATGAAGTAACCGCTGCTCACAAGAAGAATTTCTTTGAACTGGAGGAGCAGAAAGACGCACTTTATAAGGAATCAAAGCAGCTGCTCGTCGCTGAAGAAGAATTACTTCAGGCGAGAAAAGATCAGGTGTTCGAGAATACGAAGGAAAAGGAGAAGGTAGATGGGACTTAGTTTTTTTGTTGGTGAAATTCAGGAACAAACCAATACCGCCGTGACCCTGGCAAACGAATATATTCAGGATGCCGGTCTGTTAAAAGACGCAATGAATGCTTATTTAAATGCACCCTTGTCCGGCAAAACCTATGATTCTGCGAGACGCTATTTTATGGCCGTCTATCCGCCGCTTTCTAATGCCTTAATCCTGGCAGCAGAGTCACTAAGTGAAGCCCACCAAAAATACCCGGCAAGGTTTCAGGAAATCGTCGGTGGCGGGGATATCGAAGAAGACCGGCTGCGTGAACAGATCCAACAAGGACAGAGCTTATTGCGCTCGTATGCAAATGTAATGGATAAGCTGGAGGAACAGAACGTACACCTAGAACGGTGCTATATGAGTGTTCAGGGAAGCATTGCTAAACTAGAAGAACGACTGCAGAAGTTGTATACTTTTGATCGTGTATCTGCCGGTATATTTACTGAAGCAGAGGCAAACATTGAAAACCTGGAGCGAGCGATTGCGGCACTGAATAAAGGTGGAGCATGGAATCCAGCTTCAGGAACCTTTGATGTGACCAGACTAGATATGACCTGGGTAAAACCGATTCAAGAGAAATGGCAAGAGCGGGAGCAGGATTATGGAAAAGAAGCGCAGTTAGAGGTAAGAATAGGTAAAAATGCTTTGGGTGGCACAACATATGAAGTTTACAATAATGGAATTTATGATGAAGATGCCACTGTGGTGTACAATGAACTCTTAAGAATAGAAATGACTGAATTGTTAAGACAACGGATTGCCGAAGATAAGTTTAGTCAAGTTGTTTCTTTCATTGGAACAATGGTCACGTTTAGTGGTGGTATAAAGAAAATTATAAGCGAAGTCGTTGGAGCTGTTGGTGAGCGGTTATTTGTACGATTCAATGATAACTCGTATGGTGTAGTTACGATTTCAGGTGGTGTAGCAATTGAGGGGAATGCAGTATTGTCAGATACGCTTACCTTAAAAGATTTTGTACAGTTTTCAAATAATGGGAAAATAACGAGTAAAACATTTGGAAAACCCATTGAAGTAACAATAAAAAATAAAAAGCTAAAAATTAGAGTTGATGCTGAACCAGATGGCGACAAGATTCAAATACAAGCTGGAGGTGGAAAGAAATCGGACTACGACGAAAGGATAATTGTAGAAGATATTAGTGACCGAGCAAGTATTTATGATCAAATTCCTAAAAATTTACAGCGCAAGTTAAGTAAAGGGAATTTAGAAAATCTGGTTGATTATATTTATCGTGCATGGGTTTGGCTAAAAGCAAAATAGAGAGGTATGAGTATATGCGAGCGTGGATTAAAATAAATCAGTCTGTTATTAATCTGGACTATAGAGAATTAGCTGAAAAGATGTGGTTTAATAGCTACCTTGGTAAAGAATTAGAACTGTCACACGGGGGAAACTCTGAATGGTTGAAAGATAGTTATGTCCTTGATTTAAAATGGGATAAATCACTGAATGATAAGCGATGGATTCAGAAAAAATTTGCCACAGAACACATTTCTTTAAATCCAATAAGAGATAAAAAATATCTATATTTTGAAACAGATCATATTGATATACTGACTGTAGACAAACGAGCTCTATACATTATGGTTCAAGAATTGGCAATAGCTGTCGAAGGTTTGATAAGTGAGGATGGAATGAAGACTTGGTTAACTTTAGAGGAATTTCAGAAAAAACATAAATATTTGCTCACAATCCCTTTTGAAGAAGCAAATGAAATAAGTTTGAAGGAAGCTGAAACAATGGATTGTATTGATGAACCTTGGGATAATGAAGTTATTTATGATTGAATCTAAATAGGCGCTGATTGGTAGTACTCGCCTGTTTGAATGTTGATTTATAATCGGGGTCCCAAGCGCCTGAGGGGAATTTGTATCGATAAGGAATTCTCTTCTATTTCTTTATTTAGGAATCTTTCTCTTTACTGATTTTATTTTGTCTAATATATGAATGTCATATTATAGAAATAGGAGTGGATATTTCCTTTCAAAAAAATGCCTAATGGTCTCTCATTGAATACCAAGGAACTCACCATTGCTTTAGATGGGGAGATACTATGAGCCGTTTAAAAAATATCAAAAGAATAGTGGAAATCAAAAGAGAATGCTGTGTTCAGAACAATGTGAAGTATTTGGAAATTCCTTGGAAAAGAAGATAACAGATGGGACTTAGCTTTTTTTGTTGGTGAAATTAAGGAACAAACCAATGTCACGGTAACCATGGCAAACGATACTTTAAGGAGTGATTCAATGTATAAAAATACCGGCAGTTGTGCATATTGATCAGGAATTCAATTATAAGATAACGTTTTTAGCGAAAAATTTCGAAAGCTTTGTATGCGGCTTAGAAGTGGGCGAGCAGTGAATAAAAACTGAAAATACCCAACTATTTACTGAATGTTTAGATATCCTATGCAAACCAGAAGATGAATAAATAAAATTTGGGAGATCAACGTTATGCATAGTGCGGAGTTACTAATATCGAGCCTCGATATGGCTAAAAGCAAAATGGAGGTGAGAACATGAGGATATATGTTGAAACGAACGGAAAGAAAACGTCTTGGGGATACCGTGAACTAGCTGAAGTCATGTGGTTTAAAGAAAAGAATGGAAAAGAGTTGGAAATATCTCATGTTGGAAACGATGAAACACTGAGAAATAGTTTCTATTTGAGTTTATCTTTAGATAAGTGGTTGAATGATGAACGTTGGGGATTGATTAAATCTCCGATGAAGTTTCAAGATATTGAGTTAGATTATCATAAAGAGAAAAAGATTATTGAAATTGTCTCAAAGCATGTAAAAATACTTACAGTAGATGAACGTGCTATGTATATTCTGACAATAGAACTAGCAAAAGATTTAGGCGGAAGAATAAGTGAAAATGGTTCGGAAAATTGGCAATCAGTAGCAGAATTTGAAAAAAATCATAAAGATATACTGAGCTTAACCTATGATGAAGCTAATGATTTAAGTTTAAAAGAAGCAGTAACAATGGTAGCAGAAGAGGAACCCTGGGAGTATGATGAGGATTTTGAGGACGAGGATGAATAAACATACCTAAATGAAAATTTTGGAGGTCAGCGTTATGTGAAACGTTGATTTGCTGGTGCTCTTTCAATTGATATGGAGTATTTAGATAGTAAAAAAATTGGTGTAAAAGTAGAGGGGAACATTTTGCCAATCTTGAAGACAGAAAAAGAAGCAGCTGTTCAAATCAAAAAACTAAAATAAATTTTTTGGCTGCTGTGTCAAGTTGTGTTGGCAAGGGAAAAACTGAATAAATTGGAAAGCTTGGAGTAAAGATCAGAGATTTACTGGTTTTGTACTGAGCTTCTTTATTAGCAAAAGAGGATTTACCAATCCTGCTGATATTGTTATTTTCATGAGCAGTCGACTTCAATTTAATATTTGAAATGAGTAGCTGCCTATTCAATCAATCACTGCTTGTTTACGATTCGACTAGAATTTTTCAGTTAAGTGGAGCTGGCTCAGTCAGTATTATTACATGTCTGTTATTTCACCGTCTCATTTTTTCGATAGTGTGATTATTTGAACTTTTTATTGCTTGAAGATAGTATTTGTGCCAAACTGAATGAAAGAGGTGATTGCATTGGAAAAGTTATTTATCAGCCCATCTAAATATGTGCAGGGGAAAGGCTGTTTAAAAGACAGTAGTAAATATATAGAAGAATTGGGAAATCGGGTTCTCATACTAACAGATGAGTTCGTCTGGGGAATGATTGGTGAAGGCTATAAGAACTACTTGACTGAAGGCGGATTGTTGGTTGGAACGGCTGTTTTTTCTGGCGAGGTTTCAGAGGAGAATATTCAGGAACTTTTGAAAGGGATAGCAGATAAAGAGATTGAGGTTGTAATTGCACTGGGCGGCGGTAAAGTTATCGATTTGGGAAAGGCTGTGGCGGCAAAACAAAATCTAAAGATGGTTGTATTGCCGACAACAGCTTCTACCGATGCTCCAACGTCTTCAATATCAGTGTTGTATGAAGAGGATGGCCGCTTTAAAGAGTATCAATTCTACCAAAAGAATCCTGACTTAGTTATTGTGGATACGGAAGTCATTGTCAATGCGCCGGCTCGACTGCTGGCAGCTGGGATTGCAGATGGACTCTCAACAGCTGTAGAAGCAAGAGCTGTTAAAAAGAAGCACGGAGAAAATGTTTTAGGGAAAAAACCGACGCTGACAGCGCTGGCAATTGCTGAGAAATGTGAAGAGGTTCTTTTCACCTACGGTTTGCAAGCATATGAAGACAATAAGAACAAGCAAGTAACAGAAGCTTTTGAGGCAGTTGTCGAAGCGAATACGTTGATGAGTGGATTGGGATTCGAGAGCGGCGGACTGGCAGCGGCTCATGCGCTGCATAATGGCTTTTCTGCTATTCACGGCAAAGTCAATCAGCTGATGCATGGAGAAAAGATTGCATATACAATATTAGTTCAATTGGTTCTTGAGAAGCAGCCGGAGGAAGTACTTAAACGCTATCTAGTATTTTTCCAGCAATTGAATCTGCCAACTACTTGTGAGGCACTGGGGCTAGATGTTCAGAATGAAAAAGAGCTTTCAAAAATAGCGGAGCAATCTCTTTCAATCGGAGACAGTTTACGGCAAATGCCATTTACATTGACTAAAGAAGATATTGTACAGGGGATTCGCCAATTGGATGCTTTTGTTCGCAGTTGTTCAGTTTAAAAAAATAAGTCGGGCTTATTGAAAATAGAGGTAGCCCGACTTATGCAGTTTGGATTTTTTCTAAGAACCTGGTGTTAGTACCAGGTTCTTTTTAGTTTAAGAAAAATAAAAATACAACAATCATTCCTGCCAGAAATAATAGATTAAGCAGAGAGAATTTAGTTAAGAATTGTTTGTCTTTACCAGGGTAATAAGCCCTGTAGATTTTAAAGCCAATTAAATTTGCCAGAGAAGCAATTAATGTCCCTAGACCCCCAATATTTACACCAAAGAATAAGGCCTTAATATGGCTGGTAAAAGGAGCAATCAGAATAACTGCTGGTACATTACTGATGATTTGACTAAGAGCAATGCTTCCTAAAAAAGTTCGATAACTGCTTTTAAACTGCTCTTTAATAAAAGCGGCAGCACCTGGAATTTGAGAAAAACCTCCTACTGCAATGAAAAAGAAGAGAAAGGTTGCCAATAAACGATAGTCAACCTGTTTCCCAGATTGAGGAGAGTAAAAAAGCAAAATAGTAACTGCCAAGGGGATACTAACCTCATAAGGAGATAAATTAAAAACTGCAGACAAAATCAAAAGACCAATCAGAGAGAGAAATAGCAGATGTTTTTGATTAAGCGACTTAAGCTTGACAGTTTTCTCAGTAAGTTTCTTTTTCTCAATAAATAGAAAAGAAAGACAAAGAAAGCCTAAAGAAGCAATCAGCAGGATAAAAGACCATTGGAAAAATTCACTAGCGGATAAGGAAAAATGAGACATCAGATATAAATTTTGGGGATTCCCAAATGGAAAGAAGCTGCTGCCCAGATTAGCTGCAATAATCAGTAAGACTGCTCCAGTAAGCGGATCTTTTAAAACCTTTAGCTTTTTGGTAATTTTTAAGTAAATCGGCATTAGAGTAAGGATAGCTACATCGTTTGTTAAAAGCATTGAGCTGAAAAACGAGAGCAGTGTGATGCTAATGATTAAGCTGCGTGTGTCTTTGGAAAAGTGAATAATTTTTTCAGCTAAAAAATTTAAAACTCCTAGATTTTCAATATTCTTGATTAGCAGCATTAACGCAAATAAGCAGCTAAGCATTTTATAATCAATAGTTTCCTTTCCCGGTAGACCAAAGCCTAAGCTAAGTAAAGCGGCTAGGAAAGAAATCGTAAATAAAAGGTCTGTTTTGAAAAACTGAATAATTTTTGTCATTAAGAGATACTCGCCTCGAATCAAAATAGGATAATTTATAGAGTAAAAAAACAGCAGCTGCTTTGACTTCTTTTATGATGCTGAGTTTCACAAAAGAGTTGTAAAATACTTTAGCAGATTATAGACTTAAGACCCGCTTAAATTAAATGTACGGCAGGAAAAAAGAAATTTCAAGCGAGACACTGTAACAGTTCAGAGAAAACTTAGAGGAAACAAACTAATCGAAATGAACTGAGAGAATATTCGGTGGCTGAAAGTAGTCAGAAGCTGAAATAAAAATCAGAAGCTGTTGGGAACTGAGGAATGTCTTGATTTTTTCAAATAAAAGAACTTGAAACAAAACCAGATATTTCCTGCTTTTTGTTCCAAGCTCTACGATTTTAATTAGCTTTTAATCCTGCCAACACTAGTTGATGTTGAAAACTTTTTATCAAATATTCAATACCTTATTCAGGAAGTCCTGAGTCCGTTCATGCTGAGGAGACTCAAAGATTTGCTGTGGCGTACCATCTTCAAGGAAGTTCCCGCCGTCGATGAACATTACGCGGTTTGCCACCTCTTTGGCAAAGCCCATTTCATGTGTAACAATCACCATTGTCATACCTTGTTTTGCCAGCTTTTTCATAACATTCAATACATCCCCAACCATTTCAGGGTCAAGTGCTGAGGTAGGCTCATCGAAAAGCATAATGTCAGGATTCATTGCAAGCGCACGGGCAATAGCTACACGCTGCTTTTGACCACCGGATAAAGATTTCGGATAGCTATCTTTTTTATCTGCCAGTCCAACTGTATCCAGCAGCTTAACAGCTTTTTCTTTTGCCTCGCTTGGAGACATACGGCCTAAATCAACTGGTGCAAGTGTAATGTTTTCCAAAACAGAGAGATGAGGAAAAAGGTTAAAATGTTGGAACACCATCCCGATGTGCTGACGCACCTTATTGATATCTGTATTTTTATCAGTCAGATTCGCACCATCAATAATGATATCCCCGCTGGTTGCCTCTTCCAACTGGTTCAGACAACGTAGAAAGGTACTTTTTCCAGAACCAGAAGGACCAATAACACAAACAACATCACCTTCATTAATTGATACGTTAATGTCTTTTAAAACGGTGTTATCACCATATTTTTTTACTAATTTTTCGACTAGAATTTTTTCTGTCATTTAGTTCACCTTCTTTTCAAGTACTTTAGCCAGCTTAGTTAATGAAGTGATTAGAATCAAATACATTACTGCAATAATCAGATACACCATTGTACTTTGCAGGTTACGGGCAACGATGATTTTACCAGTCTGCAGCAGTTCAATCAGACCAATTGCAGAAAGAATAGTTGTATCTTTCAAAGAAATAACAAACTGATTAATGAAAGAAGGAATCATGATGCGGATAGCCTGCGGCAAAACGATTTTTCTCATTGTTTTATTGTAAGAAAGCCCTAAGCTTCTGGAAGCTTCCATTTGACCAACCGGAACGGCATTAATACCGCCGCGGACAATTTCGGAGATGTAGGCACTAGCATTTAACGTTAATGTAATAATCCCTGCAATAAACACGGGGATGTTGAAGCCTAGAACCCCTGGTAAACCAAAGTAGATGAAGAAAGCAACTACCATCAACGGAATCCCTCGAATAAGATCGACATAAATGGTTGCGACTATGCGCAGGGCCTTAACCGGAGATACACTGAACAGACCAAAGATAACACCAATAATTAGAGCGAGAACAAAAGAAATCAATGTTAGCTGAATGGTCATCCAGAGACCGCTTAACAGTCGTTTCCAGTTGTTTTTAATCATTCCGGCAAATGTAGACTCATCAGCAGTTTCTTTTTTACTGCCGTCTTGAATGTACTTGCTGAGAATCTCGTCGTATTCACCAGTTCGTTTCAGCTCTGCGAGCCCTTCGTTGAACATCTCAACTAATTCCGGATTGTTGCCTTTTTTCACTGCAAAACCATAAGAGCCGCCTTCTTCCCGGGGAATCGGTGTAGCTAAAGGCTGCCCCTGAGCAATACCGTAGCCGATCACAGGGTAATCGTCCATCATGGCATCGATTTCTGAAATTTCTAATGCACTATACAACGCATCAGTAGTATCAAGATACGTGATGGAATACCCATATTTTTCTTTGTTCGCTTCAAGGAAATCAGCGCTTTCCGTTCCAATTTTCGCTCCTACTGTTTTCCCTTTTAAATCCTCATAAGAAGTAATGGAATCGTTATTCTCTTTAACAGCTATTTGGATGCCGCTGTCAAAGTAAGGTGTTGAGAAATCGAAAGCTTTTTCTCGTTCCTGTGTAATAGTCATTCCAGCAATCATTCCATCTGCCTGACCAGATTCTACGGCTTGAACAGCTGAACTGAAACCAATAAATTTAAATTCAATGTTGAAGCCTTGCAGCTCAGCAACGCGTTTCATTAAATCAACGTCGATTCCTTCGTATTCACCATCAGAATTTTGAAACTCAAATGGTGCAAAGGTTGAATCGCTAGCAATTGAATAAACCTCTTTCTTTGGCTCAATCTGCTGCATTTCTTTTCCGTCGTCTTTGGCACCGGAAGAGATATAAGTAGAAACTATTTTGTCATAGGTTCCATCTTCCTTTAGCTTTTTTAAACCTGCGTTGAACTGTTTAATCAGTTCTGGATTTTGTCCTTTTTTCACTGCAAAACCATAGGAGCTGCCTGTCTCTTTTTCTCCGACTAGCTGCAGCTTCTGTCCGTTAGTGATCGCGTATCCTAAAACTGGATAATCATCAAATATAGCATCTGCTTCACCATTTTGGAGAGCTTGATAAAGACCTGTTGCATCATCGAAGTTCTTAATTGTATAATCATATTTCTTTTGATTTTCTTCGAGGAAAGCAGCACTCTCTGTTCCAACTTTAGCAGCAACTGTTTTCCCTTTTAAATCCTTATACGAACTGATTGTATCATTTCCTTGCTTAACAGCCATCTGCAGACCACTGTCAAAATAAGGCTCCGAAAAATCAAATGATTTTTTTCGTTCGTCGGTAATACTCATTCCAGCTATCATTCCGTCAATCTGGTTTGACTGAACTGCTTGAATCGCTGAATCAAATCCTAAAGGTTTCAAATTAACTTTAAATCCCTGATCTTCTGCAATCGCATTAAGTAAGTCAATATCGATACCGATGTATTCATCATTTGAATCCTGAAACTCAAACGGCGCAAAAGTCAAATCCGTTCCGATATCGTATGTTTTTTCTTCAGCCGAGGCCGGCTTACCAACAGTGAAAACAAGCAGGCTGGCAATTACAGCAACTAAAGAAAATAAAAAATACTTCTTCTTCATAAAAGTCCTCCTAATATAATTACATATTCAGTAATTATATAGCAAAATTAAGGTCAAAAACAATTATTTTGACATAGAAAAATAAAAAAATATTTAGAAAGTAACATTTCGTGTGAGAAATCATGACATGTAAAAGAGTTTTTTTCATTAAAAAACGATAAAAGAATCTGATCTATTCAAGTGGCGAAAATATGTTCGGTATGTTAAAATAATTCAGGGAGTAAGAAATTACTCTTTTCCTTTTTTCTAGTGAGAAAAAACTGTATGAAGGGAGTAAGTCAGATGATTGAAAGAACAACAACAAACCAGTTTGAACTGGTCTCTAAGTATCAGCCAGATGGTGATCAGCCGGAGGCGATTGAACGATTAGTAGAAGGAATTGAAGGCGGAGAAAAGGCCCAAATTTTACTAGGCGCCACAGGTACTGGTAAAACTTTTACAATCTCAAACGTGATTAAAGAAGTGAACAAACCAACACTGGTGATTGCTCATAATAAAACCTTGGCAGGACAGCTTTACGGGGAGTTTAAAGAGTTTTTCCCAAACAATGCTGTTGAATATTTTGTCAGCTACTATGATTTTTATCAGCCGGAGGCTTACGTTCCTTCAAGTGATACATATATTGAAAAAGATGCCAGCATCAATGATGAAATTGACAAGCTGCGTCACTCGGCTACCAGTGCACTACTAGAACGAAATGATGTTATTGTGATAGCGTCGGTTTCCTGTATTTTTGGTTTGGGAAATCCTGATGAGTATAGTGATCAAGTTGTTTCGCTGCGGGTTGGTATGGAGATAGACCGTGGAACCTTACTTAGAAATCTAATTGATATCCAGTTTGAACGAAATGATATAGACTTTCAGCGGGGACGCTTTAGAGTACGAGGGGATGTTGTCGAGATATTCCCAGCCTCCAAAGATGATCATGCCTTACGGGTGGAGTTTTTTGGAGATGAAATTGAGCGCATTAGAGAAGTAGATGCTTTAACTGGAGAGGTACTTGGCGATACAGAACATGTAGCGATATTTCCAGCAACCCACTTTGTGACCAATGATGATCATATGGAGCATGCAATTGCTCAAATTCAGGCTGAGCTGGACGGCCGGCTTAAGGTTCTGCGTTCTGAAAATAAACTGCTGGAGGCGCAGCGGTTGGAACAACGGACGAATTATGATATCGAGATGATGAGAGAGATGGGCTATACATCTGGAATTGAGAATTATTCCAGACATATGGATGGACGAAAAGAAGGCGAGCCGCCTTATACATTAATCGACTTTTTTCCAGACGATTTTCTGCTGGTTATTGATGAGTCTCACGTAACCATGCCTCAGGTTAGAGGGATGTATAATGGGGACCGTGCCAGAAAGCAGATGCTGGTGGACTATGGTTTTCGTTTGCCGAGCGCGCTGGACAACCGTCCATTAAAACTGGAAGAATTTGAGAAGCATGTCCATCAGGTAGTCTATGTTTCTGCTACACCGGGACCGTATGAACATGAACAAACAGAGACTGTGATTCAACAAATTATTCGTCCAACGGGTCTGTTGGATCCATTGATTGAAGTTCGTCCGATTATGGGACAAATTGATGATTTAGTTGGCGAAATTAATGAGCGGGTGGCAAATAATCAGCGGGTCTTTGTCACGACTTTGACGAAAAAAATGTCGGAGGATTTGACTGACTACTTCAAAGAGCTGGGATTAAAGGTTAAATACCTGCACAGTGATATCAAGACGCTGGAACGTACGGAAATAATTCGTAATCTTCGTTTAGGTGAGTTTGATGTTCTAATTGGGATTAATCTTCTAAGAGAAGGCTTAGACGTGCCGGAGGTATCTCTAATTGCCATCTTGGATGCGGATAAGGAAGGATTTCTGCGAAGTGAACGTTCGCTGGTTCAGACAATTGGACGGGCAGCCCGGAACTCTGAGGGAAAAGTTATCATGTATGCAGATAAAATCACGGATTCCATGCAGAAGGCGATGGATGAAACTGCCCGCCGCCGTTCAATACAAGAGAAGTACAATGAAGAACACGGAATTGTTCCTAAAACAATTATCAAGGAAATTCGTGACTTGATTTCTATCTCTAAAGTCGCTGAAGATGAAGAAACTTATTCAATAAGCACATCTTATGACAAGCTGACTAAGCAGGAAAAAGACGATTTGTTGATGAAACTTGAGAAAGAAATGAAAGATGCTGCGAAAGCATTGGACTTTGAAGCAGCTGCAACATTACGGGATACGATTCTGGAGCTGAAGGCTTCAGATTAGGAGGTAGAATATGGCTAACGATAAAATTGTGATTCATGGAGCACGCGCTCATAACTTAAAGAATGTTGATGTGACGATTCCCCGCGATAAGCTGGTTGTAGTGACCGGCTTGTCTGGTTCCGGGAAAAGCTCGCTGGCTTTTGATACATTATATGCAGAAGGGCAAAGACGTTATGTGGAGAGCCTTTCGGCCTACGCTCGTCAATTTTTAGGTCAGATGGATAAACCAGATGTGGATAGTATTGACGGGTTAAGTCCAGCCATCTCCATTGATCAGAAAACAACCAGTAAGAACCCTCGATCAACAGTAGGAACGGTCACGGAAATAAATGATTACCTTCGTCTGCTTTTTGCACGCATTGGTCATCCAATTTGTCCGAACGACAATATCGAAATCACCAGTCAGTCTGTTGAACAGATGGCGGATAAAATTCTGGAATTTCCGGAACGTACAAAACTGCAGATTATGGCTCCAGTCATCGTTAAGAAAAAAGGACAGCATAAAAAAGTATTTGATTCTATTCAAAAAGAAGGATATGTCCGTGTTCGTGTAGATGGAGAAATCTATGATTTGAGTGAAGTACCGGAGCTGGAGAAGAATAAGAAGCATGATATTGCGATTGTAGTAGATCGAATTATTCTTAAAGAAGGCATCCGTTCCCGTTTGTTTGATTCAATTGAAGCTTCTCTTCGCTTAGCAGAGGGATACGTATTAGTAGACATTAATGGTGAAGAAGAACTATTGTTCAGTGAACACTATGCTTGTCCTTACTGCGGCTTTACCGTTGGCGAGCTGGAGCCGAGACTCTTCTCATTTAATGCACCATTTGGCGCTTGCCCAGACTGTGACGGCTTAGGTATGCGCTTGGAAGTAGACAAAGATTTAATCATTCCAGACCCTTCAAAAACATTGAAGGAAGGGGCCATCGCCCCTTGGAATCCAATTAGCTCACAATATTATCCTCAAATGCTTGAGCAGGCAGCAGCTGGTTTTGGCATTGATGCGGATACACCATTTAATGAACTGCCAAAGGAACATCAGGATATCATTTTAAATGGTTCAAACGGTGAAATTTTCCATTTCCATTATGAAAATGAGTTTGGCGGCGTGCGTGATGTGGATCTTGCCTTCGAAGGGATTTTAAAGAACATTAAACGTCGCTATCATGAAACCAACAGCGAATTTACCAGAGAACAAATGCGTTCATACATGACAGAGCTGCCTTGTCAAACCTGTAAAGGCTACCGTTTGAATCCACAAGCTTTAGCTGTGAAAATAAATGGTACCAGCATTGGTGAAGTAAGCGAGTTAACCATTCAAAACAGTGTACCTTTCTTTGAAAAACTGAGCTTAACAGAACAAGAGCAGATGATTGCCAAGCCGATATTGAAAGAAGTAAAAGACCGGTTGACCTTTTTGGAAAATGTGGGATTAAATTACTTAACCTTGAGCCGTGCTTCCGGTACGTTGTCAGGTGGAGAGGCACAGCGGATTCGCCTAGCTACCCAGATTGGATCAAATTTATCCGGCGTATTATATATTCTGGATGAACCCTCTATCGGTCTTCATCAGCGGGATAACGATCGTTTGATTGCTTCTTTAAAGAAAATGCGGGATCTTGGCAATACCCTGATTGTCGTGGAGCATGACGAAGATACTATGCGGGAAGCTGACTACTTGATTGATGTAGGGCCAAGAGCCGGAGAACAAGGCGGACAGATTGTGGCTGCTGGAACACCAGAAGAAGTAGCCGCAACCCCTGATTCACTGACAGGACAATATCTGTCGGGCAAGCTTGTGATTCCTGTGCCGGAAAAACGGCGGAAGGGCACCGGCAAGTCCATTAAAGTCACTGGAGCAGCAGAAAACAATCTCAAAAATGTTAATGTGGAGTTTCCTTTAGGGGAGTTTGTTGCAGTTACCGGTGTATCTGGATCAGGGAAAAGTACGTTGGTCAATCAGATATTGAAAAAGGCTCTTGCTCAAAAGTTAAACCGCAACTCAAATAAACCTGGTAAGCATAAAAGTGTAACTGGGTATAAACAGATTGAAAAAGTAATTGATATCGATCAAAGTCCAATTGGCCGAACACCTCGAAGTAATCCTGCTACATACACTAGTGTATTCGATGATATTCGGGATTTATTCGCTAAAACAAATGAGGCGAAAGTTCGCGGATATAAGAAAGGCCGTTTTAGTTTCAATGTGAAGGGCGGGCGCTGTGAAGCCTGCCGTGGTGATGGGATTATTAAGATTGAAATGCATTTTCTGCCGGATGTTTATGTTCCCTGTGAGGTTTGTCATGGGAAACGCTATAACTCTGAAACGCTGGATGTTCATTACAAAGGAAAAAATATTGCAGATATCTTAGAAATGACTGTTGAAGATGCTGTAGAATTTTTCCAGCCTATTCCTAAAATTCACCGCAAGCTGCAGACAATTTTGGACGTTGGTTTAGGGTATGTAACATTAGGACAGCCAGCTACCACATTGTCAGGTGGTGAAGCACAACGTATGAAGCTTGCCAGTGAGCTGCATAAGATTTCGAATGGCAAGAATTTCTATATCTTGGATGAACCTACGACCGGACTTCATACGGATGATATCGCCCGTTTACTGGATGTTTTGAACCGACTGGTTGATGCTGGAAATACTGTACTGGTTATTGAACATAATCTGGATATGATTAAATCAGCCGATCATGTTATTGACTTAGGTCCAGAGGGTGGCGACGGCGGCGGAACGATTGTCGGAATCGGTACACCGGAAGAAATTGCTGAAATTAAGGAAAGCTATACTGGTCAATATTTGAAGCGGGTTTTATAAATTGGTATACTCCATTTCTGTGAAAGTGTTTTCTTTTTTAAGAAATTCATAATTTTTAAGAATAGATTGAAAAATCTTGATTTATAATTTCTCATAGAGTAAAATCAAAGCAGATAGACAGATTATTGGTATGAATTGGTCTATATCTATCTCTCTATAAATAATCCGTTCAAAAAGAAAAGAAAAGCAGTTTGTCTTTTACGACAAACTGCTTTTCTTTTTGCTGTTAAGGATTAGGTAGGAAAAAGTCAAAAAAAAGGAAAAAACATCAGAATATTGAATGAGCATAAAATTTTTTTCATGCTATTCTATAGATAGAAAAGATGTCACAAGAAAGAAGGATAGACAAATGGATAGAGGAAACATTAGAGTCGGTGGTACGTATCTATGCAGTGCTGATCACTTATCTTGGTCATTTATTGGAAAAGCTCTTTCCAAGGAAGATCATGCAGTACAAGTGGAGTTGCTCAAATGTCATCCGATTGACCGTATGGCTTTAGAATCTGATAACCCTGTTTTGGACATCAACTACTTGAGCATTATTGACACAATATGATAAGTGAATTGGCAAGGAGGCGCAAGCCTTCTTTTTTTGCGCTTAGAGCTAAGGCTTCCTTTGACACGCCCGGAATGTTATAATAAGTAAAATGTGTTGGAGGAGCGGTGAATTTTATGGTCGATAATTTACAATTAGTCATTATTACAGGAATGAGCGGTGCAGGAAAAACAGTAGCGGTGCAGTGCTTTGAAGATATGGGATATTTCTGTATTGATAATATGCCGCCAAGTTTGATTCCCAAATTTTGGGAGCTGATTAAAGAATCTGGCAAAGTATCGAAAATTGCTTTGGTCGTGGATCTGAGATCACGTGCCTTTTTTAGAGAAATACAGAATATGCTTGTTGAAATAGAAAATACCAATGTCATTGATACCACTGTCATGTTTTTAGATGCGACCGATGAAGAGCTTGTTTCCCGCTATAAGGAAACCAGAAGAACTCATCCTTTAGCTATGGACGGGCTAGTCACTGAAGGGATTAGAAAAGAGCGGGCAATCTTGGAAGAAATTAAAGGAGATGCCCAACTAGTTATTGATACAACGGCACTTTCTCCAAGACAGCTTCGAGAACGAATCAGTAAGGAATTTAAATCTAGAGATACCCACGAGTTTCGCGTAGAAATGGTTTCCTTTGGATTCAAATATGGTCTGCCGATTGATGCAGATATTGTAATGGATGTACGCTTCCTGCCTAATCCCCATTACATTCCCGAACTGCGGCCGCTTACTGGACTGGACAGCGCTGTTTATGAGTATGTAATGAATTTTCCGGAAACAGAAGAATTCTATACAAAGTTTATTGATTTGGTAGAGTATGTGCTGCCAGGCTATAAAAAAGAAGGAAAATCTAATGTGACTATCGCTATTGGCTGCACAGGCGGACAGCACCGTTCTGTTGCGCTCACTGAACGGATGTCTCATGAACTGGAAAAAAATTATCATGTAAATGTAACTCATCGTGATAAGGACAAACGGAAAGAGACGGTGAATCGCTCATGAAAACCTATCGAATCCGTAAGCCTAAAATAGTCGTTGTCGGCGGTGGAACAGGACTACCGGTTATTTTGAAAAGTCTCCGTAATCAGGGTGCAGAAATTACAGCGGTGGTAACTGTTGCCGATGACGGAGGCAGCAGTGGAGAGATTAGAAAGTCAATGAATCTGACACCACCAGGGGATTTAAGAAATGTGCTGGTGGCACTTTCAGATATGCCCCAGCTGTATGAAGATATATTCCAATACCGCTTCAATAAAGATGATGAGTATTTTGCTAATCATGCCATAGGCAATCTGATTATAGCCGCTGTCTCTGAGATGAGAGGCAGTACCTATGAAGCGATTCAGCTTTTATCGAAAATGATGCATGTAGATGGGCATATTTATCCTTCTTCTGAGCGTCCGCTTACCCTGCACGCTGTATTTAAGGATGGTACTGGAGCTGTGGGTGAATCAAGGATCGGTTTAGCACGTAAAACGATTGATCACGTATTTGTGACAAATACGAACGATGATGAACAGCCAACAGCAGCACGAAAAGTTGTAAAAGCAATTGAAGAAGCAGATATGATTGTGCTGGGCCCAGGAAGCTTATTTACTAGTATTTTGCCGAATCTTGTTATTAGTGAAATTGGGGATGCTATTTTAAAACGAACTGGAGAAGTCGTCTATATTTGTAATATTATGACGCAAAAGGGAGAAACAGAACATTTCACCGATGCTGATCATATTCGTGTGCTCCATGACCATTTAGGAGAGAAATTTGTGGATACTGTTTTGGTGAATACTGAACCTGTACCAGATGGGTACATGGACTTTGAGATTTATGATGAATATCTAGTACAGGTAGTCCACGATTTCCAAGGCTTAAGAAATGAAGGCTGCCGTGTAATATCAACAGACTTTTTAGAATTGAGAAACGGCGGGGTTTTTCATGATGGAGACAAAGTTGTTGAAGAACTATTCCGAATAGTCTTTGGCGCAAAGTATTAAAAGCAACAGTGAAATAGAAAGGAGGCGTACATTCAAATGTCATTTGCCTCAGATGTAAAGAAGGAACTGACAACCTTAGAGGTTCACAGAGAACATGCACGGGCAGAGCTGGCTGCTCTGATTCGGATGAATGGTTCATTGAGTCTGGTGAATCAACAGTTTGTTTTAAATGTTCAGACCGAAAATGCGGCGATTGCCAGACGAATATATACCTTATTAAAGGATCATTATGATGTTCGTTCGGAGCTGCTGGTTAGACGAAAGATGAAGCTGAAGAAAAACAATGTATACATTGTTCGGCTAAAACAGGATACCAAATCTGTATTAGCGGATTTAGACATTATGGACGGCTTGGTTTTTCAGGATCATGTTTCCGATGAAATTGTCGGAAATGCTCAAAAGATGCGCTCCTATTTACGTGGGGCTTTTATGGCAACCGGGTCGGTAAATAATCCGGAAACCAGCCGCTATCATCTGGAAATATTCTCCATTTATGAAGATCATAATAACGATATTTGCGACATGCTGAACTATTATGGATTAAATGGACGAACCTTAGAACGAAGAAACGGCTATATTTCCTATCTAAAAGGAGCAGAAAAAATCGCTGACTTTCTGACCCTGATCGGAGCAACCAATTCTATGCTAAAGTTTGAAGATGTTCGAATTGTTCGTGATATGAGAAACTCAGTGAATCGATTGGTTAACTGTGAAACAGCTAATTTAAATAAAACAATTGATGCTGCCTCAAAACAGATAGAAAATATTCAATATATAGAAAATACAGTCGGTTTGCAGGCTTTACCGGGAAAGCTTCAGGAAATTGCCGAGCTGCGTCTAGAGCATCCAGAAGTTAGCCTAAAGGAACTGGGAGAAATGATTCCTTCTGGAGCGATTTCTAAATCTGGAATTAATCACCGTATTAGAAAAATCAATGAATTTGCTGAAAAGCTTAGAGAAAAAAGTGCATAAAAAAGGTTGGTAGATTTTCCTTTTGGAGTTTCCACCAACACAATATATTTTAGAGTCTAAAAACTGGTTTATTCTGATTACTTGGAGTAGGCCAGTTTTTTCATGTAAAAATCAGGTATATAAAATCATATTTTTAAGGTTTTGCAGGATCTCTAGCGTCTGATACTTGTTTGAAGTGTTTAAAATAACGAAAACTAATACTGGATGAATAAAAAGAGAGTAGAATAAAGACAATTACCTTAGTGACTAGCGCTGGAAGGGGCACATCAACGGCAGCCAGCAGCTGCATTACCGTTTGAAAAATAACCATGATGCCAATAAACGTACACATCAATGCTGTAACGGGCAGCAGCGTATACGCACGACTATCATCAGTTTTCACTAGATATAGTACTAGAAAAATGAAAGGGCTGAGAATGGCTAAGTCGATAACATAAGTAATTTCAGTAGTATAAATCTCAAGCATCGCTAATGGTGAATCTGATATCAAGGCGGATAAAATATCCGGCAGCCAGGCGATAAATAGTGAAAACCCGGAAAGAATCAGAAAAAAATGAACAAAGCGACTATTAAGACTCCGCTCTTGCTGCTGCTTCAGCCATTTATGATCTAATAAAAATAGGCAAGAAATAAAACTGAAAAAGCATAAAGAGAAAAATAAGATATAAATCAAGTGAAGTCGATTATAAGCCACACCGATTGCCAAACTAACAGCATAGTAAAGTAGTGCTGAGAGCAAGCCTGTTAGCAAAAGCAGTAGTTTCTCGCTCCCGCTTTTTTTGTATTTCAGCAAGAACCATGACATTGGCAGCAGCAAAAATAATAAAACAGACCAGTCTGAGCCAATGAGAATAGGTGCTTTAAAATATGAGTCATGGGCATAGATACCGAAGCCCCATAGTTCTACCGGTTCTCCGTATTGATTAAGAACTTCATAGGAGTCGCTGAAATCAAACGAAAAAATACCGGCTAATGTAGTAATGAATCCAAACAAGATTGTCAATCCAAGCAAGATTTCCGTTTTTTGTTTCATGTACTATATGTCCTCCCTTCTTGTTCATTGAGTGCTTGTACGATACTGTCCAGAGCAGATTTATCTAGGTAATGATCAGTTTCATGGCGTGGAAATTCTAAGCGCTGATCATGAAATATTTTTTTTAGAATCAGCTTTTCAAAAAAGTTTAGTTTATCTGGATAAATAATTGATCCAGCAAAAGCAGTCAATTCGGCATGCTCACGAAGAGCAGCGGGAAAAATAGCTTGAAGCTGCTGCGCAATCTTTTCCTCTGAGAACTGTAAACCAGTATTGACAAGAATTAGCGTTTTTTGTAGTAAAGCTTCTTGATGAGAAGCTAAGAATGCAGCAGCTTGTTTTCGCAGCTGACCAGCATAAGCCGGTGCTAAAAAGATAATTTGGTTAAAATCATCTGATAGACTGATAGGTTCCTGAATGTCAGAAAGCTGAACATCAAATTGGAGTTCGCAACCAATCATTTTAGCTATATGTGAGGTACTTCCATGTTTAGAATCGTAGATAATCATAGTTTTCATAGAACGGCTCTCTCCTTTTTTTGAACAATATTCATAAAATGAACATCGTTCATATTTGTGTTATAATAATAACATAAATCGGAAAAATGTAAAGATACTCTGTTGAAAATATCTTCTTTCTTTATTATGATTAGACCAACAGTAGCCAAAAGAGCTAACTATGTGGATTTCAAAAAAGCTTCGATGTTCAAAGCTAATAACTAGTCATGCAGAGTAATCAAGTATTTTTTGCGAAGCGACTTATTTCGCTCGATTATGTACAGACTCACTATAATTTTTTATTTTGACTTGCCTGGAGTGAGTTGACTTGCTAAAAGAAATTTTTCAGTAGTAATACAGATAAAAGCTACGGACTGATGCTGCACTTCTTTTATGGGATATTTAATAGATAGATAGAGGGTGAATGGGAATGGATAGTAAGTCAAGAAAACAAATAGAACGAATAGCAATAGAGGAAAAAATTGTAGATGCGGCTGTGGTAATTATTCTTGAAGAAGGAATCGAGAAGCTGTCAATCCGAAAAATAGCAGAAAGAATCGGTTATGCAGTTGGCACAATCTATAATTATTATAAAAACAAAGATGATATTTTAACAAGCATCTCAACTAGGGTTTTTCAGGAAGTTATGGAAGAGATTACTACGTTATTAGCAAAGTATCCTGAACAGACGCCAGTTGAAAAATTGAGAGCATGCAACAGGACGTTTATTCGAACAATGATAAAATATCCTGAGAAATTTAAAGCCGTAATGATGGCGTCCCGTAATGATCCTATTCCAGAGGAGGGCGAAGAAGAAGCAGGAATTGATTTACTGCAGGCATTAATCAATGAGGGGATAACAGAAGGCTGCTTTACGTCGGCGAATCAGCATTCAGCTGAGCTGATGCTAATTGGACTGATGGGTTTAGTCTATCATATTGTCAGCACTGGTTTATCTGGTGAATCAGCAGAAAGGATGGCAGAACAATATATAGAAATGCTTATTCAAGCATTAAATTAGACTATCAGTGATTTTTTTAAGAAATGTTTAGAGATAAATAGCTTGTATTATCTAATAGCAAATTGTTTTTAAAAGACTTTATATGGTTTGCGCTACTTGAAGAAATAATGAATGTTTTTTCCTGAAACGACTAGAAAGTTAACTGTTGGTCATTCTATTGAGATAGTTCATGACTGTTTTCATCAAGAGAAAAATGCAATTATCAGCAGCCGCCAGCAGTAAAATAAACAAATAAATAGCAATGCCTAATATAAAACAGCTTTCAATTCGTTCTCTAAAAATTGAGGCTTTTTTATTTTTCAGAAAAAAATAAAACTTGGTGATTACCAAATTTTAACAACTTTGCCGAAAATATTCTGTTTTTTTATCCAGCCATTCACATAATTATGATTGTTGGAAATTTGAAACTTCAGTTGATTGTTTCGATTTCTAACAGCTGTTATTAAGTGTGTGTAGTAGTTACCTTTGACTTTGCAAAAAACAATATCATTGACTGCTAACTCAGTATTCATCGTTACTGGTTCTAAGCTCACAGGCTGATTTGATTTAATAATCGGCAGCATGGAATTTCCTGCTTCTTTATATTTTTCAACGGGAATTCCCTGTTGAAGCAATGAAGCAAAATAGCTTGCTTTAGACAAAATAACCCCTCCTTTAATAAAAAGAATAACATAGTTTAGGATTTTCTCCTAGTTAAAATAGGCAGGAGAGCGGTTTGTCGGTATACTAGTTAATATATAGAATTCGACGAGTAATCAGCATTAAATGCTCCAACAAGTAAAACTCCAAAGCGCAGAAAGGATGAAGGATAGAATGAAAAAACAAATACCGGATATAATGACTCAAATGGACGCATTGTCAGTTACTAAAGAAAACGGAACTGCAGTCGGCTATTTTTTGTTTGATACCTTTGAAGTGCATACGAATACTATTCCAGCTGGCTGTGTTCAGGATTGGCATGCCCACAAAGAAATTGAAGAAATTATTGTAGTTAATAAAGGAAGTCTGTGTGTAGAATGGATTGATGACTTATTGCAGTGTCGTCAGGTAGCAGCGGGTGAACTGATTCGAATGAACAAAAGCATTCATCGGATATCAAATCCAGGAAAAACTATCGCTGAATGTACTATCTTCAGATTTGTTCCACCAAAAGAAAATCAAGCAGCAGTTATTAAAAATGATAAGCAGGTTTTTTCTGAGGCAGAAGCAGCAAGGCTGCTAAGAAGAAACAAGGATGAAAAATAAGGCGATTAAAAAAATAGAATTATCATGAACTAATCTTGGGTTGATTTGAAAAGAGTAATTGAATAAAAAACACAGCTAAATAGATGGAAAACAGAATAATAAATGGTGGGTAAGATATTCAATCGAATATCTTACCCACCATTTATTCGGAGCAAGCACAACTAAAGAGCTGAAAATTTATTTATATCCCAGACCTCATAAAACGAATATTTATTTCAGTTGATTTTTTTAACTCCAAATTTTTTAAATGATTGTTACTCTCTGTGTTCAATATAGGCAATTAACTCTTCTTTTGTAACTGATTCATCAAAAATATGCTGGTCAATAATGATGGTTGGCACAAACTGGATATTAGCAGCAACAGCTTCATCAATAACTGCCTGTGAAACTGCCCGATTATCCATTTCCTGCAGTCCCAGATTATTTTGAGCAAATTCCGCAACATGAGTCAGGGACATATCCCCCCATTTATCCTGCGTGGCATAAATTTGCCGTAAGTCTGTCAAACCTTTTAACGGAAGGTCGTAATTGATAAAGCGGTGCATCATATTTCCCCGCTGCAGGCTTTCCTTTTCTTTATCGAACAGTTTGATAATCCGCTGCAGTTTTCCATTGTTCACATAAGTCGTAAGCATATCGTCATATTCATTAAACCACTGTCTACAATAAGGGCAGCGGACATTCATAAACTCAATCATTTTCACTGGAGCGGAGTCTCTGCCGATGATTAAACCATTTTCTTCTGTAACTTTGGAGGCATCGATTTGAGAAATATCCATCATCAATAATCCTTTCTTCCTTTAATTTTCTTTCAACTATTAGTGTACTATTGTTTGTAAGTTAATTTCAAAGAAAAAAGCCTGAAATCTAATGATTTCAGACTTTTGAGATTCTGATTATTAATTCAGAGAACTGCTGTTTTCCATCACTTCATCAATCAGCCCATAATCTTTTGCCTGCTGTGCAGTCATAAAGTTATCGCGATCTGTATCTTTCTCAATCACTTCAATTGGTTGCCCCGTACGTTCAGCTAAGATTTTATTCAAGCGTTCACGTGTATCGAGAATGTGTTTAGCAGCAATTTCAATTTCAGTTGCCTGACCTTGTGCTCCTCCTAATGGCTGGTGAATCATGATTTCAGCATTCGGCAACGCAAAGCGTTTGCCTTTTTGACCGGCTGTCAGCAAGAAGCTGCCCATAGAAGCTGCCATCCCTAATACGATTGTCTGTACATCAGCTTTAACAAAGTTCATTGTATCAAAGATTGCTAATCCAGCAGAAACACTGCCGCCCGGAGAGTTGATGTATAGATAAATATCTTTTTCAGAATCCTGTGCATCAAGGAACAACAGCTGAGCGATAACGGAGTTAGCTACATTGTCGTCGATTGGTCCGCTCAACATAATGATTCTGTCTTTTAATAAGCGTGAGTAAATATCATAGGCTCTTTCGCCGCGAGATGATTGTTCTATGACTGTTGGTATTAAATTCATAAGTTATGTCCTCCTATATAAAAAGCTCATAAAAACATTCTAACATATCCCTGATTGGAATGCCTAAAAAAAGTATACTCTAATGGTCAATAAAGGTCAATTAAATTGCATTGAAATTATGCACCTGTTTTTACACAGAAAAATAGGAGAAGCTATATCAATTATTTTATATAAAGAGAAAAAATCTGATAAGTTGATTTCCAAGGGTTATGATAAACTATATGTAATGAAAAGAATTTTTAATTGGTTATTTTGTCATTTTTATTATGAGACTATTTAGGAGGAAAGTTAATGAGTGATAAAGAGGTTGGATTTGTATCAAGCAGAGAAGGCAAATCATTATCCAGAAAATTGCAGGGCGTGTAAATGGATAGAAAGAAGATTAACCAATGGGATGGCCTGCTGCTGGAAGAGCGAAATGTCGAAAACGCATTAGACGAAGCTATAGAAACACAGAGAAAAATGGACAAGCTTGAGGATAAATATAGTGAACTGTTCTACCGGGTGAATCATCTTGTCAGCCGTTTAGATCAGTTTATCGGCAACGATCAGGAAAAACAAATGACCGAGGAATTGCGATGGCAGGTTCAGCAAAAGAAAAAAGCTGTATTCTTTCATTTGGAGGAGGAAAAAGAAAAGTTTCTTAAAGAGACTAAGGAGCTGCAGGATCAGGAAGACTTAATTTATTATCAAAAGAAACGTCTTCTAATAGAAGAAAAGGTGTAGTTGATTAGAGTAGACAGGTTCATTGGATAAGGAGCAGCAGATGAAAAATTACATGAAGCGAGACAGTCGTTTTATGCAGCAGTACTACGCACTGTTTTCTGATGAGAATATAATGAGCAGTCATCAAGCCTATTACGCAGCACTAGCGGCTTTTGTCAAAAGAAATAATCGATATTTCAGAAAAGAGGTTTTGCAAAACTCGCGCTTGGATATGCTAATCGAGCTTGATCCGGCAGTCTATGTTAATCCAGAGACAACTCTCTCTTTGGAAACAGAGAAAAACATAGTAAGTCAACGTGAATAAAATAAAATCGGCGGGTTAGCGATGATCATCAGCAGTACGTTATGGGAGCTGGCGGCGGTTCCTACAGGCAATGACTGCCCAAAAATTAATCAATATACTATGTATTATGTTCTTGCGAAGCAGCCGAACGGGAAAATTCATTTTTGGGAAGAATGTGAGCAGTGCGGCTATCTGATGGACAGTTATGGAAATGAGTATGAGGGACTAGCTGGCATTATTTTTCCAGCAACGAGAGAATAAATTGCCGTCCACCTCTCTAAAAAAGGTATATTGTAGAAAGTAAAAGAATTATTTGCGGCTAAATGAACACGAAAAAAGGAGTAGTATGATTTGAATGATGTAAATGATATTGAAGAGCTTTATCCGTTGTTGAGAAAGCAGTTGGAAGACTATGTGATTACAGGAGATGTCATAGAGCGGTTGTCGTTTTTGTATAGTCAATGTCTGGATAACACCTCACAATTTGCCTGGTATCTGGGAGGACCGCTTTTTTGGATTATTCATTGGCGGGCGGTGAAGAAAACGGACAAGAAGACAGGTATCTGTCCCACGGAACGAAAGATTATTCATATTCTGCAGGAATATGAAGCTCAATTTGAAAAAGGTGTGACAATCCTAATACGTCGTGAAGCATAACTATAAGTTAGTTCTGCTTTCTATGGTAATTGCTGGAAAATTTGATTTCTACTGAGAACTTGGATAGAGCAAGGATATACCGAGGTGTGTAGCCGTAGTTTTTAATTTCTCTAGAAAGCAGAATGTGCTATACTAATTTACAGACAAACTAACGTAAGAGGTAAATCCAATGCTTGTTTTTTTTGTAGGAATTATAGGGGTTATCGTAGGGGCGGCAATTGTGGTCTTATCGATGGCTTTTCGGCTTTCATATGAAGAACGCAGATATATTCGCCACCGCGAATTGGAAAATTATGTGAAGGAGATTGAGAGTTTAAATCTTCTGAATAAAAAAATTAATGAGATTTTACAGAAGAGAGATATCTATATTGACCGGTCTGTTCATTTTCTGTCAGTTGATGACTGTTATATCAGTATTGATGATTTTATTTATCTGGAATCTTTTTCAGCACAGAATAATTTTTATCTGCCAACTTACCTGATTGATGTGTTTTTTAAAAAAATTACCCATCGAAAGGTAATACTTACGCCAGATGAGGTTGCTTCAATTGGCGGAAACACGTATAAAGGCGGTCGAGTCATTCTTGAAAATTTCTCTGATGAGCTTTTATCAATTATTGAAGATAAAAAACGTCAGATGAAACGTCTGACTAAAAAACCGTTATATTATTTTAGAAATAATTAAACTGTCAACACTAGAACAAAAGTCAAATTTTGTTCTAGTGTTTTTTTATTTCGCAAAACAGCTCCTGTTCCCAAATAGCTTTTTATAACTAAAAGTTAGAAAAGAAAATTGAAAATGTTTTTCGAATTTTCTGAATTTTCTATTGACATTCTCATTTTAAAAGTTTATAGTTAACAAAAGCTTTTCTGATTCACATTAATTTTTAATGTTATGTACCTATGTACAGCGAATAAAGGAGAATCCACTTATGAGAAAGACAGCGAATATTGAATTAGTCATTATTTTATTATCGAGGACTTAGAACACTGAGATTTTTGCAGATGTTTGAGTCCTATTCGTCTTTAGTGAATGGGATTCTTGCTAAAGCATCCCATTTGATGGGATGCTTTTTTTGTAGAAGAAATAGGTGAAGCAAGACTGAAGAGACCGAAAACCAGAATTGGAGTGATAAAAATGCGAAGTGATATGATCAAAAAAGGAATCGAAGCAGCTCCGGCAAGAAGTCTGCTATACGCAACAGGCCAAGTAAAAAGTGCCAGAGATATGGAGAAACCATTTATTGCTATCTGTAATTCTTATATCGATATTGTTCCTGGACATGTCCATCTGCGCGAGCTGGCGGATATTGCGAAGGAAGCGATTCGTGAAGCTGGCGGAATTCCGTTTGAGTTCAATACAATCGGGGTTGATGACGGCATAGCGATGGGGCACATTGGAATGCGCTATTCATTACCCAGCCGGGAAATAATTGCAGACGCGGCGGAAACCGTGATTAATGCTCACTGGTTTGATGGTGTTTTCTACATTCCAAACTGCGATAAAATCACACCGGGCATGTTAATGGCAAGTGTCCGTACGAATGTACCAGCTATCTTTTGTTCCGGCGGTCCAATGAAAGCTGGAGTTGATCCTCGTGGACACACAGCGACGTTATCGTCTATGTTCGAAGCGGTAGGAGCTTATAAAGATGGACAAATGACAGAAGAAGAATTTACCTTTATGGAACAAAATGCTTGTCCGACCTGTGGTTCTTGTGCCGGAATGTTCACTGCAAACTCAATGAATTGTCTGATGGAGATTTTAGGTATGGCACTGCCGGGGAATGGCACAATTTTAGCTGTTTCAGAGGAGCGCAAAGAATTGGTTCGAAAATCTGCATTTCATTTAATGGATTTAGTTAAACAGCAAATCAAACCAAGAGATATTATCACTAAGGAGGCAATTGATGATGCTTTTGCCTTAGACATGGCAATGGGCGGCTCAACCAATACCGTTCTTCACACCTTGGCAATTGCAAATGAAGCAGAGATTGAATATGATCAAGAATCAATCAATGAAATTGCCAAGCGAGTCCCTTACCTTTCAAAAATTGCTCCTTCATCCGCTTATTCTATGCATGATGTACACGAAGCTGGTGGAGTTCCAGCAATCATAAAAGAACTGGTTGATTTAGGCGATGCGATTCATCCTGATAGAATAACTGTATCAGGGAAAAGTCTTCGGGAAAATGTAGCAGATGCATCAATTAAAAATGAGGAAGTCATTCATCCAAAGGAAACACCGTACAGCCCTGTCGGCGGTCTTTCAATTCTATATGGAAATATTGCACCAAAGGGCAGCGTTATTAAAGTCGGTGGTGTAGATCCGTCTATTCAAGTGTTTACAGGAAAAGCGATTTGTTTCAACTCTCATGATGAGGCAGTTCAAGCAATTGATAATCATACGGTGACCAAAGGACACGTGGTGGTTATCCGCTATGAAGGACCAAAGGGCGGACCGGGCATGCCTGAAATGCTGGCGCCGACTTCAAGTATTGTCGGTAGAGGTTTAGGCAAAGATGTTGCTTTGATTACAGATGGACGCTTTTCCGGTGCTACTAGGGGAATTGCTGTAGGACATATTTCTCCTGAAGCTGCTGAAGGCGGACCGATAGCGCTAATTAATGATGGAGACACGATTGAAATTGATTTGACTAATCGAACATTAAATGTTCAAGTTCCAGAAGAAGAACTACAGCAGCGGAAAGAAACGCTGCAGCCGTTTAAGGCTAAGGTTAAAACTGGGTATTTAGCTAGATATACAGCCTTGGTTACTTCTGCTCATACAGGCGGTATTATGCGTATTCCTGATGATTTGCTTGACTAAAAAAATGGGTATGACCAAAAATGCAATGGGTACTTCTTTACTATAATATCCTTTTTTAAAAGAACTGGTTTGTACAGGTTAGTAGGAAAATAATCAAAGAGGATTGGCTTTAGCCAGCAAATAAAGGAGCTATAGAATCAAAAGTTAGGAGGAACGCGTATGACAAATGCAAAGAGCGGTTCAAAAATATTGATTGATGCGCTGCTTCGTCAGAATGTAGAAATGATTTTCGGGTATCCGGGAGGCGCAGTCCTCCCGCTCTATGATGCCTTGTATGATGGAGAGATGCCGCATATATTAACACGGCATGAACAAGGAGCTGTACATGCCGCGGAGGGATATGCAAAGGCAACTGGCAAGCCGGGAGTTGTAGTGGTGACAAGCGGACCAGGTGCTACAAATGCAGTCACAGGAATTGCGGATGCAATGAGTGATTCGGTTCCCCTCGTGGTATTCACCGGACAGGTAACGACTAATGGTATTGGTAAAGACGCCTTTCAGGAAGCTGACGTGGTAGGAATTACGATGCCGATCACTAAAAATAATTATCAGGTAAGAGATACGAGCGAGCTGCCGAGAATCATTGATGAAGCTTTTCATATTGCTTCTACAGGAAGAAAAGGACCAGTAGTAATTGATTTACCTAAGGATATGACAATTATTGAATCAGATGCCGAACACCCGCCTGCATTAGCACTGCCAAGCTATCAGCCGACAGTCTTTCCTAATAAGCTTCAGGTTAAAAAGCTGATGGAGGAGCTGAAGGAAGCGAAGAAGCCGCTTGTATTAGCGGGAGCGGGTGTAGTTCAAGCGAATGCTAGTGAAGAATTAACCGCGTTTGTTGAAAAGCACAAGCTGCCTGTATTAAGTACGCTACTTGGTTTGGGTGCAGTACCTTCTGAGCATGAGCTGTTTTTGGGAATGGGTGGTATGCATGGTTCCTTTGCGGCGAATATGGCACTGACAGATTGTGATTTGCTGATCAACATTGGTTCGAGGTTTGACGACCGCCTAGCAAGTGCGCCGCAGGAATTTGTTCCGAATGCAGTAGTTGCTCATATTGATATTGACCCAGCTGAAATCGGTAAAATAATTGAAACCAAGATTCCGATAGTTGCCGATGCAAAGGAAACATTGAAGGAAATGTTGACTTATGAGCTGTGTGAAAACGGAGACTGCTGGTCAGACTGGCGGAAAATCAATCAGTCAAGGAAGAAATTGCATCCATTTAAATATGACGCAGAACAACAGAAAGAAATCAAACCGCAAAAGGTAATTGAGTACATCGGAAAACTGACAGCTGGTGAAGCAATCGTGGTAACAGATGTTGGACAGCACCAGATGTGGACAGCACAGTTCTATCCATTTAAAAATGAAAAGCAGTTCATTACGAGCGGTGGTTTGGGAACGATGGGGTATGGTATACCGGCAGCGATTGGCGCCAAGCTGGGCTGTCGCGAAAAGGAGGTTGTCCTGTTTGTTGGAGACGGCGGGTTTCAAATGACGAATCAGGAGCTGGCAATTTTAAATGACTACGATTTGCCAATTAAGATTGTTCTCTTGAATAATCAATCGCTGGGAATGGTCCGACAGTGGCAGGAAAGCTTCTTTAACGAACGGCGGTCGGAGTCTGTATTTGCCAGTCAGCCGGACTTTGTTAAGCTGGCTGAAGCTTATGGAATTTCTGCTGTTCGCATTACTGATCCGCAAAAGGTCGAAGCAGAGCTGACCGAAGCATTTAAAGAAAAAGGTCCGATACTGATTGAAGTAGCAGTATCACAAACTGAACATGTACTGCCAATGGTGCCGGCAGGCAAACCAAATTATCAGATGATGGGAGTGGACTAAGATGAGACGAATTATAACAGCTGCAGTTCATAATAATTCAGGTGTCCTGAATCGTTTCAGTGGTGTTCTGACCAGGCGTCAGGTAAATATCGACAGTATTTCAGTAGGACCTACAGAGCAAAGCAATATCTCTAGAATAACGATTATTGTGCAAGTGGAAGATCTCAATGAAAGTGAGCAGATAACCAAACAGTTGAACAAGCAGATTGATGTGATTAAGGTTTCCGACATCACTGATGAACCACATCTGGAAAGAGAGCTGGCTTTGATTAAGCTAAATGCGCCGGCTGCTGTTCGTTCAGAGCTTTTCTCAGTCATTGATCCATTTAGAGCCAATGTCATCGATGTGGGCACAAAAACAGTAGTCATTCAGGTAACTGGTACCAGTGAGAAGATTAGCGCCTTTGTTGATGTTGTTGCTCCTTATGGGATAAAGCAGCTGGCAAGAACAGGTGTGACAGGATTTACCAGAGGAAATAATAGCTGAAGGAGAGACCGACAGCTAGCCGCAAAAAAATATATTTTCACTTTACTAATAACGTCTGGCATTACAGATTCCGCTTGCTGAATAGATAAGAAGGTTGTAAAACAGTCTTTCACAAAAAGGCAGCTAAATTTGGATTGCTTTTCTAATAAAAATATGGAGGGTTTATGATTATGGCAAAAGTATATTACAATGATTCAGTTGAAAAAAATGTGTTGGAAGGAAAAACAGTAGCAATTGTGGGCTATGGCTCTCAAGGACATGCTCATGCTCAGAACTTGAGGGATAATGGTAATCAGGTAGTTATCGGAATTAGAGAAGGAAAATCAGCTGAAGCAGCTAGAAATGACGGCTTCGAAGTACTGCCGGTTGGAGAAGCTGCTAAAAAGGCACAGGTTGTCATGATTTTAGCTCCCGATGAAATTCAAGGTGCGTTATATGAAAATGAAATTGCACCAAATCTGACAGCAGGAGATGCACTGGCTTTCGCTCATGGTTTTAATATCCATTTTGATGTAATCAAGCCTCCCAAAGATGTTGATGTCTTTCTGGTTGCTCCTAAAGGACCCGGACATCTGGTTCGCCGGACATTTACGGAAGGATTTGCTGTACCTGCTTTATTTGCTGTTTATCAGGACGCAACAGGAACTGCATCAGATGTCGCTCTTTCTTATGCCAAAGGAATTGGAGCTACTCGTGTAGGTGTTCTGGAAACAACCTTTAAAGAAGAAACTGAAACAGATCTTTTCGGAGAGCAGGCTGTTTTATGCGGAGGCTTGACTAGCTTGATTGAAGCGGGCTTTGAAACACTGACAGAAGCTGGATACCAGCCTGAGCTGGCTTACTTCGAGGTATGTCATGAACTGAAGCTGATTGTCGACCTGATCTACGAAGGAGGCTTCGAGAAGATGCGTCATTCTATCTCTAATACGGCGGAATATGGCGATTATGTATCTGGACCTAGAGTAGTAACAGAGCAGGCAAAAGCAAATATGAAAGATGTTCTGACTGATATCCAAAACGGGAATTTTGCTAAAGGCTTTGTGGATGACAATAAGAACGGCTTCAAGGAATTTTATAAAATGAGAGAAGAAAACGCCGGACATCCGATTGAAAAAGTTGGTGCAGAGCTTAGAAAAATGATGCCCTTTGTTTCAAGAAATGACTAATTGTTCGTTAATGAGGTGAAATGATGGCAAAGCTCACAAAAGAAAAAATAGAAGACGCATATGGACTACTTAGCAAAGTAGTGATGAAGACGCCGCTGCAGTATGATGTATACCTGTCACAGAAATATCAGTGCAGTGTATATTTAAAGAGAGAAGATCTGCAAAAGGTACGCTCATTCAAACTTCGAGGCGCGTATTATGCGATTTCGCAAATTGCACCTGAAACGTTAGCGAATGGTGTTGTATGCGCCAGTGCGGGAAATCATGCTCAAGGAGTGGCTTACACCTGTCAGGAAATGAAGGTTCCTGCAACGATTTTTATGCCGACAACTACACCTCAGCAAAAAATTACTCAGGTTCAGTTTTTTGGTGGAAATGAAGTAACAATCCAATTGGTAGGAGATACCTTTGATGCCTCGGCGGCAGCAGCAAAAGCATATGCTTTAAAGAACGGTCAAACGTTCATTGATCCTTTTGATGATTTGGATATCATGGCAGGGCAGGGAACGGTGGCTGTAGAAATCTTTAACAAGGCACGGGAAGAAGACATTCAAGTGGATTACTTGATTGCTGCGATTGGCGGCGGCGGTTTAATTAGCGGAACAGGCGTCTATACTAAAAGCGTCAGTCCTGTAACTGCTGTAATCGGAGTAGAGCCTAAAGGTGCTCAGTCGATGAAAGCGGCCTTTGATTTAGGAGAGCCAATTGAATTATCTCAGGTTGAGAAATTTGTCGATGGTGCAGCAGTAAAAAAAGTTGGCGGGAAAACATACGCTCACGCAGTGGAATCAGTCGATGAGTTGTTGGCGGTTGACGAAGGTCAGGTATGTTCAACAATTTTAGAGCTATACTCCAAACAGGCGATTGTAGCAGAACCAGCGGGTGCACTGAGCGTTGCGGCACTTGAACAGATGAAAGACGCAATTAAAGGGAAAAATGTCGTTTGTATCATTAGCGGCGGAAATAATGATATTAATCGAATGGCTGAAATTGAAGAGCGTTCGCTGATATTCGAAGGACTGAAACATTATTTTGTAATTAACTTCCCTCAGCGTCCGGGAGCGTTGAGAGAGTTTGTAAATGATGTTTTGGGACCTGCTGATGATATTACACGGTTTGAGTATACCAAGAAAGTGAACCGGGGAACTGGACCGGTTATCTTAGGGATTTTGCTAAAAAATCCAGAAGATTTGGCTAAACTTACTGAAAAGCTGAATGAATTCGATCCAACTTACATTGATTTAAGTCAAAATCCTTCACTGTATACGTTATTGGTTTAAATGTTCCAAAAGAAAATGCAGAATCATAAAAAAGACTCGTGAAATATATATAATATTTTTCGAGTTTTTTTGTTATTTAAAAATATAAACATAAAATTAAATTTCATGAAATTTAACAGTTCCTAGGAAAAAGAAAAATATCAAATTCGGTAAAAATTTTTTTAGTTGAAAATTTATTTTCAGCTACTATAAGAATTTGTAAAATTTTTAAGAAAATCGTAAAACTATTCTTGCCATTTCTATAGAAAGGACGTATATTTAATTTATTGCTTTAAAAAGCATCTTAAAATTAAAAATAACCTTTATAAAAATAGATTATAGTAAAGTTGGTATATAGATGGAACAGAAACAAAGGCTGAAAAACAGCCGTTATATCACTGGTTTCGATGGCATTCGAACACTTGCAGTTGTCGGGGTTATCCTCTATCACTTATTTCCTCCTATCATGAGTGGAGGCTATCTGGGGGTCCCGATATTTTTTACTCTTTCGGGCTATTTAATCACCGATTTACTTCGCCAGGAATGGCTTCAAAATAATGAGATAGATGTTAAAGGATTTTACATACGAAGGATGAAGCGACTCTATCCAGGACTAATTTTTATGCTTATCTCCACATCCGCTTACATCGCTCTGTTTCAGAGGGATCTGCTCAATAATCTTCGGGGCGTTGTAGCCAGCAGCATGTTATATTATAACAACTGGTGGCAAATATTTCACGGTTTTTCCTACTTTGATCGTTTCGCAACACAATCACCATTTACCCATATCTGGTCTCTGGCTGTAGAGGCTCAAAACTACCTAATCTGGCCACTCATATTTATTCTTTTAAAGAAATATTTGAAGAACAGAGTAAAAATTACCACAGCAATTTTCGGTGCAGCACTTGGTTCGGCGCTGTTAATGGCTATCTTATACACACCAGGCGCAGATCCTACAAGAGTCTATTATGGAACGGATACGCGATTGTTTTCAATACTGCTGGGCAGCGGGCTAGCATTCGTCTGGCCGACCTTTCGATTAAAAAAAGAAATACCTGAAAAAGCTCGTTATCTTTTGAATATCGTTGGAGGTGTTTCACTGGCGGCAGTTATTCTTTCGTTTATCTTCTTAGCAGACCATTATACCTTTGTCTACAGAGGAGGCATGCTGCTGGTTACTGTATTTGCCACATTACTTGTTGCAATCACTGCTCATCCAGGCGCAGATGTCAATAAGTGGCTGACAAATCCAGTCTTCACCTGGATTGGCAAACGGAGTTATGGCATTTATCTGTATCAGTTTCCAGTGATGATTTTCTACGAAGCAAAAATAAAAAATATTAGCGAACATCTGATTATTCACTCGCTGATTGAACTAGCGTTGATTTTAGGTATTAGTGAACTCTCTTATCGATTTATTGAAAAGCCCCTTGGCAAGTTCTATTACAAATATATCTGGTACGCTCTGAAGGATTTGGTGAAAAGACCATGGATTACTATTCCTAAAGCTACTTTTCTAATTGGCACAGTTTTATTTGGTTTTGCAGTATATGGCTGGGTTGAAGCACCGGTTAATTATGTGACGGCGGAACAAAAGCAGCTTCAAGAAACCATTGCCAATAATAAGAAGAAGGCGGAAGAACGAAAGCAAGCAGAAAAAGATAAGACAGCAAGCTCTTCCAGCAGCGAAGCAGAACCTGTAGATCCGACGCATTATGGACTAACCGAGGACGAATGGAACCAGGCCCAGGCTCTAGAGGTAACAGCATTTGGTGATTCTGTTATTTTGGACGGCGCGGCTGACCTGCAGGCGATTTTCCCTAAGATGATTGTAGATGGCGAAGTTGGACGGCAGCTGTATAGCAGCGAGGAACCACTGGAAAAATTGAAGACGGACAATCAGCTGAAGGAGACTGTCTTAATCGGTTTGGGAACAAATGGCTCTTTTACCGAAGATCAATTTGATAATCTAATGAAAATTATTGGAGAAGAGCGACAAGTCTTCTGGCTGAACGTTCGGGTACCAACGAGGCGTTGGCAAAATGAAGTCAATGCCATGCTTGAATCCATGACAAACAAATACAAAAATCTGACAATTATTGATTGGTATAGTCTTAGTAAAGATCATGACGAATGGTTCTACGAAGATTTAGTCCATCCTAATATAGATGGTCAGGTGGAATACGCCCAGCTGATTGCTAAAAGTCTAGTAGCTGGCAGTCAAGCCAAGCAGGACAAATAAAAAAAAACGCACTTATTCTGTAGCTGTTCTAAAACCAGCACAAAATAAGTGCGTTTTTTTTCATTTCAGCGTACTCTTATCAGTAAGAGCTTGAATTATTGTGAGGAGGAAAAGTTATGAAGACGATGAAAGCTGTTGTATTAAGAGAAACCAATCAGGAAAATCATTTTGAAGATGGATTACTGTCTGTTCCAGAGCTGCAAAACCCTAAGGATGTATTAATTGAAGTGAAGGCTGTATCAGTGAATCCTATTGACACAAAGACGGCAAAACAAAAGATAGATAATGACTATCGGATTTTGGGCTGGGATGGTGCGGGAATTGTGAAGGAGACTGGAGCAGAAGTCACTTCTTTTAAAATCGGAGATGAGGTTTTTTATGCTGGAGACTTTAGTAGAGCCGGCAGCAATAGTCAGTATCAGTTAGTGGATGAAAGACTGATAGCTAAAAAGCCCAAAAACCTTAGCTTTGAGGAGAGTGGCGCAATTCCTTTAACTGGTTTGACTGCGTGGGAATCTCTTTATGATCGTTTAGGAATTAGTGAAGCAGACAAAGGTAAACAAATTCTGATTATTAACGGAGCCGGAGGCGTAGGTTCAATAGCTATTCAGCTGGCAAAAAAAGCTGGATTACAGGTAATTACTACAGCTTCCAGAGAAGAAACAATGACTTGGGTTCAAAAGATGGGTGCCGATTTTGTCATTAATCATCGGAATGCTCTTTCAGATGAGTTGGAAAAAATAGGCATTAGAGAAGTACCATATATTTTATGTTTGTATAATACTAGTATGTATTGGCAGGAGATTGCAAAGATAATTCAGCCTCAAGGGAAAATATGCTCTATCGTTGATGGCGGAAGCCCGGTTGATTTAGATTTGCTGAAAAATAAAAGCGTGACATTCAGCTGGGAGTTCATGTTTACCCGGTCCCTCTACCAAACCGCAGATATGAGTCGTCAAGGTGAAATATTGAAGCAGCTGGCTGAGCTGTATGACTCGCATGAATTGGAAAGCACTGTAACGGAGTCTATTCAGCCGATAAATGCAGAAAATTTGGAGAAGGCACATCAGCTGGTAGGAAGGGGTAAAATGGTTGGCAAGCTTGTACTAAGCGGGTGGTAAAAGGAGCAACCTAAGTAATAGAAAAAAGTGATGGGGATATAACTCAATGAGTTATACCCCCATCACTTGGAATCTGGATAAATGGTGGGTGCAGAAGCAACCTCTTCGGAAATAAACACTTCTGCCCATCCTCGCCTTAAAGTCAAATTTTACCGACATCTAGTCATCCAGCTTTAATTTATAAATCTTTGAAGGACGGCCAATCCCAACAGGACGTTCACCAATCTCTTCAAAATATTGAAGCATGGCCTTTTTAAAGTTGGAATGATCGATGGACTTGTAGTCCACCCCTAAAAATTTGGCAAATACTTTACGTGCTTCTGTTATTGTAAAGTCCTTTCCTAAAACCTGCAGCACCTGCGGTTCATGCTCCATCTTGTTAGCTACTCGATTAAAGGCCTTTAAAAGAATCTCACTATGGTCAAAGGCTAACAGATGATGATCACTGGCACTTGAATCGTTTAGGTCAAGGGTTATTTCGGCTTCTCCGTTTGCCAAAAGCAGCTTGCTTCCCACCCGCTGCATAGTGAACCAGCTGACTTCTTTCGCATCGTCTCCGGCAATCAATGGTTCTTCACCGATAAACGCCAGATAGCTGACCGTTACAACCCAGCCGCGGGGATCACGATTAGGTGTACTAAAAGTATGGAGCTGTTCAATATTCTGTTTAGAGATTACGACGCCGGTTTCTTCCTTTGTTTCTCTCAGAACACTTTCGCCTGTGGATTCATTCGGCATAACAAATCCGCCTGGCAGTGCCCATGAGTTTCTATAGGGGTGACCTTTTCGCTTAATTAGAAGCAGCTTTAACTGATCCTCTTCTTTGTTATAGCACATCAAAACAATATCAACTGTCAATGAAGGCTTTTCATACTCAGGATGATCCTGCTGGTGATACCACTTTAAGAACTCTACTTCACTGGCTATCTGCTCATAATATTGGCGTTCTTCTTTTTTAGAAGCAAAGTGAGACAAAAGCACTCATCCTTTCTATATTAATGGTAATAGTAATTTTTACTTTATTGTATCACGAAGAAGAATAAAAACAACTATAGGCAGAAAGTATTGAAAAAATAAAAGAAATTTGTTAGACTATGGTTAATGTTAAGAAAGGGAAAGGTATTCAGACTATGCGTATTACATCTACTATTCAATAATTTAATACAATTATTAAATTCTGTAGTGGATGAGTGTGCCTAAATAGTCATGACAAAATATCTTTCGTTATTCAAAGCCGGACCTAGGGTTTATTTTGGTTGGTTTTTGAGTGTTCGTTATATTTAGGTCAATAAGGCATCTTCTTCAGGATTGAAGGAGGTTTTTTTGTTATGTCAATAGAATTAAAAAATATAAAAATGTACTTTGGAGATAAGGATTTGTTTACAATCGACCATTTGGTAATTCCTGATGGAAGTAGAGTGGGAATTGTAGGAGACAACGGTTCAGGAAAAACAACACTCTTTTCTCTTATAAAAGGCGAAATTGAACCAAACCAAGGGCAAGTGTTCTGTAGTGACCAGACAGCGTCTATTGAACAGTTGATTGATACTGAAACAACAGATAGCGGCGGTGAACAGACAAAACGGCGAATACAAGAGGCGCTGAAATCACCTACCAATATTTTGCTTGCTGATGAGCCGACGAACCATTTAGATAAAAAAGGAATTGCCTTTTTAGAAAAGAAACTAAAGCGATATGCAGGAACACTGCTGGTTATCTCTCACAATCGTTCTTTTTTGAATAAGGTTGTTAATAAAATTTTAGCAATAGAAAATGGTAGAGTGAAGCTGTATGAAGGAAACTACGATACGTACTTTGCTCAGAAAAAAATTGAAGAGACAGAGCAGCAGAGAGCATATGATAGCTATCAACAGGAAAGGCGGCGGTTAACTCAGTCAGTCGGCGTGGTGCAGGAAAAGAGCCGCCAGACTAGAAAAGCACCAAAGCGTATGGGAAATTCTGAGGCAAGACTTCATAAAATGGGAGATCAGAGAGCGAAAAAAAACTTAGATGATCGGGCAAAAATTATGGAAACTCGTTTAGCCAAGCTGGAAAAAGTAGATAAGCCAATTGAGAAAAAACAGCTGATTATTCCGTTTTCTCCTGCTCAGAAGCTGCATACAGCATATCCCTTGACCGCTGAGGGCTACAATTTGATAGCAGGAAATAAAGAACTTCTAAAAACAGCTGCTTTTCGTTTGGAAACAGGTTCTAAAACAGCTTTAATAGGAGTGAATGGTTCAGGAAAAACGACTCTGCTTAAAGAAATTCTCAATAGAGGACAAGGGATTACTTTTGCGAAAGGTGTTCGTATCGGTTATTTTAGTCAAACCTTTGAAACCTTGAACGAAGAAAAGACAATCTTTGAATCCGTAAGTGAGTCTTCTATGCATAGTGATCAGTCGGTTCGGGATTTACTGGCTCATATGCAATTCCTTGGAAATGCTGTGTTTAAAAAGATTGGTGTATTAAGCGGCGGTGAGCGAAGCAAAGTAGCAATCAGCAAGCTTTTGTTAAGCGATTATAATCTGCTGTTGCTGGATGAGCCAACCAACCATTTGGATATTTCTTCGATTGAGGTTTTAGAAGAAGCATTAAATGTATATCAAGGGACAATTCTCTTTGTTTCTCATGACGATACCTTTATCCGTAATGTAGCTACTGAAACCTGGCTGATTTCAGGGAAAGATATTCAGTCTGAGCAGGATCAAAACCGTTTGAGCGAATTAGAAGAACAGGAGAAACAGCAAAAGCTGCTGCTGGAGAACCGTAAAACGGTGATAATTAGTAGACTGAGTTCGGCAGATGAGCTGGAAAAACGAAAGCTTGAAGAAGAATTCCAAGAGGTTTTAAAAAAATTACAGAAAATGAACAGCTGATTTTAAAAGGTTGATTTAGATCGATAAGTATAGAGGAGTATCCTCAATTGGATTTCCAAATAGGTATTCAAATCAACTAAATCTTGCGTTTTTATCAGATTAAGTAAGTAGTAGTTTTATCTGATAAAAATAATTTTTGAATAGCTGAGGTTATGACAAAAGTGTTCAGCTTCGAGAAATAAGAAGAATAATCCGAAAATAGTTTCTCATATTTTCGAGATTATTCGACTTATTTCCGAGAAAGCTGCTTTTGGAATACCGTTTATTCGGTTTTAGGGATGTCAAAAGTCTGGGATTTTGTTTATGTCCCAGACTTTTTTTTAGAATCCACCGCAATAGGTAAAATAGTAATCTTTAAGCAGGCTAAAAATATAATTGACAGAAAATCTAGAAAGTTATAAACTGACTATGTAGTCAGTTTGTGACAAGGGCTAAAAGAGTGTAGAATTTTTATAGTTGTAAAATCGGTCATATCAAAGATTACCCAAGGAAACATTTGACTAGTATCTAGCTTCACGAGCCAGCTATTTTAGGAACACCGTTTATTCGGATTCTAGATAAGGCAGAGTTCGATCATTTAGTTATGTCCCACTGACTTTCTAATTGGAGGAAATATGAAAAGAGCAGAAAAAAAAGCAATGACTCGAAAGAAAATATTAGCTGCAGCTACTGTTTTATATGGTAAAAAGGGCTTTGTTGAGGTATCAATTGAAGAGATTAGCCGCCAGGCAGAAGTTGGCAAAGGAACGGTTTTTCTGCATTTTGTCAATCAGGACAGATTGATGGAAGAAGTGATTTCTCAACTACTAAAGGATTTTGATTATCAAATGCAGACCGGTATGATAGCCTCATTGGAGGACTATCTGTTTCTTCATCTATCTGTTTTAGAACAATATGAAGATTTATATGTTTATTTCATTACTCAACGGCTGCTGCTGAATCAAGAGGTTAGCTATTTGTATGTAAGTATTCAAGCTGTCTTTGCTCATCATTTTGAACGAGCAGTCAATGATACACTTAGCCTGCCGTTGGCGGTGCTTTTTACAAACTGGTTAGGGTTTATTCACTATTATCTGGAAAACCGGGATTTATTTGGTGGAAAAAATATCATAAAAAGAAATAAGGCCTATTGGATTGAACAATTTCTGACATTAGTTTACAAAGGAGGAATAAAAAAATGAAACATTGTATTGCTTGCGGTATGCCGATGCGAAATAAAGCAGACTTTGCCGCTTCCGATATGACAAAAGAGTATTGTGTCTATTGTGAAAAAGAAGATGGAACGATGAAAAATTTTTCTGAAATGGTAGCTGGGATGACTGATTTTATTGTTTCTACACAAGGTTTGGATCGAAAGGCTGCAGAGAAAGCCGCTGTCTATCAATTAGGACAGCTGCCGCATTGGCAGAGTAAGGAGGAACTGTGATGAAGCTGGAGGAAGCACAGGGAATTGGACCAGTAACTGTAGAAAAGCTCAGTCAGGTTGGCATTGATACATTGGAGGAACTGGAAGAGAAGGGGAGTATGGCGGCATTTCTCTTAGTACGGGAACAAGTAGATAAAGGCGCCTGTCTATCTTTTCTTTATGGGTTAGAAGGGGCGATTCAAAAAAAGAGAAGTAAAGAGCTCTCTAAAGAAACGAAGGAAGATTTACGTCTTTTTTATCATTCACTGGAGTAGCCAGCTTTTTGAGTCATTGAATGTAAATAAGTTGAGAGGCAGATTACTTCCGTCGCTGTTTGTCACTTATCTCAAATATTTGAAGCATAAACAAGCTTTGAAACATCGTTTATTCAACTTTCAGCATACTAAAAGTCTGGGAATATAGTTATATCTCAGGCTCCTTTTTTCTATAGGAAAGACTTAGTTAAAATAGCTGTTTCCTCCACACCGTAATCCCCATTTTCATAAAGAGCGGCGTACTCTTCCCGTAAAAAAGCAGACATTTTTTTCTCAGTTTTTTTAAAACCAGCCTTTCCATATGCTTTAAGTGCCCAAGTATTTTTAATTGAAGGGGCGATGATTATTTGTTTACTGCCGATTGTCTGATTCAGATAGTCACTAAGTACATTTAAGGCATCAACACCAAATCCTTTGCCGCAATTTACCTCACAATTCATCCAAATATCGAGTTCTGCAAGTGCTGGTTTTAAATGAAAAGTAGAGTAGCTAATATAGCCAATGGCTTCATCAGCATTTAGAATAAGAAAGCCCTGACCATCACTAGGTCTGGTTCCAGTAAAAAAATAGTCTTCATAATAAGCAGTGCAAAATTCTTCATAAGTCGGAATTTCTTTTTCTGGATAATCAGGTGGTCCGCTATGGAATTTCGTTGTTTCTGAATGAAAGCACCAGTCATATACTTTCGCCCTATCTGTCAGTACAGCAGGGATTAAGCAAATTTTTTTACCCTGTAACATAGTCATTTCTCCTCCATAGTTAATCAGATAGTGCTTATTTGTAAATTTGAGTAGTCAGCATAATCTGCTATTTCATTATATCAAACAAAAAAGAAACTAAAATTAAAGTATAAACCAATTAATTTTTTGTTAGCAAGGGGAGTATAAAATTTTTATAGTTGTAAGCTCGGTGATATCAGGAAATAGTGAGAGAGCTGTCCAGGTAATGTCCAGCTTCACCAGCAAGCTCTCTTCAACATTAAATCAAGTCGGCCGCCTCATGATAAGATAAAAGGCATTATGCGCTGGACTCACCATAATACGTTAAAATAGCTTTGGCGATAAACACAGTAATTCCAGTACCATATTGCGCTTCAGTTGCCTGATTTTGCTGAGAAGGATCTAGGTACCCCTTCGCCAGCTCTAAAAGTAAGCGTCTAGCATTTATCAGTTTGAAAAAATTTTTATAGTTTTCGGCCAGCTTTATGACAGCCTTTTCGGCCAAAGCTGAATTATTTGTATCCATCGCTAAAGAGAATTGAGCATAGATTTGATTGATGGCTTCTTTTTGCTTTTGCAGCGACTGGATACTCTCTGATCTTTGTAGGCTAGTCTCTAGAGCTTTTGATTTGCTGCCGTAAAGCTGAACAAAGCGGGAGCTTAATTGACCATCCTTTTTAAACTCCGCTAATAAAAAGCTGCGGTATTCTGTAAGACTGCCGAATTTACTGATAATTAATTTTTCATCAGTAACTTTTAGTGAATGAGTAATAAGTTTAGTAAAATCCTCCTCGTTAAATGCTTCGAAATCCATCGTCCTCACCCCTGCCATTACATCGGAAATTAGTTCAATAAGACCATTTAGCCGGTTTCTTTTAGCCTCCAATAGAATTTTTTGTGCAGCTAAGGCAGCGTCACTGTTAAAATCCGGATTGCTGAGGATTCTTTTAATCTCTGTTAATGGAATATCAAGTTCCTTAAAAAACATAATACGCTGCAGCTGTTGGACAGAACAATCATCATATAAGCGATAGCCGGCTTTCGAAAGCTTCACAGGCTTCAGCAGGTCAATTTCATCATAATAGCGCAGTGTACGAATACTTACCCCGGTTAATTCTGCTACTTCTTTGACAGTTTTCATTTATATTCCTCCTCACGAATCCAGCATAAGCCCTCACGCTGCGTCAGGGTCAATAACCTATCAGAAAAAATACTGAAATTCTCTTTTTATTGTGATTATATCATGAGGAATGCAAGCCTATAGCAAGCACTATATTTCTCGAGCTGCTCCAAGTATGAGTGTTTGTCAAAACCTCATGGACTTATTACTTGAGAGCTGAATGAACTCGTTCAGCTTTTCTAAACTGCATAACTTTTCTAGGATTATCCTCATATTTATTATAGAAGATGGACTGTTAAAACTACATAAAGAATAGTTTGGTAGTAGTCACAGGTCCATTACAGGTTTTGTCCATTGTCGGGTGACAAAACTGTCTTTTCATTTCCTTGTGAATAGGATAGGCAGCGTTTACAATGAAGTTGACAGCAAGAGCTGGTCACGAAAAAATTCGGCTGCGCAGCCAAAAAGAAATGCTTTTAAAAACTAAGGACTTTTCAAAATATGAGGAGGAAAAAGTCATGGAACAAACACAGGGGAATATGAAAGTGAAGATCCAGCAGTTCGGCAGCTTCTTAAGTGGAATGATTATGCCGAATATTGGAGCATTTATTGCGTGGGGAATTTTAACAGCTTTATTTATTCCGACCGGCTGGATGCCAAATGAACAGCTGAACGAGATTACTGGACCAACAATCAATTATTTATTACCAATTCTGATTGGATTTACCGGCGGACGGCTGGTTTACGATATTCGCGGTGGTGTCGTCGGCGCAATGGTAACGATGGGGGTAATTACAGGGGCGAACATTCCAATGTTCTTAGGAGCAATGATTGTTGGTCCGGCGGGTGCCTTTTGTATTAAAAAGTTTGATGAGCTGGTTGATGGAAAAATCAAACCGGGATTCGAAATGCTGGTCAACAACTTTTCTGCAGGTATTTTATCTTCTGTTTTAGCTATTCTAGCATTTTTAGTTGTTGGACCTGCTGTAGAAGGCTTGAACACTGCTTTGGCTTCCGGCGTTAGCTTTTTGATTGAGCATTCACTACTGCCTGTAGCAAGCGTATTTATTGAACCGGCTAAGGTTTTGTTTTTAAATAATGCCATCAATCACGGAGTAATCAGCCCAATCGCTATTGAACAAGCTGCGGAGACAGGTAAATCACTGTTGTTCCTGCTGGAAGCAAATCCAGGACCAGGGCTAGGAATTTTATTGGCTTATACATTGTTTGGTAAAGGCTCTGCAAGACAGACAGCACCAGGTGCGATTATCATTCATTTCCTTGGAGGGATTCATGAGATTTATTTCCCTTATATCTTAATGAAGCCTGCACTAATTTTATCAGCAATTGCCGGCGGTATGACAGGTGTTTTAACCTTATCAATTTTCAATTCAGGACTAGTAGCGCCTGCTTCACCGGGAAGTATCTTTGCTATTTTGGCAATGACGCCTCGTGATGGCTACTTAGGAGTAATTCTAGCGATTGCAGCAGCAACTGCTGTATCATTCGGAATTTCCAGTTTAATTTTAAAAACGTCAAAAGAGTCTGCTGAAGACTTAGAAACAGCAACGGAAAAAGTAAGTGCTCTGAAAGGAAAACAAATAGTTACTCAGAACATTACTGCGAAAGAAGAAGCTGCGGACCACGGGGCTGCTTTGACTAATGTACAAAAAATTATTTTTGCTTGCGACGCAGGCATGGGATCGAGCGCAATGGGGGCTTCAGTATTAAGAAATAAGGTGAAGAAAGCCGGGCTTTCCATTGAGGTAGTGAATTCTGCGATTGCTCAGCTGCCGACGGATGCCGATATTGTTGTTACACATAAGGATTTGACATCGAGAGCAATGGAGAAATTGCCTAACGCTTATCATGTTTCAGTTGAAAATTTCTTAAATGGTGATCAATACGACCAGCTAGTAGAAAAGCTTATCGGACAAGGGTAGCAGCCTGATTCAGTTAGTCCCAAGAAAAAAAGGAGGAAGCAGCTATGTATCTTTCAGCAAGAGCTCGACTTATTTTGGAGCAATTTCTTAATCATGCGCTCCCAGTGTCTCTTAAGCAGCTGGCTCGAGAACTGAACGTCAGCGAGCGCACTGTTCGCCGTGATATGAAAGAGGTGGAAGATACACTGCACTCCTATGACTTACAGTTAAATAAAGAAAATGGTCTGATGAGAATAGATGGCACAGAAAAGGCAATTCAAAATTTTCGTTGGTATCTGATGGATCTTTCCTATAACGAATACAGTCCGGAGGAGCGTCAGCTAAGAATTTTAAAAGCACTTGTGCAGGAAGAAGATGTTGTTAAGCTGGTAGGTTTAGCGAATGATTTAAACGTAACAGTTTCGACAGTAAGCGGCGATTTGACTAAAATTGAAGAGCAGCTTCCAGCTGGAGTGGTCATCGAACGAAAACGAGGCTCTGGAGTATCCTTGAAGGCTGGAGAAATTGAGCGGCGCCATCTAATGAGTGGAATCGTTGGTGATCAGTTTCCTAATTACCAGCTGCTTAAATATTTTCAGGAAAAGGAAAAAAGTGAGACAACATCGGTTTGGATCGAAGAACGTCTGCTCAATCTGTTGGATGAACAGGTTTTAAAGAAAGTAGAAGCACGAATCCGCAGCTGGCGGGAAAACGAACTGCCGGAAATCAGTGATGAAGCTTATATGAATTTAATCGTTCATCTGGCGATTGCAGCAGAACGTATTATTAATGGCAGCTTTGTCAAGGATAGCCAAGCTGCGGAGCTAACCGGCACAGCGGAATATGAGACAGCAGCCCGGCTGCTGGGAGAGATTTTAGAAATCGACAAAGAAGTTGTACCAGAAGGGGAAGCCGTTTATGCGGCAATGTATTTGCGGGGACTGAAGAGCAGCAAAGCAGATCAAAAGCTTATTGAAAATGAAGATATTCAAGTAATGTTATTTGCCAAAGAGCTGATTGCCGGAGTTGAGGCAGAGCTGGATAAACAGCTGCCCCAGGAGCAGCTGCTTAAAGGACTGATTTCTCATTTAAAACCAACTATAAGAAGATTACAGCAGCATATGCGAATATATAATCCCTTAATACATTCAATCAAGCAGGACTACCCTGAGCTTTTTCAAATTATTCGCCGAGTGTTTGATCAGCTGTATCAGGAAGAAATAGCTCCAGATGAAGAAATCGGCTATCTAGTTTTACATTTTGGCGCAGTTCTGCTGCAGATGGAAAGTGAGAACCTGTTTTCAGGACTAGTTGTTTGCGCCAGCGGGATTGGGACTTCAAGAATGCTGGTAACACGCTTAAAGCAAAAGATTCCTCAATTGAAAGAGCTTCAGACGGTTTCACTATTTGAACTGACAAGAAAACGGCGTGAAAAAGAGGTAGATATCATTATCTCCACAATTGACTTGGGAAAGGTAGATTTTGATTATTTCCTTGTTTCACCGATTTTGTCAGAACAGGAAATCACACAAATTGATTTATATCTGAAAAGTATTCGTCATGAACCAGAGAAGCGAGCTGCTAAAGATATGACAGCCTCTCAAATCACTATAGCGGAAGCTGTTGACCTGCTTGAAGAACGGCAGCTTTACCACGAGGTTGTCCTTTCAATGTTAAAGAATTTCAACTATGGTTCTTTGGAGGGGCAATTGGGAAACACGGAAGATATACTACGGGCAGTATGCACACAGCTTCTGGAAAAAGATCCAACAATAAATGTCGAACTGTTGATTGGACTGCTGATGAAGGAAAATTGGAGCGGATTTGGGATTCCTAACACTAGGATTGCAATGTTTCATGGACGTGATGAAATGATTCGACAGCCCTTTTTTCAAGTCTTTCAGCTTTCTGAGTCGCTAACAGTAAAAGGAATGGATCAGTCTGACATGCAGGTGAATAAGCTGATTCTGCTTTTAGCTCCGGAAAAGTATTCTCAGCAAGGACTAAAAGTTATGAGCTACATTAGCACGTTATTTGTGGATGATCCTCAGCTTGTTGAGGTTTTGGAAGGGAAAGAAGAGAAAGAGATATCCAACTATTTTGTTCAGAAGTTAATGGACTTTTTAACACTAAGGACAGAAGAATAAATAGTCATTTGGAGGTAAGGAATAGATGAAATTAAGAGAGCAAGACGTACAGTTAAATCAAACATTTGAAAATAAAATAGAAGCAATCACTGCAGCCGGCAAATTATTAGAAGAAAGAGGTTACGTAACAGAGGCCTACATACCAAAAATGATTGAGAGAGACGAGATGACCTCAACATTTATTGGAAATATGGTTGCTATCCCCCATGGAACAGAGGATAGCAAAAATGATATTTTGCAATCAGGAATTGTTGTGATGCAGGTGCCTGAAGGCGTAGAATTTGATAGCCATCCAGTTAAGCTAATCATAGGTATAGCAGGAGCGGAGAATGAACATTTGGAGCTGCTATCAGAAATTGCAATGGTTTGCTCTGAAATGGAGAATGTCGAAAAACTAATTAATGCCCAAAGTGAAGAAACGATTATTTCGCTTTTTGAAGGTGGTGTAGCAGTATGAAAAAGGCTGTCCACTTTGGTGCAGGAAATATTGGACGCGGCTTCATCGGCTGGCTGCTGTCGAATGCCGGCTATAACGTTATCTTTGCAGATGTGAACCAGCAGATTGTAGACGCAATTAATGATAAAAGAGAATATCGGGTGATTCTGGCAAACGAACAGCAGGAGAGCTTTCTAATTGAACACGTTTCGGCTCTAAGCAGTATTTCTGATGAAACACAGCTGATTCGCGAGATTGCTGCAGCAGAAATTTTAACGACGGCAGTTGGTCCGACAATTTTACCACGATTGGCTGATACGATTGCTAAGGGGATTCGCTTAAGGAGTGTGGCAGAAAAGCCGCTTACTGTGATTGCATGTGAAAATATGATTGGCGGTTCAGCTCTACTAAAGGCTGAGGTATATAAGAAGCTGTCAAAAGAAGAGCAGCGGTACGCAGGTGAATTTGTGGCATTTCCTAACTCAGCAGTAGACCGCATTGTACCAGATCAGCAGCATGATGATTTATTAACTGTGACAGTTGAACCTTTTTATGAATGGGTGGTGGAGGAGCTTCCCAACACGGCATCTGCACCTAAAATAGCTGGGATGACATATGTTCCAGATTTAACGCCTTATATTGAAAGAAAGCTGTTCACCGTGAACACGGGGCATGCAGTAACTGCTTATTTTGGCTATATTAAAAACATTGATTCTATTGAAGACGCCATCCATAATGAAAAAGTACTATTTATTGTTCGAAGTGCATTAGAGGAAACCGGAGCCTTACTGGAAAAGAAATTCCAGTTTTCTCACAAAGATCATCAAGAGTATATTGATAAAATAATTGACCGTTTTAAAAACCCATATGTATCTGATTATGTTACACGGGTTGGACGTTCGCCAATCAGAAAAATTGGCGAAAATGACCGCTTTATTCAGCCGGCCCGCCAATTTGTAGAAGCCTTTAATGAAACGCCAAAAGCATTAGCGATAGCAATTGCTGCTGCTTTGAAGTTTGAGAATCCTTCAGATGAGGAAGCCTGCGCACTACAGCAGGCTATCGAAGAAAGCGGACTTGATGCTACAATCGAACAATACACGGGGTTGAAGCCCTATACTAAGCTGTTTGAGAAGGTTAGAGACTCTTATCATGAATTAGTGTAGTTGAATAAAATAAAGAAGATGTTAAGAAAAAGATGAGCCGGGTAAAAATTGGAAAAGCAATTTTTACTTGGCTCTTTTTATTTGGAGAATCTGATTTATACTGACCCCATAAATGGGAAGGTTTTCTGTTAGTCAGCCGTATGCTTTCAAAAAAATGGATAAGCGGATTCAAATATGGTGGAAAGTTGTTCTTATGGTAAAATAAGAACAAAAAAGGAGGAAACTCATGCCTAGTACAGCTGCTATAGAAGCAAGTAAAAAGATGATGGAAAGCAAAAATCTAGACGAGATTTTGTACACCCCTTTGGAGGAACAGCGGAAACAATGGGAGGATTCCTGTAAGAATGTGGAGCTGCCGGAAGGTATGAGAGCAGTTCCGGAAATAATTGTCGGATTAGAGACGAAGTGGCTGATTCCAAAAGATACACAGGAAAATCAAGTCATTGTATATTTTCACGGGGGAGGCCTAAACCAGGGCTCTATTATTACCCATCGTAAGCTGGGGACGTATGTTGCCGTACATACCAATCGAAAGGTATTGCTTTTTAACTATCCGCTAGCGCCTGAGCATCCTTATCCGGCAGCAGTGGAGGCGTCAGGGAAGCTCTATCAGGGATTATTGGAAAAAGGCTATTTACCGCAAAACATCATTTTTGGCAGCGATTCTTCGGGGAGTACTTTGTCATTAGCAACGATGCTGCGCCTAAAAACCCAAAATGCAGAATTGCCAAAAGCCTCCTTTCATTTTTCACCGATGATTGACTATAGCTTATCTGGCAAATCTATCGATGAGAATAAAGAAAAAGATCCTCAGCTTTTTAAAGAGGATTTGGAGTTGACTGCGGATTATTACTGCAGCTCAGAGCTGCGTAAAGCATCAGATGTGTCGCCGTTATTTGGTACCTTTGAAGGTTTCCCGCCAATATTGATCCACGTGGGAAGTGATGAGCTGTTATGGAGTGATGGTGAACGTCTTGCTGAAAAAATGAAAGCAGCCGGCGTTCAGACAGAATATAAGAAGTGGGAAGGACTTTGGCATGTTTTTCAGTCAAAAGCTGCCACTGTTCCAGAAGCAAAGTCATCACTAGTGGAAATGGCTGATTTTCTTAATCATATAATCTAAAAAAAGACCTGTTCCTTTTAAAAAAGAGGTACAGGTCTTTTTGCTTATTGTGTTAGTTCTAAAAGCTTGTTCTTCAAGTCTTCTTCCATATTGCCTAATTCGATTTCAGCAGCACGGCGTTTTTCTTTTCCTTCCTGCTGAATACGAAGTGTTTCCTGAATTGTTTCAACCAGATCATTTTGAGTTTTCTGTAGTGTTTCGATATCCACAATCCCCCGTTCGTTTTCTTTGGCAGTTTCAATAGCAGAAATCTTCAGCATCTCAGAGTTTTTCTTCAATAGGTCATTGGTTGTTTCAGAGACCTGACGCTGAGCAGTTACTGCATCCTTTTGACGAAGCAAGGTCAGTGCAATAACTACTTGGTTTTTCCATAATGGAATCGCAGTATTAATGGATGCTTGAATTTTTTCAGCGAGTGCTTGATTTGTATTTTGAATCAAGCGGATTTGAGGTGCCTGCTGAATTGTGATCTGCCGAGCTAAGCGCAAATCATGGGTTCTCTTGTCCAGACGGTCAAGAAACTGTGTATAGTCATTAGCAATTTGCACGTCCATCTGATCGCCGGTTTCTTCCGCTTTTTTCATCGCTTCCGGAATTGTTTTTAAGTTTAGTTCCTCAATTTTCAATTCTCCGGCAGCAATGTAGATATTTAAGGCATCAAAATAGTCTTTGTTCTTGTTGTAAAGCTGTTCCAGCATTAGATTATCTTTCAAAAGACCTTCCTTTTCACGGTCTAGCTTGACAGCAATCTTATCAATCTGTGCACCAATTTTTTGATATTTTGCAGTGATTTCAAAAATTGACTGTTTTACCTTGCCAAACATTTTTTGAAAAATATTTCCTTCTCCAGCACGAAGCTCATCAGGGTTTGCTTCATTCAGACGGTACATTAAATCCGTCAGAGAATCGCCAATCGGACCGATGTCTTGAGCCTGTACATGATTCAGCATAGACTGAGAGAATTCGCTAAGCTTGTTTTGAGCATTAGAGCCGTAAGTGATTACAGCCTGTGAATCCTGAATATCAATTTTTGAAGCCAGTTCTTGAGCCTGACGCTTCCGATCTTCCGGCAGCTTATCAACCAAACGGACTGCCGCCTGCTGGTCACGCAGTGCCGATATCTCATTTTGCTGCGTAGTTGTTAATGTATCGATTGGTGTAGAGAACGGATTATTCAATAAATCATCTAATGCGTTGTCTACGGATACGGTTTCTTTTTGTTTATTATCCATCCATATAACCTCCTGTGTAAGTAGCTATTTATTCGCTACCATTATTATCTCTTTTCAAACTGTTTTTAGCAATCGAAATCTCAACATCTAAATCTTCCAAATCTTCAGCTACAAACTGTTCATAATCCTTTTTAATCAGCTTGGACACCTGGTCGATAATCTGAGCACTCTCCTCTAGTTTTTCATACGCCTGTTTACTCTTGATTTCGTGACTGTCAATTTCCAAATACTTGTCAGTCAGGTCTACTAGATTCGGCAAATGAGTATAGAGAAAATGATTGGCAGAATGAAGCTTAGTTGGATTTTTTACCAATTCCTTGAACATAGCTTTTGCTACCCGCAAGGTATCATTCCGCAAATCGATTGCTTTCAGTTTTGTTGAACGGTTGATGTTTTCCTGAAGCTTTTCAACTTGACGTTTGGTTGTGTTCATGGTGTCGCGGAAAAACATGATTTCGTTGTCGCTCATTCCTAGCTGTTCATAGTGCTCTTCTTTTGCTTTTGTCAGATTCGGCAGTGCCGGCGCAGCTTTATCTTTTTTACGTCCGACAAAAAGAGTTATGAGGATAGCTGCTACTAAAAGAAACGCAATCAATTCGATATTGATATAGGTGAAGTTGACAAGAACAGCAGCTAAAACTATATAAGCGATTATTTGTAAAATTTTTCTTCCAATCATATGAATACCCTCCATTTTCTAATCAAAAGATTTCTCTCTTGCTACATAAGTCATTTTAACACAATCCCTATTAGAAAAAATATCCGTCCTAAGGTTGATTTTGATATTTACAAAAAACATAAGAAACAGCGAAAAAAGTTTATTATTATGGAAAATATGGTATTTTTTAAGAAAGTTGTAAATCTGGGCGGTATCATCTAAAATAATGAAGAGCTCGTCCACAGCAGCAGAATATGCTGAACTACTGAAAGCAGGGTGAAAACATGTTGAATTATGAGGATTTTGAAGAAAAAACAATAACGAGACAGGAGATATTTAAAGGTCATATTATAGAAGTTGTTGTTGATGATGTCCGTTTACCAGATGGATCAACAGGAAAAAGAGAACTGGTTTTTCATCCGGGCGGCGTAGCAGTCATTCCAATTACAGCTGATAATAAAATGGTTATGGTTAAACAATTCCGCAAGCCTCTGGAAAAAGTTATTTTAGAAATTCCAGCCGGAAAGATTGATCCGGGTGAACAAAATCATCCTATAGAAACAGCCAAACGGGAGCTTGAAGAAGAAACGGCTTATCGGGCAGAAAAACTGATTCCAATAACAGGAATGTATGTATCTCCGGGCTTCGCTGACGAGATTCTTCATATTTTCTATGCAGAAAATCTTGAAAAGGTGGAAAATCCGCTGCCTCAGGATGAGGATGAAGTGATTGAATTGTACGAGCTGACTTTAGAAGAAGCAAAACAAGAGGTTGCCAATGGCTTGATTTGTGATGCCAAGACATTGTTTGCTGTTCAATATTGGGAATTAATGGAATTAAAGAAAAATGCTAAGGAGGCACACTGATGGGAAAAGGTCCGTTAATTACTCGGACAGAGCTGCGTAAGCGCAAGGCAGCTGCTGAAGCTGAGCTGGAGCAGCGCCAGGAGCGTGCTGAACAAGAGTATCAGGAAAAGGAAAAAGAAATTTCTGATTTTTATAGAAAAGAACGGAAAAAAAGTCAGGAGATCGTTAAGACGCGTTCAGGAGAACAAAACAAAATTAGACAGCGAAGTACAACACTGACGAAGGCAATTATTATTGTTGCTGTACTTTTAGTGATTGTTATGCTGATTGTATTGAATTTGTAGAAATGAGGAATAATAAATGAAAATCGGTATTATTGGTGCGATGGATCAGGAAATTGAAGAACTGAAAAAAGTATTAGTAGAAAAGAAATCATGGGAACGGGCGGGTGCGGTTTTTGTTTCAGGTTCACTTGGCAATCACGAGGTAATCGTTGTGCGTTCAGGTATCGGCAAGGTCTTGTCTGCTGTAACTACGGTGCTGCTTATTCAGGAGTATGGTGTTAACATGGTTATCAATACAGGCTCTGCCGGGGGAATTGGCGCAGGCTTGGCTGTAGGGGATATTGTCATTGCAGATAAACTGGCATATTTTGATGTTGATGTTACAGGCTTTGGCTATGAAAAAGGACAGCTGCCGGGAATGCCGTTATATTATGAGTGCAGCACGTATTTAAAAGCCGAAATGAAAAAAGCAGTTGAAAAGATTGGCTTACCTGTACAGCATGGACTAATCGTAACTGGGGATTCCTTTGTAAATGGAAAGGAAAAAACCGCTGGGATACTTAAGGATTTTCCAGAAGCCTTGGCTTGTGAAATGGAAGGGGCAGCTATTGCTCAAGCGGCAGCTCAGTTCAATATTCCCTTTTTAGTCGTTCGTGCAATTAGCGATACGGCTGACCATGAAGCTACACAGTCCTTCGATGAGTTTATTATAGAAGCTGGAAAGAAATCTGCTGAGATGGTTATCCAGTTTGTTAGACATTTGGTATAAAAACAGGTAATGGCTGGGACACTAATGAAACAAAGGAGTGAAGAGAATGAAAGCATTAATTTCTATCGATTACACTAATGATTTTGTTGCTGCTGATGGTGCTTTGACAACAGGAGAACCAGGACAGGCGATTGAGGAAGCTTTAGTAGAGATTACCAGAACCTTTACAGAGAACGGCGACTTCGTCATATATGGTATAGACAGACATGACAAGGATGACGCTTATCATCCGGAAAGTAAGCTGTTTCCCCCACATAATCTTGCAGGGACAAAGGGCCGGGAGTTATTTGGCGGCTTAAAACCACTATACGAAGAAACAAAAAATCAGGAGAACGTTTATTGGATTGATAAACGGCACTATTCCGCTTTTAGTGGTACAGATTTGGATATTCGGCTGCGGGAACGCCAAATCACGGAAATACATTTGACAGGAGTCTGTACGGATATTTGTGTTTTGCATACAGCTGTAGATGCTTATAATCTAGGCTATCAACTGGTGATTCATAAATCTGCTGTAGCAAGCTTTGATCAGGCTGGGCACGAATGGGCATTGCGGCATTTTGCTAATACATTAGGCGCGGAAATTGTCGACTAAAGATAAAGAAGTCTTAGGTACTGAAGGTCAGAAGAGGGAGTGGGACATAAATAAAACATTCGCTCTTGCTGCTCCTGAAAGACAAAAAGACGGTGCTCAAAAAGCTGCATTTTCTAAAGAAGAATGTGAGCCTGCGGTTGCTCGTCGCAATTAAGTGCCAGTATAGATTGTCTCACCGTTTATTCGGATTTCCACATACTAAAAGTCTGGGACGTTATTTACGTACCAGACTCTTTTGCTTCTCCATTTGGATGTAGCCAAGCTCATTTTCAGGATGAGCTGGATTTTTTAGCTGAAAGCCAAGGCGCTCATAAAAGCCTCTAGCAGTTCGAGAGGCTGCGACCTCTATTCTAGTTGCTCTACTATAGAATGGGTCGTTTTCGATGGTTTGGAATAATGCCGTGCCGATTCCCTTTCCGTGATAATCTGGTGAAACGAAAAAGCTTAGCAGTATACTTTCAGTTAACGAATTGTAGTAGGGGCTGATACCGGCAGCTCCAATAATCGTATCCCCTACTTCAGCAACATAGGTATTTGTAGTTTTTGTCTGTTCCAGAAGTTTTAGCGGAGTATAGTGCTTCGCCAAATCAAGCATTTGATTTTCAGGATAATCTTGACTGTTAATCTCTAAAAAGTTTTTTTTCATTAGTACTGAAACGGCAGCAGCATCACTCTCTTCGAATGGGCGGATAGTAAAGGCTAAAGCTGCCGCTGACAAATACCGTTCTTTTTGTTTGCGTGTTAGCTTTTTGAAGCGATATTCGGCCTTAGTTGCTTCTGTTCGGGAAGAAAATGCTTCCAAGTGAATCATTTTGACAGGTCGTCTTGAAGGAACACGAGTATATTTTGCTCCAGTTCCTGAATTGTGTTCAGCAACTCTACGTTTAGGTTCAGTTGTATAGCCGCCGTAGAAGCTGCCGTCACGGCAATGAAGAACATAAAAATAATGCTTATCTGCCATAGAGCAAGGCCGCCATTTCTGGGTGATAGTTTCCGGCATTATCCTGGATATAAAATGGAGGAAGGACTCGAAATCCATCTTTCTTCCCCCGTAGAATTCCTTCAACCAAAAGGATATTAGCTTCTTTTTCTGGTTTTGGATAGACAAACTGTATTCTTTTTGGAGCAATATTGAAGGACTGCATGAAATCAAGGATATCAAGAAAACGGTCAGGTCTATGAACCATAGCCAGCCGTCCATTTGTTTTCAGGAGCTTTGCAGAAACCGCAATTACTTCTTCAAGAGAGGTATGGATTTCATGACGGGCAGCTGCTAAATAAGGGTTTGGATTTGTTTTTCTGTCCGGCTGCTCTTTAAAATATGGAGGATTGCAGAGGATAAGGTCAACAGAATCTGGTTTAATAATGGAAGGAGCCTCTTTTAAATCCAATTGAATCATTTCCATTTGATTTTCTAGTTTATTTATTTGAATACTCCGCTCGCCCATGTCTGCCAAACGGGGCTGCAGCTCAATTTGTTTAATCTGAGCAGTGGTTTTTCGACTTGCGAAAAGGCCGACAGCACCATTGCCTGCACACAAGTCAACAATCAGTCCTTTCTTTGGTAGGGAAGGGAAATTTGCCAGCAGTACGGCATCCATTGAGAAGGAAAAAACCTCTTTGCTCTGAATGATTTGGATATCATCAGCATATAATTGATCGATACGTTCGCCTTCCAGAAGCATATACTATTCCTCCTTTTTTATTTTCTAATCAAAGCATATCTATCATACAAGGTGTTTCTTTGTTTCGCAAGCTGAAAAACGATTTTTTGAAAACAGATAAAGATTATTTTCAGGAAATTATATCTATGGTATTATGAGGGGAGACTGAAAGCTGGATAAGACAGTTTATCAGCCGAGGTCATCGTGTCACCGAACACAGGAAGAAGGAGAATGAGCGATGTTTTTTACATTTATGCGGGGAGTTGTCCGCGTTGTTCTGTTCATACTTAACGGACGAACACATCTTGTTGGAAAAGACAGATTACCAGAAAATCAAAACTACATTTTAGTAGCGCCTCATAGAACTTGGTGGGAGCCGCTTCATTTAGCAGTAGCAGGATCACCGAAAAAATTTAGCTTTATGGCAAAAAAAGAATTGTTTAAAAACCCAATTTTAAGTTTTATTTTGAAGCATGCAAATGCATTTCCGGTGGATAGAGAGAAACCAGGTCCAAGTGCTATTAAAACACCGATTAAAACGTTAAAGGATACGGAGCTAAGTCTGATTATGTTTCCGAGTGGAACGAGACATTCTTCGGAGCTTAAAGGCGGAGTGGCATTGATTGCTAAACTGGCAAAGGTTCCTATCGTACCTTCTGTTTATCAAGGACCGCTGAAATTTAAAGATTTGTTAAAACGTAAGAGAGTTACTGTTGCTTTCGGCGACCCGATTGATATCAGTGACATTAAGAAAATGGATAAAGATGGGATTGCCGAAGTTGAGCGGCGAATGAATGAAGCCTTTGCTGCCTTAGATCAGGAAGTGGATCCAAGCTTCAAATATGAAGCACAGTAGTAAGAACGTTTGTGTTAGCGGGTGGTTCATGCTGAAAGAGCAGCGGACTCTCGGGCGGTTTTCAGACGAATTTTAAGTAAGGATGACTGCCAATTATCCAAATTGCAGATGGTGGGATGTGACTCAATGAGTTATGTCCCATTCATTTTTTTATTGAGCAGACAACATGCAGAAAGCTGGGAAATTCATCCTGAAAACTGGGAAGAAAAGCGTATTTTGATATGTAGAATTTTCATGTTAGAATAAGAAGCTATAGAAGAGAATGATGCTCAGTTATAATTTTTATGAGGGAGAAAAGCAGCTATGCACAAAATAATATGCCCACATTGCAGTACGACCTTTACAATTGATGAAGCGAGTTACGCGGATATTTTGAATCAGGTACGGACAAAAGAATTTAATGAAGAAGTTCATGAGAAGCTGGAACAAGCCAAGCTCCAGCAGAAGAGTGAAGTGGCACTTGCGGAGGAAAAAGCTAAGAGCTCCTTTGATCGGCTGTTGTCTGAAAAAGAAAAAGAGATTGCCGAACTGCAGGCTAAGATTAGTGCAGGCGGTCAGGAGCGGCAAATAGCTATTGCTTCAATAGAAAGTAGTATGAAAGAAAAAATTGCTGAACAGGATAAAAAAATAGCAGAGCTGGAAGCAAAGGCTCAGGCTGCTGAAAATGAAAAGAAGCTGGAAATCACACAAGTGGTTTCAGCAAAAGATAAAGAGCTAATGGAGCTCAGCTCGAAAGTTATTCTTCAGGAAAAAGAGAATGAGCTGGAGAAGAATTCTATCAAAGAAAAATATGAAATGGAATTAAAGCAGAAGGAAGAAACTATCGCTTTTTATAAAGATTTTAAAGCCAAGCAGTCTACAAAAATGGTTGGGGAAAGCTTGGAGCAACATTGTGAAATTGAATTTAACCGGTTGAGAATGACCGCTTTTCCGAATGCTGAATTCGGTAAGGATAACGATGCCAAAACAGGTAGCAAAGGCGACTACATTTATCGGGAGTTTGACGAACAGGGAACTGAGATTATTTCAATCATGTTTGAAATGAAAAACGAAGGCGATGAAACAGCAACGAAGAAGAAAAATGAACACTTCTTTAAGGAGCTTAATAAGGACCGTCAGGAAAAGAAATGCGAATATGCTATTTTGGTTACAATGCTGGAAGCTGACAATGAGCTGTACAATAATGGCATTGTCGATGTTTCATATGCGTATGAAAAAATGTACGTTATTCGTCCTCAGTTTTTTATTCCGATTATTACCTTACTGCGCAATGCAGCAATGAACTCCCTGAAATACAAGCAGGAAGTAGCTTTGATGCGGGAACAAAATATTGATATCACAAATTTTGAAGAGGATTTAGATACCTTCAAATCAGCCTTTGCAAGAAATTATGAGTTAGCCAGCCGGAAATTCCAGACGGCGGTTGATGAAATTGATAAAACAATAAACCACCTACAGAAGACCAAAGAGGCGCTGCTGTCATCAGAGAATAATCTGCGGCTTGCTAATAATAAGGCTGAGGATTTGACGGTTAAAAAACTAGTACGAAAGAATCCAACAATGAAAGCAAAATTTGATGCATTAGATTAGTGCATCAAATTTTCAGTTCGAAGTTAGCTGCTGTTTTAACTGTAGAGGCAGTTGAAAAGAATGATTGAGTTAGTAAAAAAAAGAATATTCCAGTGATCTTTGAGCGATTAGTCGCTAATCTTTAGGAGTTTGTGAATGTCAGCTTATTTTCAAAAGAACGGCTTCTGAGAGTATTTGATATATGCTCGGATTTGGAAGGCACAGCAAAACGGATAATGCCGTTTTGCTGTGTTTTCTTTTTTGACTTGAAATAGAAAAAATGTTTGCTGATTAATAAATAATTATGAGGTGAAGCTGAGGATTTTGATTCATGAGATGAAGATAAGATAGCCGGTGATTAGAACGAGGCAGACAACCTGCTCATATGCTGTTCTATATCCTTCTTTCTGTGGTAAAATAGAGAGATGTAGATTAGACATGATGGGGTGAGAACATGAAGTGGAGCATACCGGATCGAATCATCAGTCGGGGACGGGAATATTTAAATGAAGGCAGAGTACTCTCGGTTGTTCCAGATTGGGAAAAGCAGATATGGTACGGTGAAGTGCTCGGCAGTGAGCTTTATTTAGTCGAGCTGGATGGCGGACCAAAAGAACAGGACCGTTGTGAATGCCCTTATTGGATGGAGCAAGGCTACTGTAAGCATACAGTAGCTGTTGAGCTTTACTTGAGAGCAAAGGGTGTTCCTAGAATAATGAAAAATCAGCAGCCGCTTATAGGTGTGGAGAAAAAAGCATCAAATGCAGAAATGTTTACAAAAGGGTTTGCTAAGCTGCAGCCGCTGCTGGAAGAGAAAACAGGAAAATCGCTAGTCATTGATTATCTCATTGAAGGTATTGAAACAAATAATTATTATCCCGAGCTGGCACTTTTAGGCCTTGCCTTACGTATTGGTATAAATGACGGGAAAAGACGAACCTATGTGGTAAAGAATATTGGCGATTTTTTTCAAAAATTTCAAAAAGAGGAAAGCTTTGGTATCAACAAACAGCATAGCTTTTCGCTGATTCATGAAGCCTTTTCTTCGGAAGATCTCCTGATTTTAAGTCGGTTGGCAGATATTTATCAAACGAGTCAGCTTATGGGAGCTAAGGGTGTTCAGGTTAAGGGGAAAATCGATAAGCGCTATTTGATTCTGCCTGTAGAGCAAGCTCAGGAATTAGTTAGTCAAATGAGTCAGTCTGGCTCGCTTCAGCTGAATACCGGAATTCAAAAATTGCGTAAAGTCAGCTTTTCCAAAGAAAAATTCCCGTTGCGGTTCACAGTTGAAAAGGCTGACAGCGGCCGTTTTATTTTGAAAATCAAACAGCTTTTTAACCCATTTCTGAGTCATTACCATTGGGGAATTTTAGGAGAAACCATCTATTTGTTTACAAGAGAGCAGGAAGAAATCTATAGTATGCTGCTTCAGCTGCTTAAACGGATGGAAAAGGCGGAAATCATCTATGAACGCCAACAGCTTTCTGATTTATTTAGCTCTGTAACCCCTCTTTTAAAAAAAATCGGACATCTTTCTATTGAAGCTGCTGTTGACAAGGAGCTGCTGATTGAACCGCTGAAATTGAAGTTTGTTTTTAGAAAGCTAAAAGATAAAGTCAATGCGCAGGTTGAGTTTCATTATGGTGAGACAATTTTTACAGAGGAAAACGCTGATCAAAACGAGCTGGAGGGGAAAGAGGTCATTCGAGACATCCGCGGAGAACAGACTGCTGTTGAGCTTTTTGAAAAGTTTTCCTATAAAAAAACTGCTGCAGGATTTGAGAAAAAATTGCCTGCTGGAGAACGTTTATATTACTTTTTCAAAGTAGAAATTCCGGCGTTTCGTCGTCTTGGTGAAGTGCTGATGGGGAAAAAGCTTCGAGAGATGTACCTAGACGCTCAAAGTCATCAGCCTCTTATTGAAGTAGCTGAGTCGGATTCATGGCTGGATGTACGTTTTGATATTGCCGGAGTGGATGAGAACGAAATTGATGCGGCTTTAGCCAGTCTATTGAGAAATGATTCATTTTATACACTGGAATCTGGGGAAATTCTGTCCTTTGATTCTGAAGAATTCCATCAAACGAGTGAAGTTCTTGCAAGGCTTCGCGAGACGATGAAAAATGTGCAGGGAACGGTTCGAATGCCGAAAAGCCAAGGAATGATTTTGGAACGTATGTTGGAAGGGAACAGCCGGGCTGTTTTTTCAGAGTCGTTCCAACAGCTGGTGGCTGATTTGATTCATCCGGAAGCCTTTGATGTATCCCTTCCTGAAAAACTGCAGGCGACGCTGAGAGCCTATCAGGTTGAAGGATACAAGTGGCTGAAGATGCTGAGTCATTATGGGTTTGGTGGTATTTTAGCTGACGAAATGGGTCTTGGCAAGACAGTTCAGATGATTACCTATCTTTTATCTGAGAAGGAAGAACAGCGTTTGAAGCATCCGGCATTGATTGTGGCACCTGCCAGTTTAATTTATAACTGGTCTGCAGAGCTTAAGAAGTTTGCCCCCAGCCTGAAGGAAGTGGTAGTTACTGGACAAAAAGAAGGACGTCAAGCAATTTTAGCTACTGCAGACCAGCAGGATATTCTTATAACGTCTTATAACAGCTTTCGACAAGATGTCGAGCTGTATGAAAATGCCGCTTTTGATTATTTGATTCTTGACGAAGCTCAAATGGTTAAAAACAGTGGGACAAAGACTGCACAAGCGTTGAGAAAGCTGATGATTCCACAGCGTTTTGCGTTGAGCGGGACCCCAATCGAAAATTCTCTGGATGAGCTTTGGTCTGTCTTTCAGATTATTCTGCCGGGATTATTGCCGAAAAAACTGTCTTTTCGTGAAATGAAGCCGGAGGAAGTTGCCAGAATTGTACGTCCCTTTATTCTAAGGAGAGATAAGAAAAACGTTCTGGCGGATCTTCCGGAGAAAATCGAGAATAATTTATATAGCACACTGACAGAGGAACAAAAAGCTGTTTACATTGCTTACCTTAGAAAGATGCAGGATGATGTCAGTCAAATGGATCAGGATGCGTTTAAAAAGAATCGAATCAGTATTTTAGCCGGTTTGACCAGACTGCGGCAAATTTGCTGTGATCCGCGTCTGTTTCTAGATGATTATCAAGGAAGTTCTGGAAAACTGGAACAAGTGAAAGTCTTCTTGGAGACAGCAAAAGAAAATAATCGGAAAGTTCTGCTGTTTTCACAGTTTACTAGTATGCTGACTATTTTGGAACGGGAGCTGCATGAGATGGGATTGGAAACCTTCTATTTGAGAGGAAGCACCAATCCAAAGGACCGGTTAGATATGGTGAATGCCTTTAATGCAGGTGAAAGAGATGTTTTTCTAATTTCATTAAAAGCTGGCGGAACAGGACTGAATCTTGTCGGCGGCGATACGGTTATCTTATATGATCTTTGGTGGAACCCGGCAGTTGAAGAACAGGCAGCAGGAAGAGCCCATCGGATGGGGCAGAAAAAAGTCGTTGAAGTCTATCGAATGATTGCCGAGGGAACGATTGAAGAGAAAATGGATCAGCTTCAACAGGAGAAACGAGAGCTGTTTCAGAAGGTTATCCAAGGAAATGAGCAGCAGCTTAGTAAATTGACTGAAGAAGATATTCGGGCAATTCTGAGTATGGGAGACGAATAGCTTCAGCATGTTTGATAAAGCTTTCAGAAAAAAGCTGGATGAAAAAAAGTCACTGGCCAAGTGGACTATGTCCCTTAGTCTAAAAACAAACCGGAATATACTGAGGCTAGCCAACAGTATATTCCGGTTTGTTTTTTGAAGGTTGCAGCAGTCTTGCCTGCCCTTCTTTAAAAATCTGCTATATTCAGAGCTGCATAGCAGGATGTTTTTAGACGAATGATTGAACTGTATCAAATAAATCTTCAAAGGTGCGTACCTCTTTTAAAAATGAAATACCGGTATTTTTGGGCACAGTTCTCAGCCGATGATTGAACCATAAAGACTGCCAGCCGCCGTTATGTGCACCAACCACATCATTTTCAAAGCTATCGCCGATGTAAAGTGTTGTCTCAGGCTCCATGCGAAATTGTTTGGCTGCCAGTTGGAAAATTTCTTTGTCAGGCTTCTGATAGCCAGTGCTTTGAGAAATAATAATATTATCAGAAGGCACCCAGTTTTCTAATTGAAGCTGCTTTACTTTTTTATACTGATGATCTGTAGGTCCATTAGTAATGATACCAAGAGGAATTTGTTTTTCACTTAGGTAATCAAACACTTTCTTCACTTCAGGATGCATGCAGATATTGTCCAACTCATCTTCATAAGCTTCTTGGAAACGGCTGCTTACAGCTTCAGTTGTTGAGGGATAACCTAGGTCCTTCATCGATTCATCCAATCGGAAAAAACGCATATAGGCCAAGGTCCATTCTCCGGTGATACTCTTTTCAAAAGTGACATCGCTATGATGGCGAAAGCGAATGTACAGCTCGTGCATCTTCTCACATGGAAAAGCCGGGAAGATTTTTTTTATAGCAGCTCTAAATGGCTGCTGCTGATCGTATACGGTGTCATCCACATCAAAAACAATTGTGTTAATCAAAAAAAGACAGCTCCTTATGATAATTTTCAGAAAAAATTCAACAGCTTCATTGTAGCTGATTTAGTCAGTGTTGAATAGGCAATTTCCGTAATTTAATTCAGTAAATATTACTGATTTTATCTTTTAAATATTCAACTTCTTTTGCATATAGAATTTTCTTTTCGTATAATAGGAGAAGTGCGTCGAAGAAGGAGGGGAAACATGTTAAAACGATTTTTTAGCTATTATAGACCATATAAAGGGTTATTTATTTTGGATTTTAGTTGTGCTGTACTAGCGGGGCTGTTGGAGCTGGCTTTTCCAGTTGTCGTCAATCAAGTGATTGATAAACTGATGCCTCAGGGGAATTTTCGTCTAATTGCTTTGGCGTGTTTTGGTTTGTTTGCTTTTTATATATTGAATACTATCCTGCAGTTTATAGTGGTTTATTTCGGTCATAAGCTTGGTGTGAATATCGAAACAGATATGCGCCGGGAATTATATCAACATTTACAGACACAGCCGTTTGAGTATTATGACAATCAGAAAACAGGAAAACTAATGAGTCGTCTAACAACAGATTTATTTGAAATTTCTGAAGTCGCCCATCATGGTCCTGAGGATGTTTTCATTACTATAATGACACTGCTGGGATCATTTCTGCTGATGTTGGGCTATCATGTGAAGCTGGCTCTGGCAACCTTTGCCCTACTACCGTTTATCGCTGTAGCATTAATCATTTTTAATAAAAAGATGACAAACATCAATACGAAAATCTACGATAATCTTGGCGATTTCAACGCCGGAGTAGAGGCATCTGTTAGTGGAATTCGTGTTACTCAGTCATTTGCAAATGAGCCGTTTGAACGGGTCCGTTTTGAAGGCCTCAATCAGGCGTATAGAAAATCTAAGATTATGTTCTACAAGCTGATGGGAATCAGCTCGGCATATAACTATTTAATGATTCGTCTCATTAACTTGTTTACATTGATTTTCGGTGGTTATTATACAATCAATGGCGAGCTTTCAGAAGGTGCATTCGTTGCCTTCATCTTGTTAGCTAATGTGTTTGTCCGCCCAATTGAAAAGGTTAATAACATGATTGAAAGCTATCCAAAAGGAATTGCAGGGTTCAAACGTTTTACTGAAGAAATAGACAAAACGCCAACTATTCAGGATCGCCCTAATGCTGAAGCTGTTTCTCATCTAGATGGAGATATTCGTTATGAGGATGTATCATTTTCCTATGCAGATTCAACTAAGGTATTAAATCATATAAATCTTCATATCAAAAAGGGTGAGACGGTCGCCTTTGTAGGACAAAGCGGTTCGGGAAAAACAACCTTGTGTAATCTATTGCCGCGTTTTTATGAAGTAAGTGATGGCAGAATTACCATTGATGACAAAGATATTCGGGATATGACATTAGCTTCACTAAGAGGTCAAATAGGAATTGTTCAGCAGGATGTTTTTCTCTTTCCGGGAACAATTCGAGAAAATATTGCTTATGGTAATTTAGATGCAGATGAAGAACTGATTCAACAGGCGGTGAAACTTGCCCATTTGGAGAAAGTAATTGATTTATTGCCGGAAGGCTTAGATACAATTATTGGCGAGCGTGGCGTCAAACTATCTGGAGGACAGAAGCAGCGGGTGGCAATTGCCAGAATGTTTTTGAAGAATCCGCCTATTTTGATTCTTGATGAAGCAACCTCGGCCCTTGATACGGAAACTGAACAAGTTATTCAGGAATCACTGAACTCCCTTGCTTCAGGTCGTACGACATTAATCATTGCTCATAGACTAGCAACTATCAAACATGCAACTCGTATTATTGTTGTGAGTGAAAATGGTATTTTGGAAGAGGGCACTCATGAACAGCTGCTTGAAAAAGGCGGTCATTATCGCCGGCTGCATGATGCTCAATTCAGGCAGTAAGCATAATAAAGCACATTTCTGTGGAAACTAAGTAGAGAGGTTCTCATAGGCGCGCTGATAATAGGACGCATAACATAATTTATAAGCTATAGCTTGTCTTTAGTGGAGCTGTTTCCAGCGGTTTGGTGTCGGAAACCACTTCAGCAGAGAATAAATAAAAGGACTATAACACCGTAAAAAGATGTTATAGTCCTTTTGTATATATTATTTTCTACGAGGCTTTCTTCCTAAGCCGATACCGTTTTTCATACGCTGCAAAGTTTTATTTGCAACAAGGCGTGCTTGTTCAGCACCTCGATCAAGAATGTCATCCAGCTCATCAGAAGCGAGCAGTTCTTCATAGCGGATTTGAATTGGTTCGAGTAAATCAACAACAGCCTCTGCCAAGTCGGATTTAAATTCACCGTAGCCTTTGCCGGCGTATGCTTCTACCAGCTCAGGAATTGAACGGTCACTGACCGCAGAGAAAATGCTCAGTAGATTTGAAACACCAGGTTTATTTTCCACATCATATTCAATAATTCCTGTTGAATCAGTAACAGCAGATTTAATTTTTTTGCGGATAACGTCAGGCTTATCCAGCATAGAAATATATCCTTTTGGATTTGAATCAGATTTACTCATTTTACTTGTAGGAGTCTGCAGGCTCATGATTCGACTTCCCTGTTCAGCAATTTTTACTTCCGGCATTGTCAGAATTTCTTGATTTGGCTGGGCATAGCGTTTATTAAAGCGTTCCACAAAATCACGTGTCAATTCCAAATGCTGTTTCTGATCATCTCCCACTGGAACCAAGTCTGCATTATAAAGGACAATATCGCCAACCATCAATGGAGGATAGGTTAATAGTCCTGCACTAACACCAGTTCGGCCGTTCTTCTGGGACTTATCTTTAAACTGCGTCATACGCTCCAGCTCACCGATAGTTGTGTTGCACTGGATAATCCAAGCTGCTTCAGCATGTGCAGAAACTTCTGACTGAATAAAAATTGTTGCTTTCTCTGGATCAAGTCCAACTGCAAGATAGAGAGCAGCTAGGCTTCTTGTTTGTTGTCTCAGCTTTTGAGGTTCCTGCTGTACTGTAATGGCGTGTTCATCTACAATACAATAGTAGCCTTTATAGTTATTCTGTAAGCTGATAAACTGTTTCATGGCGCCAATGTAGTTACCGATAGTCGGCGTACCGCTTGGCTGGATACCTGAAAAAATTGTCTTCATAATTACCACCTTATTTTTAATAATACTTCTAAAATAGTATACAATTAATAACTGCAAAAGAACAGAATTTATTAATGAAAAAAAAAATCTGTTTTTTTAACGTTCATTTGTTAGGGAGTAGTACAGTTTTTTAAACTGTTGTAGTTTTCAGATAATTTAGAAAAAAACTAAATTAGTTATAATGTTATTACTAAAAGAAATTATTTATTTGTTATTAGTTAGTTAAATGACAATGAAATTACAAAAAATGTGATTTTTATTTAAAATACCCTAGTATTTCTATTAGAAGTTCGGTATACTGTAAGTGGATGGGAAAACAGATGATATTCCTGTTCTAAATAAAATAACTAACTCATAAAGAGGAGTGATGCGCAATGTTGACACTGTATACTTCCCCAAGTTGTACGTCATGTCGAAAAGCTCGTGCGTGGTTACAAGAACATGAAATTTCTTTCAAAGAAAGAAATATCTTCTCTGAACCGTTGAATATTTCTGAATTGAAAGCAATTCTTAGAATGACAGAGGATGGTACTGAAGAAATCATCTCAACTCGTTCGAAAGTATTCCAAAAACTGAATATGGATTTAGATGAACTTCCATTGCAGGATTTATTGGAATTGGTTAAAGAAAATCCAGGCTTACTGCGTCGACCAATCATGATTGATGATAAGAGATTACAGGTTGGTTTTAATGAAGACGAAATTAGACGTTTTTTACCTAGAGATGTTCGTCAGCTTGAACTACGTCAAGCTCAGTTGATGGCTGGATTATAAGCTTTCAATCACGGATTTTCAAAAGATGAAATCCGGAGAAATCTCACATAATTAATGAATAAAATTAGCATAGCAGAACAAGATACACTTTCTTGAAGGTATTCAGTTCTTGCCGAGTTTTTAAAGAGCTCCTTCACATTTATTCAGGTAAATGCTGGAAGGCTCTTTTTTTGGTTGCAATTACTCAAGCTAGAGTGTACTATTCTATAGTATAAATATAGAAAAGGTCCTTTATTATGAAAACTATAATATGGATTGCTAATTTTCAAATAAATGAACTTTTCTCTTTACTTTTGAAGTGATTGCTATACAATTAATCTATAAGAAGTAGTTTCCTGACTTGAGCAAAAAGCGAGGTGGAACCAGATGGAAATGGAACATATTAACGAAAATACGATTCGTGTATTGATTGGCAATGAAGACCTGGCTGATAGAGGGATTACCTTTCTCGACTTGTTGGGGAATCATAAAGAGGTAGAGAACTTCTTTTATAGCATTTTAGAAGAAGTGGATATTGAGGATGAGTTCCAGGGCAGTGAGGCTGTTACTTTCCAAGTCTTGCCTAAAAGCGACGGCTTAGAGTTGTTCATCAGTAAAAATGCTTCTGTAGAGGATGTACCGAACATTGGCAGCTTCAACGACTTAAGTTCTGAAGAAGCGAGCGAAATGATTAGAAAGCAGCTGGAAGCAAGCTACACTGATGAAACCAAGGATTTGGTTGATGACAGTATTCGCAGTTTTGTTCTTGAGCTGAGCAGCTTTGATGGAATGATTCAATTGGCAAATGAAGTATATGTTAAATCTATGCTGGCTAACCTGTACAAATATAAGGACAAATATTTTTTACAAGTAATGTTCTTTTTAGATGAAATTTCTATTAATGAAATCGAAAATGAATGGTCAAGACTCCTTGAATTCGGACAAGCCTCCACAGTAACACCAGAGGTTCTTAACGAATATGGAGATTGTATCATGGAACGAAATGCAATTGAGCTAACAAGATACTACTTTCACTAAAATATGATAGACATCGAAACAGAATTCAATTCTAATCGATGTCTATTTTTTATAATCAAATAGTGTTGGTTATTAATCTCAATGTTTTTTAGATACTTTGACTTAAAGTAGAATACCTTTGATTATCGAAAGAAGCTAGTCTTCTTTTTTTTGCTTATTCGGCAGTTTTTCCAACTCTGTTAGATCAATCAATTTATCCGCTAGATCTTCTATACTGGGAACGGCATTTTCTCCGTTGACTAGGTCATCTATATCAATACTTGAAGCTTTGTTAAAATTATATAAATAGATGCTTTTACCTAAATTGAGATTTGGGTCAAAAACATTTTTTTCCCTCTCGCTTTGAATCCAGATTTTACTTTCTTTATTCCAGCTGTATAGATGATGTTCACCAATAATATCTACCATAATGTTATTGTCATCGTAACGTCTAACCTCACCAGATATATTAACCAGGTTAACTAAAAAACGATTTGTTTTAAAATAGATAGTGTATTCAACATCTTCAGGTAGAGTGACTGTTTCACCTGTTCTTTCTATAACTACTTCTTTTTCTGGGAGTATTTCTTTCTCAATTTTTGTTATTTCAATATCATCATAGTCTAATAAGACAATATCAATCCACCAGATAAGCCCTAAAAAAGTAATGATTCCAATAATGAGAACAATAGGCAAAATAATTAAAAATTTAAACCACTTTTTCTTCTTTGTATCGAATTTTAATTCCTTCACCATCTCATGATCTTCACGCAGCAGCTCATCTAATGAAAGTTCAAAAAGTTCGCTTAACTTTACTACTTGCTCTAAATCAGGATAGCTTCTTCCATTTTCCCATTTTGATATTAATTGTCTTGTGACAAAAAACTTTTGAGCCAAATCCTCCTGAGTAAGATTTTTTTCTGTCCGTTTTTCTTTTATGATTTTTCCAATATCCATTGCCTACCCCCTAACACGGCTCTTTTCCATTTTAGCGGAAAATCGAAAAATGAAAAGGACTTTAGGTGAAATCAATGATGCAACAAAGCGTAACATGCTGATATAGCAATGGTTTCATTCGTTGCAGTAATTAGTTATCGATGTTCTATTTTGTTTCTCGCTTAGTTCTTTATTCCTAAATAAAGTAAATATATAACTCTTGTTAAAGGGATATTTTTACTCATAGCTACAGATGCAGAGAGTAGAAGAATCTGACTATAAATCATTTTTGGGAGTTATATATGCTATAAAAGAGGGGAATAATATGGAAAAGAAAATGAGCTCCGAGCAAAGATATCCTTTGCTGGATATTGGGCAGTTTGCTGCTTCACTTTTAGTAATTTTAGTTCACTGCGGAAGGTTGGCAGAAAATGATGGCCTTCATTTTATTCTAAAGTCTCTTCTAGGGCGATTGGCAGTTCCGCTATTTTTGGTTTCTACCGGTTATTTTTACCGCCGTAAGCTGCTTTTTTCAGCCGCTTATTCTAAAATATATTTTAAGAAACAAATCAAAGTATATTTATTCTGGAGTTTATTCTATGTGCCTTATGGTCTTTGGTTTTTACATACACAGGGGCTTCCGCCGGCCGTTTATCCAGCCGCCTTGGCTGTAGGCTTATTATATACTGGCTTATGTTATCAGCTTTGGTATTTTCCAGCTCTGTTCAGCGCTCTTTATCTGGTAAAGAAATCATTACTAAAGCTTGGCTATCTTAAAACCTTCTTTCTATCCTTTGTTTTGTTTGCATTAGGTGCGGTTGAAACCTATTCCGGCTATTTGAGCGGAACGTTTATTGAAAAGCCGTTTCGCTTATATCAGTCTGTTTTTGCAACCACTCGAAACGGTTTGTTTTATGCGTTTATCTTTGTTTTACTAGGCTTTTTTCTGGCTGACTATCAACAGTCTCCACTGCTTCAAAAAAGAGTAGGTGCAAAATTGGGTTTTAGCGGTATTCTCTTACTTGTTGAAGGCTGGCTGATTTTTAATAATCAGGGAGCAGACAAGAACTTTTTATTTAGTCTGATTCCTGCGGCTTTCTTTCTTGTAGCTGTACTGATTCAGTCTGATAAATGGCAGACAAGAGATTTTAGTAATTTGCGAATACTTGGTCAGTATTTGTTTTTCCTACATCCGTTGTTTTTGGAAGTAATTAAGGAGCTGTTTTCTTTGACAGGAATTCGAGAATTTCAAGGAATACCTTTATTTATACTCACTCTGTTTCTAAGTCTGGCAGTGTCGCATGTAATCGTTAAGCTTAAGAATAACAATCAAGGTTCTAAAGTTCAAATGCAGAAGAAGCAACTGACCGCTATCAGAGAAGACAATCATGGTTAGCTATAAAAGTTGAATTGGGTAGAACATTATTTTTGTTTAGGATTCTAACGAATGATGGAATCGTTCAAAAAGTGCGTAGCTTTAATAGAGGTGATGACCATGCTTACAGCAAAAAACAAGCAGGGTGATTTAGTTCAGTTGGTTCATTGTTCAGATGAGGAAATGGAGATGCACCGGGAACAGCAATTTTTTTGCCCCGTCTGCGGCCAAGAGGTTCAGCTAAAAGCGGGACATATTAGGATTCCTCATTTTGCCCACCGTTCACTTTGCTCATTTGCCGGCTCTGTGGATAATGAATCAGAGGAGCATTTAGCTTTGAAAGAAATGTTTATTGATTGGTGTGAGTCTTATAAAATCTCCTATCAGGTAGAAGCTTATCTACCTGATTTAAAACAGCGTCCAGATTTACTCATTGGAAATATAGCTATAGAAGTTCAATGCAGTTCACTAGGTCTGGGAAAAATAATGAAGAGAACAAGAACCTATTTAGCTAACGGCTATATCCCATTATGGATTTGCGGTGAACATTTCTGGCATAAACAAGAAATGGGCGAGAATATAAAGGCATTTACTTTATTCAGTAAAACACTAGGTTTCTACTTTTGGGCAGCAAACTGGCGTCAAAAGACCTTAATGCTCTATTATCATTTAGAAGAAAATCTGAAGGGACAGGTATACTATGGGAGGAAGGTTTGGCCGTTCTGTAGTATCCCATTGAATCAGTTGTTTCATAATCAGCATGAATTAAAGCTGCATCACACGAGAAGCTACGATTTAAAAACAGAGCTTTTAAACAGTTACCGCTACTTAGCTAAGAAGCTGCTAATAAAGGATAAGAAAGTTCTAAGCTTTCAGGAATGCTGCTATAAAAATCACCAACATCTATTGCAGCTTCATCCCTGGTTCTATTATGAGGTCAGTCAGCGTTTTGTTTATACACATTCTTCTTTTTATCTACTCTGCTCACTCTGGCAGTTTTTGAAAGAACAACAGGGGGAACGCATTCAGTTTGAAGTGATTAGTCAGTTTTGTCAGCAGCTAATTATTCGGGAAAAGCTGCTTTATACGTTTCCCGCTATTTCTGCAGACTGTATAGCCTGCTGGCTAATCAATCAACTGGTAGAAAGTCTGATAGTATTCAGGATTTTAGCTCGCCGTGCTGGAGAAACGTTCGTTATCAAACTGCCTGACGACCAATTTGCTTCTTTAAATCAATCTAATCCATTCAAGAGCTTAGATTTTCCACAAGCTATTATTACTAGCACTCCATTGAAAATATGATACTATAGATATATAAATTCTGTTAAAGAAATGAGCTTATAATAACTCGCCCTTTATCTATATTTAGGATGAGAATCATTTCATGGGTAATGAAAGCTTTAAAGGATTTATATGGTATGTATGAAGGGAGTAGAAGCTATGAGTGAAGCAAAACAATTACCAAAACGCGACGAACTAGCAACAGAACTGACATGGGATTTGACTGCGGTATTTAAAGATAATACAGCATTTGAAGAAGCCTACGATCAGCTGTCAAAGGAAATAAAGGAAGCAGAACAAAAAAAAGGGACCTTAAAAAACGGCAGTACAGCGTTTTTAGAAGCAATTGAATATTTATTGGTGATGTATCGGAAAATTGAGTTGATTTATGTATACGCTCATTTGAAAAATGATCAAGATACAACTAACTCGGAATATCAGGCTTTATATGCAAGAGCAGCATCTTTATACTCTCAGGTTGGGGAAGCCGTTGCTTGGTTTGAACCTGAAGTTCTTTCTTTGTCAGATGAGGAGATTTGGGCTTATTTTGATGAGGAACCTAAATTGAACATCTACAAGCATTTTGTTGATAATATTTTAGATAGCCGGGCGCATGTATTAAGCGAAGAACAGGAGTCGCTGCTGGCTGGAGCGGGAGAAATATTTAGCGCCTCAAGCAATACATTCTCTGTTTTAAACAATGCTGATTTGAAATTCCCAGTTATTGAAGATGATAAAGGTGAAAAAATCCAATTGAGCCACGGCATGTACGGTCAGTTGATGGAAAACACTTCTAGAAATGTGCGGGAAGCAGCATTTAAAGGGCTATACAGTGTTTATGAACAGTTTAATAATACATTTGCTTCAACCTTGTCTTCTCATGTGAAAGCACATAATTTTAAAGCAAAAATTAGAAAGTACGGCTCAGCAAGAGCAGCAGCGTTAAGCAGCAATCATATCCCTGAAAGCGTTTATGAGACGTTAGTAGAAGTAGTTGACCATCATTTGTCTCTGCTTCACCGGTATGTAGGACTGCGGAAAAAGCTTTTACAGCTTGATGAGCTTCATATGTATGATATGTATACACCGATTTTGGGTGATGCTCCAATCAAATTTACTTATCAGGAAGCAAAAGAGAAAACACTGGCAGCTTTAGCTCCGCTGGGTGAAGAATACTTGAATATTGTTAATCAAGCATTTGATCAGCGCTGGATTGATGTTGTGGAAAATCAAGGAAAAAGAAGCGGTGCCTATTCATCAGGGGCGTATGATACCTACCCATATATTCTGTTAAACTGGCATGATAGTGTTGATCAGCTGTACACCTTGGTTCATGAAATGGGGCACAGCGTCCACAGCTACTTTACTAGAAACAATCAGCCCTATGTATACGGGGACTACTCTATTTTTCTTGCAGAAATCGCATCAACAACCAATGAAAATATTTTGACTGAATATTTGCTGGAAACAGAAACGGATCCTAAAGTTCGGGCTTATGTCTTAAATCATTATCTGGACGGCTTCAAAGGAACGATTTTCCGTCAGACTCAGTTTGCAGAGTTCGAGCACTTCCTGCATACAGAAGATGCAAAAGGTATTCCATTAACAAGTGATCATCTGAATAAAAGCTATGCGGCATTGAATGCGAAGTACTATGGCCCTGAAGTAGTACCAGATGAAGAAATTGCTTTGGAGTGGTCTAGAATTCCGCATTTTTATTACAATTATTATGTATATCAATATGCTACAGGCTTCTCCGCAGCTTCTGCGCTGGCTGATAAAATTATTAAAGAAGAACCGCAGGCGCTGGAAAATTATTTAAGCTATCTGAAGTCCGGCAGCAGCGACTATCCGATTGAAGTAATGAAAAAAGCTGGCGTAGATATGACAAAACCAGCGTATATTGAAGATGCTATGAAAGTTTTTGAGGCGCGCTTATCTGAGCTGGAAGCTTTGATAGAGACATTTGACAAAGACTAAAAGGTCTTTGTCAAATCAGGCTGATAAGAAAATTGAATAAAATTATAGGACTTGAAACAAAAAGCAGAAAATTTTAGCTTTTGTTTTAAGTTCTTTTATTTGGTGAGGGAGAACTTGATTACTGTAAAATAATAGAAAGTACAAAAAAACAGGAAGCAGGCAGATACTGGCTGTTTCCTGTTTTTCTATAGTAAGTGTAAATGTCCCTTTGGTACGCTTTGTTCATGAGCCTTTGCAATCTGGACTGGATCGTGAAAATGAATATAATTTTCTTCAGAAGTCTCACACAGCTGTTTAATATGATCAATAGACAGATAGTCTTCAACGAGTACGCCGAAATCTCTATCACAGGCATAATTATAGATAACAGCCGACGGATGTTTAGAAACACCCATTTCTCTGGCAATTTGCTGATCAATCTGGAAGGATTCCTTCACGAATGGCGATTGACGGTCAGAGCGGAACATTTCCAAGTCGCCGCCTGAGTCAACAATCAGCTTTTCAGCCAAATCAGGAGAATAAACGGTTCCCGCTTCTCCCACTATTTCCTGTAGATTCAAAAGGATGTGACGTCCTTTCTTTTTTCCTTGCAGCTGAGCTGCTTTAAAATCAAGCGAAGCAGAATAAATCTCTTCAAAAAGCTGATTCCTTCTATTGATGTCACGGGAAGGAATATTGTACAAACTTAGCAAACCGTCAATAGTTTTCATATTTACTAAGGGGATTAAACGTAATTGGATCTTTTTATTTTCTGCTTGAGCGAACGATAAGATGTCCCGCTCAATGTCCAAGCAAATACTCCCTAATGGATTTACGAACAAATATATTTCAATCATTCATACTTCCTCCAATTCGATTCTTTGCCAATATCGCGACTACGACCAATTTCTGTACTTTACCAAAAAAACAGAAGAAATTGAAGCATTCTGCTCATTAGTCTGTATCAGAGGAATAAGAAGGAGAAGACAACAACATCCGTTGTATCTTATTCAATCCGCTGATTTCTTTGATATTCAAAGTATTTAGCAGATTATAAAATGCTTTCTTTCCAGTGAAAGCATCTGCAACTTCTAATTCCAGTTCATAATCGTGATTTTGGTTATACCAACTTTCATCAAGAGCTAATAAACCTTGGGGAAGATTTTTTTGTGCTCTCTTGGTTTTAAGTTGACCAATCACATGTAATGGAGTATTGATTGTAAGATCCTGCAGTTTTTGAGAAACTTCACTATTTTTTGGAAAAATCCGAGAACGGATTATTTCTTCTGCCTGTTCAGGTGTGATGGGATCAGTGATTTCCAGCAATCCGTCTTTAGCGGGAACCTTTAGAGTAATCTCAGCAGCATCAGGCAAGGTTCGAATTCTTAAGCCGATATTCATTTGCTTTAGATGAAATGCAGATGTATCGAAATAAGTATTTACTTGTAAGAAAAAATCCTCTTCTTTTAATTGAAAATAGTCAGTGATTCGAATAAAGTCCCTTTCTGAGAGCATGGTCTTATATTCAATTTCTAAGTTTTCACTCAACCGAAACTCACCTTCTTTTATACCTAATTTTCACACATGTTACATGGTTTCGTCAAGAAAAGTGATGGTCTGGACCTTTTTTTTTATAAAAGGCGAATAACAGAATAAAAAATCCAATTTTTCATCGGACTATGGTAAAATAAGCAGTGGATCAAATTCAAGGAAATTGAGGGAAAAATATGGAGAAAGATTGGGAACTTTTTCTTGCGCCATATGAACAAGCTGTTGGAGAGATGAAAGTCAAGCTGCGGGGAATCCGCAAACAGTTTAATGAAAGCAACAGACATACCCCCATCGAGTTTGTAACAGGCCGGGTAAAGCCTGTGGACAGTATTCTTACTAAAGCAGCTTTAAGAAAGATTTCGCTGGACCGGCTGGGTGAAGAAATGCAGGATATTGCGGGACTGAGAATTATGTGTCAGTTCGTTGAAGATATTTATCAAGTAGTGGATATTATAAGGAATCGCAGAGATTTTGAGATTGTCCAGGAAAGAGACTATATCACTAATAAAAAAGAGAGCGGTTATCGTTCTTATCACCTAGTTATTGCTTATCCGGTTCAGCTTATTACCGGAGAAAAGAAGATACTGGCTGAGATTCAGATTCGTACATTGGCAATGAATTTCTGGGCGACGATTGAACACTCTCTAAATTATAAGTATCAAGGTGTTTTTCCAGAAGAGCTGAATGACCGGCTGCAGCGGGCCGCCGAAGCTGCGTATCAGCTGGATGAGGAAATGTCCAGTATCCGTGAAGAAATTCAAGAGGCACAGCATCTGTTTTCACACGGCAGAAAAAAGGCAACAAATGAGTACTACAAGAAAAAAGACACTCAGAAATAATGCAGGGGGAGAGCCATGAAGGTAGCGATCGTCCATAATATTGAAGAAAAATCAAGAAGTGTAGCGAAGCAGCTGCGTTTGCTTTTGGAGCGGAAAGAAATTGAAGTGTCCGACAGCGATCCTGAATTGATTATTTCAATCGGGGGAGACGGGACACTTCTTTCTGCGTTCCATCGTTTTAGCCACATGTTGAATGATGTGAAATTCTTGGGTGTTCATACGGGACATCTGGGGTTTTATACAGATTGGCGCGACTATGAGCTGGAAGAGCTTGTTGAAAGTCTGCTGAGAGAACAGGAAAAAAGTGTTAGTTATCCGTTGTTGGATGTGCGGATTACCTTTTGTGATGATAAACCTGACAAGCATTTTTTGGCATTGAATGAATCAACAATCAAGCGTTCCAACCGGACGATGGTTGCCGATGTTTATATTAAAGATGAATTATTTGAACGGTTTAGAGGGGATGGACTATCTGTTTCAACCCCGACAGGTTCGACAGCATACAATAAAAGCGTAGGCGGAGCAGTCATTCATCCGAGTATTAATGCTTTTCAGCTGGCAGAAATAGCTTCTCTGAATAATCGTGTTTTCCGTACTCTAGGCTCGCCTATGGTGATTGCAAACAGCGAATGGGTTTCTATTGATTTGCAGGAAAGCAGTGATTATCTGATTACAGTAGATCAGCTGAACATTTATCAGGAAAATGTGGACACCATCCATTACAGGATTGCGGATGAGCGGATACACTTTGCATCGTATAAGCATATGCATTTTTGGTATAGAGTGAAGGATGCATTTATTAGTGAGGATTAAGTAAGCAATGGAATTTCAATGGGTATATAATAAAGAATCTTCCCAGCAGATAAAGTCATATTTGAAAGAGCAGGGCGTTTCAAAGGGCTTGTTGGCAAAGATAAAGTTTCAAGGCGGTTCAATTAAAGTGAACGGCAAGGTGGAGAACGTCCTTTATCAGCTTTCTATGGGAGAACAGCTAACGATTGTTGTTCCAGATGAAGGCGAGCATGAGACGATGCTTCCGTCGGATGAGCCAATCGTTATTTTGTATGAGGATGAACATTTTTTAGTGGTTGATAAGCCGGCAGGAATTGCGACTATTCCAGCTCAGTATCATCCCAACGGTACAATGGCAAACCGGGTAAAGGGATATTATCAGCGGATGGGCTATAAGGATCAGGTAATCCATGTAGTTACAAGACTGGATCGGGATACTTCTGGAGTTATGCTGTTTGCCAAACATGGATTTGCTCATGCGATGCTGGACCAGCAGCTGCGGCAGAAAAAGGTAACGAAAATCTATCATGCACTGGTTTCAGGCGATATTGCTAAGCTGTCTGCCCATGGTCAGATTATTGCGCCAATCAGCCGGGAGCGGACCTCTTTGCTGAAACGCACAGTTTCTGAAGATGGGCGCTATGCAGAAACTGAATACTGGCTGACTGCAGTGTCTGATAAAAATCAGGGAATTGCCTTTGTGAGAATCCAGCTTCATACAGGTAGAACGCATCAGATACGGGTTCATTTTGAAAGTATCGGATGTTCGCTTCTGGGAGATGAGCTTTACAATGGCGCCTTGGATAAAGGAATAGAGCGGCAGGCGCTGCACTGCAGTCACTTAAGTTTTAAGCATCCATTTACCAATGAAGAGCTGTTTTTTGACTCCCCATTGGCAGAAGATATGCAGCGGCTGATTGATAGAAAATAAGAAAGAAGGAGGTTGGGAAAAGTGAATGAAGGACAGGAAATTGAAGAGCAGTTTGAAAGTTTGCTGGATTACTTGAGAAATGACCAGATGAATGAATTCCGGGAAGCCTTCTTAACGCTCCATATTTATGAACAGGGTCAATTTTACCAATCTCTGGAAGCGCAGCAGCGGGAGCAGATATATAACTATCTATCGCCTAAAGAGCTGGCGGATATGTTTGATGTTATTGAAGAAGATAATGAAGATATGAAAGACTACATCTCGGAAATGCGCCCAAGTTACGCAGCGGAAATGCTGTCTGAGATGTACACAGATAACGCAGTAGACTTGCTGAATATGCTGGATAAAAGTGAAATGGCGAAATACCTTAGCTTGATGAGTACAGAAGACGCTAGCGAGATTAAAGAGCTGCTGCACTATGAAGACGATACTGCCGGCTCCATCATGACGACAGAATACGTGTCGATTGTTGCTAATCAAACGGTCCGCTCTGCGATGTATGTGTTGAAAAATCAGGCGGATGTAGCAGAAACTATTTACTACGTGTATGTTGTGGATCAGGAAAACCATCTGGTGGGGGTTATCTCTCTTCGTGATTTGATCGTGAATGATGATGATACACTGATCAGTGAAATTCTAAGCGAACGTGTTATTTCTGTTCACGTGGGAGATGACCAGGAGGATGTTGCTCAAACGATTCGGGATTACGACTTTCTGGCGCTGCCGGTTATTGATTATGATGAGCATTTGCTGGGGATTGTTACTGTAGATGATATTATTGATGTTATTGATGATGAAGCAGCCAGTGATTACTCCGGACTGGCTGGGGTTGACGTGGAAGAGGTTAGTGAAAATCCCCTCAAAGCGGCTTCCAAAAGACTGCCATGGCTAATTACCCTGCTGTTTCTGGGAATGTCTACAGCGACTTTAATCAGCCATTACGAAGCTTTAGTTAGTGAAGCAAGTATCCTAGCTGTTTTTATCTCGCTCATTACTGGTACTGCTGGTAATGCGGGAACACAATCGCTGGCAGTAGCAGTACGCCGGCTAGCAGTAGCAGATGATAAGGACAGCAATTTTAACCGCTTGATCATCAGTGAAGTATTGACTGGTCTTGTTACTGGCGCAATTACTGGTCTGACAATAATGATTGTCGTGGGTATTTGGAAGCAGAATTTTCCCTTAGGGTTTGTCATTGGAATGGCGATGCTTTGTGCAATTACAGTCGCAAATCTGGCTGGAAGCTTAATTCCAATGCTGATGGATAAGCTGGGCTTTGATCCGGCAGTCGCCAGCGGACCGTTCATTACAACATTGAGTGATTTAACAAGCGTCTTGATTTATTTTAATATTGCCAGTATTTTTATGGCATACTTTATTTAAAAACTTCTATGTCCAATTGTGTTGGCAGGAGAAAAACTGAATGAAATCTTAGAACTTGAAACAAGAAGCAGGAAATGACTGGTTTTTTTTCAGGTTCTTTTTTGCATAAGAGGTATTTCGCTCCATAGCTGGATAACTAAGTGTTGTTTTACCCAAGTAATGGACGGAATATGTGCTGTCGAGATTCACGAAGTTCAGCTGTCAATTTCACGTTTGCCTGCGGAGGGATTGGCAACGTTCTTTCTATTTATATTTAAGTACTTAAAATTTCGCTGGCAAAAATAGTATGTCACTATTTAAAAAACACAGAATCAGTCCGCTCTCGAACTGATCCTGTGTTTTTTAGTTAAGTGAAACGATTTTTGTGCCATGTGCTTCGCTAATAGCCAAAGCGCTGACTATTTCATCAACATTAGCGGCAGTAATTCCGCCGCCCGGCAAAATGATAATACGGCCGTCTGCATAATCAATGAGTTCTTTAAGATGAGCAAGATTTTTGGTGATTGGGGTACCCGCTGGACCGCCATGAGTTAAAATGCGCTGAACATTTCGCTCAGCCAGCCAATCAATTGCTTTGAACTGATTTTCTTTTGAAAGCTGGTCAAAAGCCATATGGAAAGTAATCTGCAGTCCTTCTGAAGTTTCTATCAGAAGATCAAGAGCTTCCTCATCCAGCCAGTTATCATCAGTAAGGCAACCAAAAACCACGCCATCAGTTCCGATTTTTTTTGCTTCAATTAAATCTGTATGCATAATTTTTAGTTCTATATCATTGTAGACAAAATCACCACCACGGGGACGAATCATGGTCATGATGGAAACAGGATGTTCTTCTGCAAAATGAACAGCTTCTTCAATAACTCCTGTGCTAGGTGTAGTTCCGCCTACCGCCAGATTATCACATAATTCAATTCGTCCAGCACCATTTCTCACAGCTGCGGGAATATCCGTAAAATTTTCTGCACAAAATTCTTTAATCACAGGTACCACTCCTTTAATTTCTTCATAGGCATTGTAACATATTTTCAAGTGTTGCCAAAGGAACTCTTCCATTGTAAGATAGAGCAGATGAAACTAGTTGAAGAGAAGGAGCCGGTTATGCTTAAGAAAAGAGATAAGGCTAGAGAATTTCTGGAGGCGAATAGTTCGCTGTTCCGCTGTCCGTTGTGCCATGAAGCAACGGATGTAAATGACTACACATTGACTTGTAGAAAAAATCATCAGTTTGAGCTTTCAAAAAAAGGGACACTGTACTTTTTAAAAACGCATACTCAAACCGAATATAATCAGAAAATGTTTAGTCACCGTCAGGCGATGATTAAAAGCGGTATGTATAAAAATATGCTGGCAGCAGTCTTGCCTCAAACAGCTGAAGGCAAAGTGATTTTGGACGTGGGCTGCGGCGAAGGTAGTTTTCTTTCTGAGTTAGCATTTCTGGGGATGGAAGGAACTAAAATTGGTTTTGATATTTCTAAAGAAGGGGTCTATTTAGCCAGTAATCAGCCAATAGATGCGTTTTGGTGTGCCGCAGATTTAACCAACCTGCCCTTTGCAGATCAGTCTGTAGACTGTATTTTGAATATTTTTTCTCCTTCTCACTACGGAGAGTTCCAACGGGTGCTGACACCAAAAGGACGTGTGATTAAGATAATTCCGGAAGAGGGATATTTAAAGGAATTGAGAGCCGGGTTTTTCCCGGAAGATTTGGAAAAACAACATTATTCCAATCTGAAGGTAGTTGAAAAGTTCTCGCAATCTATGAAGCTCATTGAGAATCAGCGGATTACTACCATTTTTGATGTCCCACAAGAACGTCGCTTAGACTTACTGGAAATGTCGCCATTGGAATGGCAGGCTACAACGGAAAGAAAAGCGCAGCTTCAAGAAAATCCTCTTGAAAAAATAACGGTTGACCTGCGCATGTTAATAGGAGAGATAAGATAACGCTTACAAAAAAGAATTTCACAAAAAACTATTGCAAAGCTCTGATATTGGTGTTATATTACATACAAGTTGTTTTTTCATTGGTTTTTATCAGGTTCCTGTTCTGATAAAAGTTAGTGAAAAGAATCTTCACTAACGTAGTGGCTCGCAGTGATTAACACCGAGACGGTACGTTTTTTTGTTGTTCTAAATAAGTTTTTTAGTGAAGGAAAGGAATAATAAAATGACAAATCATATTGTTTTATTTGAACCTCAGATTCCTGCAAATACAGGCAACATTGCCCGGACATGTGCGGCGGTTAATGCGCCCTTACATCTCATCGAGCCGTTAGGTTTTTCAACGGACGACAAGCAGCTTAAAAGAGCAGGGCTGGATTACTGGCATGACGTAGCAATTACCTACCATAAAAGTCTGGAAGATTTTCTTGCATTTTTAGGAGATCAGCCGCTGCATTTGATTACTAAGTTTGCTAATAAGATATACAGTGACGAGAATTTCTCAGACGGACAAGACCATTATTTTATGTTTGGTAAAGAAACAACTGGATTGCCAGAGACGTTTATGAGGGAGCATTCAGACAAATGTTTAAGAATTCCGATGAATGATGAACACGTCCGTTCTCTGAACCTTTCTAATACGGCAGCTTTAGTCGTTTATGAAGCTCTGCGTCAGCAGTCTTTTCCAAACTTGGAGCTGCAGCATCACTATGATAATGATAAGCTGGATTAAAGGTGTGTTATCAGGACAAACAAGTAAATAAAATTGTAGAGCTTGAAACAAAAGCAGGAAAAATGGCTGCTTTTGTTTCAAGTTCTTTTTTCAGAAAAAAAGAGTGAAAGATCTGTGGCTTTAGAAAAGATTTCATTCATCAGTCAGTCGTTCTCTGATAGTGCTTGAACACTTAGAAAAGAGCTCCTAGCGTTTTTCTTTTAAATTTTTACTAGGATCTGTCTGAAAAATAGAGTGACATCCGAATTTTTCAGGGATTTTTGTGGAAATCAAGCAAAACCACAAGCTAGCTCATTTCAGAGTAGTCATTTTTAATACTATTGATTGAAAAATGACTTTTACTTTCGTACGCATACCATTCTGTTAGCAAGTCTTTAGGCAAACAGAACTGGCAATGTGGTGCATAAGCGAGTATTTCTGCCGACGAGTTCCATAACAATCTCGAAAATATTCGTCGCTAGAGTTTTCAGACACATTCTAATACAAAATAGTATCATTTAAAATTAAAAGCTACCCTAAAGCGTTCCATTGCTGGATTCCTTTAGGGTAGCTTTATTTTTTCAGTAAAGCAGTTTGACAGCTGCTATTTTTGCAGCTGAGAGTACAGATTACTTAATTCTACGCTTTTTGTCAGCATATCTGTATAGATTTTTAATGCTGCAGAAGCAGTCATGTTGTCGCCCGCATCGCTTATTACACCGCTTAGCTCAGTATACTCAGCCATCAATCCCATATAGTCAGCGGCAAAAGTCAGGCTAGTAGAATCAGTATAAGTACTAGGATTGTCTACATATCCCTGAGCTTTTTCAATCATTTCATCATACTTTTCATCAACTTTTTTGATTGCTGCTTCTACATCTTCGATACTCTTCGTTGAACCAGAGCTTTTCTGTTTGGTACTGGAAGGCGTTGTGCTAGAAGAACTGGATTCTTTTGTTTTTGAACTTGAGCTGCTAGAACTGCTGGAACTAGAACTGCTGGAACTAGAAGAGCTGGATGAACTAGAAGAACTAGCTTTAGAATTGTTTTTTCCACCAGTTCCGTCAAAATCATGGTCGGAATAGCCAACAATAACTGTTGCTCCTTTGTCGGCGTAAAAACCATGACGATCACCAACTTCTTTTGTACCATAATACGTTACTGCAGGCTGATCGCTTGAAATATCATCACATTCATCCTTACGAAGATAACGCTTGTTTGTTGTTGCTTTGTGGTCAAAATTCGAAACAACAAATTTGACCTTTAATCCAGCAGCATCAAATTTTGCTTCTACCTCTTCTTTTGTATCAAAGTACGTATTAGGCACTTCGACTTTACCTGCTAGAAGTTCATCTGCCCTTTTTTCTTTTTGCTTCTCAGATTTACTAGCTTCACAGCTGGAATAACTAACCAGAAGGATAACCACCAAAGCAATCCCCAAAACCACTTTCCCCAACCTACCTAATGATTTTTTCATTTTTTTCTCCTCATTTCTATGATATAATTTTTTCATCATATGGCTTCATGTAAATGAGGCAAGCCGGCTGATTAGTATCTCCCATACTAATCAGCTTTTTTGCATTACCAATACTGTAGCATAATTCTATAAGGAATAGAAGCAGAGATTCGCAGCTATAGGATAAGGAGAAAATTATCTATACAATAGATACAGGATTACCTCAGAGAGAGAATCGTTATATTCGTAACCCCTTTTTTCCTGCTATATAATAAAGATAACAGGCTTGTTAAGGAGGAAATAACTTATGGAAAATCAATTTGATGTAATCATCATCGGCAGTGGTCCGGGAGGAATGGCAGCAGCCTACGATTTGGCAGCGGCAGGGAAAAAAATTGCTGTAGTAGAAGCTGACAAATGGGGAGGAACCTGTCCAAATAGAGGCTGTGATCCTAAAAAGATTCTGTATCATGGCGTTGCTGCCGGAGAAGCTGTTGCACAGCTAAAGGGTGCAGGCTATGCTGGAAAACCTGCTGTAAATTGGGAGGAGCTGATGGCCTTTAAAAAAGACTTTACAGATGCTGTGCCTAAGGAACAGAAAGGTGGTTTGGAAAGCGCTGGAATTACCGTTATTGAAGGAACTGCTGTATTTGAAAATGAGCATACAATTATAGTTTCTGAAAAAAGCTACACAGCGGATACATTTATTTTAGCGACTGGTCAGCATTCAGCTTTGCTTGATATTCCTGGAAAAGAGCATTTAGAAACCAGTACTGAATTTTTGGAACTGCCTTCACTTCCTGAAAAAATGGCATTTATTGGCGGCGGATATATTGCTTTTGAATTAGCAAATATTGCTCACAGCAGCGGCAGTGAAGTACATATCATTCACCATAATCAAAAGCCGCTGAAAGGATTTGAACAAGAACAAGTAAATGCATTGATTCAGCTCATGAAGTCCAAAGGAATTATTTTTCATTTTGATGAAGAGGTTGAAAAAATCGAAAAGACCGATGATCTTCTTAAAGCCACGCTTGCTTCTGGTGATATGCTGGAGGTCAATCGTATTTTCTGCAGTACGGGGAGAATCGCAAATGTAGAAGGAATGAATCTCGAGGGAATAGGAATTAATTATTCTGCAAGAGGGATTGAGGTTGACAGCCGGCTGCGCACTAGTGTGAAGAACATTTATAGTCTGGGAGATTGTTTGGCCAAGAAAAAACCGAAGCTGACTCCAGTATCCAGTTTTGAGGGCGGCTATTTGGCTAAACTGCTGAGTGGAAAGATAGATGAAGAAATCAGCTATCCTGAGATTCCAACTATTTTATTTGCTTCACCAAAGCTGGCCCAGGTTGGAAAGACCGAAGTTACACCAGATGAAACTGAGCACTATGAGGTGCAGGACTTAGATGTTTCCCAATGGTTCACTTATAAATACAGAAAAGAGCCTTTGGCTATGGCAAAAGTTGTTGTAGATAAGCAAACAGGTTTATTAGCGGGAGCGTCCGTATTGAGTAATGAAGCAGATGAGCTAATTAATTTACTTACTTTAGTTATTAATCAAAAGCTGCCTAAAGAAAACATCAACCAGCTAATCATGCTTTATCCGACCGTTGCCAGTGATATCAGCTATTTGTATTGAAAATTAAAATCCATAAAAAAACGACGAGTTTCCAGTATCTTTGGAAATTCGTCGTTTTTCAAATCATCGTACGCATTGAGCTAGTATTATTCAATAGGCAGTCTTTTTTCAAGATAGTATTTTGTTGTCCCGTGAAAGGGAGAATCAGTTAGTTGACCAAAAACTGAATAGCCGTGCATTTCATAAAATGTTTTTGCCTGATAATCCTGTGTATGGATAGTAATAATCTCTGTGTTCTGGCTCTGAGCAAAAGCTTCGCCCTCTTTTAACAGCATCGTACCCAAACCGCTCTTACGGTAATTTTTATCCACAGCGAGGAGGGAGATATGGGTAGTATTCATCCAATTGCTGGCAGTAATGCCTCCAATATAGCGGTCATCATCAAAAAGACCCTTAGAAAAATTGCTTGATTTCTTTTGAGCTATACCAGTATTTTCCAGCTGATGTTCTTCCAGAAAGCGAATCAGCTTATCTTCATTTTCTTTGAGCTCAAGATTTTTAAAGTGAATCATGGTTTACCTCCTTTTATTAAGTATTATATAAAAGGAAGTAATAAATAGGAAGCCGCTTATTTGGAGGTATTTTAGCTAAAAGTTAGTGGAAAGGGAAAATAGCTAGGATAAAAGCACGAAGAAAAAAGAAAGTGAAAAAATATGAAAGACTTTCTTTTCCTGTTGGTAGTAATGAACTAGGCTGAAACTATCAATCCAATGTAGAAGGGCACTTTTTCATGAAGGTCCCTATCTCAAGTCACCGATTCTCGTCAAACACACAAGGTGGTTCATTCATTATCAGCTAGTGTGATGTTTGTTTTTTTCGACCACTGGGCAAATTGTAACGAATGGGAAGAAAGTCATTTTTTCACTTTGCATAATAAAACGATTTTGAAACACTTCATTGCTCTGGAAAATGATGCTCCTTCAAAAGACACCATTTGTCGAGTTATAGGAATGATTTATCTTTATCGAGTCCAGTGTTTTCTCCAATAGGAAGGAGCCAGTAAAGAATTGAAGCAGCTGTAGAAGCAAATAGGGAATTACTTGCTGTTAGCATAAGAAATACAGCGAGTTTGACGCTATTTAGGAATGGAATCGGCACGATTTTAGCCGAGTCGCTTCCGGCTAGCTGTCTCAATTCATTAGTGTGGTCTCCGGATTTCTGTTTGACCCTTGACTAAGTATCTATAATCAAGAGAGTTATTTTCATGCTTTTGTCGTGGTGAATGGTCGGGAAACATAGAAATTTTTCATTGAAAATGATAAACTGAAAAGGATTGAAAATCGATAATGTTCATTGATGGAGGTATTTAAGGTATGAAGCTGTACTTTACTAGACATGGAAAAACAGAATGGAATAAAGAATTACGCTTTCAAGGGATGACAGGCGATTCGCCCTTGCTTCCATCAAGTTATGATGAAATAAAAAAATTGGGAGAACAGATTAGAGAGGTGCCTTTTGAAAAGATTTATTCAAGCACTTCCCTGCGTGCCCGTACCACAGCTGAAGGAATCAATGCCGAGCTGATTAAGCCTGTAGAAATAGTGTATACAGACGATTTAAAGGAGCTGGGATTAGGGAAGCTTGAAGGACAGTCGATTGCCGAAATGCGGAAAATTTATGGTGAACAGCTGGACAACATGAGATATCATCTTGATAAATATGAACCGGAAATCTTTGAAGGAGAGCGGATTGAAGCAGCGATAGAACGTATTTCCAAGGTAGTAAGAGAAGCAGTAAGTAATGGAGAAGGCCCCTATCTGTTTGTGGGGCATGGTGCATCAATGACCGCTAGTGTTCAGCATTTGTCCGGCAAAGAAAAGAAAGAGCTTCGGAGTATGGGCGGGCTGATGAACAACAGCTTGACTATTTTGAAAACTCAGGAACCTGAAAATGGATTTCCCTATGAACTGCTGCTTTGGAACGATGATTCTTTCCTTCAGTAGTAAGAAATCAACGGTAGAAAGGCGGTGAATAGAATGTTGATGCAGGAGGAAGAAGCGAAATTCATAGTCGGAAAAGTTGAGGCAATCTTTTTTCAAAATCCCAGCAATTTTTACAAGGTGATGCTGGTGACGGTAACCGATACGAATACAGATTATTTGGAAAAAGAAATTGTCGTAACCGGCAGCTTTGGAGACATTCAGGAGGAAGAGCCCTATCGTTTTTTTGGTGATTTTGTAGATCATCCCCGCTATGGCCGACAGTTTCAGTCGGAAAGCTACCGGCAGGAACGTCCAACCTCAACAAACGGAGTCATTGCTTATCTTTCAAGTGATAAGTTCCCAGGTATTGGGAAAAAGACTGCTGAGAAAATCGTTGAGCTATTGGGAGATGAGGCTATTGACCGAATCATTGAAAAACCAGAGCTTCTAGAACAGGTTCCGCAGCTAAATGAGAAGAAACGGGCTCAGATACTTGATACGATTCGTCAGAATCATGGTATGGAGCAAGTCATTATTGGCTTGAGCCGCTATGGGTTTGGGAGCCAGCTGTCTTTTACGATATATCAGACATATAAAGAAGAGACGTTAACTATTATTCAGGAAAACCCTTATCAACTAGTTGAAGATATCGAAGGAATCGGCTTCAAGCGGGCAGATACAATAGCTGAGCAGCTGGGGATACGGGCGGATTCTGACCAACGGATTCGAGCTGCTGTTACCCATGAAGTCTTTCAGCATTCTGTACGAACCGGCGACACCTATGTGGAGGCTGAGGAACTGCTGAAGAATACTATCCAAATACTGGAAGCCAGTCGGCCTGTTGAAATTTCGATGGATCAGGCAGCGACACAAATCATTCATCTTGTTGAAGAAGGAAAAATTCAGCAGGAAGGCACAAAGCTGTTTGAAAACAGTCTCTATTTTGCTGAATGGGGGATTGGCAGTTCGATTCAGCGGCTATTGGCAAGAAAAAAAGAAATCTCCTATGACCAAGAGGAAATTGAAAAGACCATCCGAATTGTTGAAAAACAGTTGGGGATTGTCTACGGAGAGTCGCAGCAGAGAGCAATTGAAGCTGCTATAAAATCGCCGCTGTTTATTTTAACTGGAGGACCAGGTACAGGGAAAACAACTGTTATTAATGGGATTGTTTCCTTGTTTGCTGAGTTGAATGGTTTATCTTTGGATATCAAAGATTATACTCAGAACATGTTTCCAATTCATCTGGCAGCACCAACAGGGCGGGCAGCAAAGCGGATGAATGAAACTACGGGACTGAACGCCAGCACCATCCATCGTCTGCTGGGCTTGACAGGAAGAGAAAAGAATCCTTCTGCCAGTGCAAAAGAGCTGGAGGGCGGCTTACTGATTGTTGATGAGCTGTCAATGGTTGATACCTGGCTGGCTAATACCTTGTTTAAGGCAATTCCGACTAATATGCAGGTGATTTTGGTAGGGGATAAAGATCAGCTGCCTTCGGTTGGTCCCGGACAGGTACTTCATGATTTACTACAGATTGAAGAACTGCCTAGTGTAGAACTAACGGAGATTTACCGTCAAGGGGATGGCTCAAGCATTGTGCCTCTAGCTCATGAAATTAGACAGGGACGCCTTCCAGCAGACTTTACTCAAAATCAAAAAGACCGTTCGTTCTTTCCAAGTGATGCCTACCATATTGAAACCTACGTACGGCAAATCGTAACCAAGGCTAAGCTCAAAGGCTTTACGGCTCAGGATATTCAGTTGCTGGCTCCTATGTATCGGGGACCGGCGGGGATTGATGCTTTGAATAAGATGATGCAGGAGATCTTTAATCCCAATGATGGTACAAAGAAGGAAGTAGCCTGGAATGATACGGTTTATCGAATTGGCGATAAGGTGCTTCAGCTGGTGAATACGCCTGAGTTAAATGTCTATAACGGTGATATGGGTGAAGTTGTCGGCATCATTACAGCGAAAGAGTCCGAGGATAAAGTAGACGAGCTGGTTCTGCAGTTTGATGCAACAGAGGTCAGCTATAAGCGGAATGAGTGGAATAAGATTACCTTGTCTTACTGCTGTTCTATTCATAAAGCACAGGGTAGTGAGTTTAAAATGGTTATTTTGCCGATTGTCAAGCAGTACTATCGTATGCTTCAGAGAAATTTGCTCTATACAGCAGTAACAAGAAGTAAGGATTTGCTGATTTTATTAGGAGAAACCAGTGCATTTCAGGAATGTGTCAGCCGGGAATCTGCAAGTCGAAAAACATTGTTGAGCAACCGGATTAGTGAAGCTGGTAATATGACAATTTCAATCAGAGCTCAGCTTGAAGCATATGAAGAGGGGCGGCTGAAAGACTCGCCTTTCGCTGGAACAGAGCTTCCGGAAGTAGTTAATGAAAAGAAAGAAAAGACACCTGTTATTGAAGAAGCACCATCAGCTTATCAGTCGTCTGCTGTTATAGATAGAAAAAAGAATCAGCAAAATACAGCAGCAGAAATGTCATTATTTGAAGTGGATTCAGAAATGGTGGAGCAGCAGATAGAAACAGAAATGGACTGGCTGTTGACACCGCAGAAGGCCGCTGAGCAGACTATTGATCCGATGATTGGAATGGACGACCTTAAACCAGAAGATTTTATGTGAAAATTTGACTAATGTTGAGCTTTGAGAAAAGAAAGCACATTTGAAAAAGCTTTTTCTTATTTTGAGTGTGTTAGCTTATCTTCGGGAGAACTGAGTTTACGATTATCTATGCAAACCGCTTTTTTGAGGTCAGCAATACGAACAGCTATTTTATAATAAGAAGATCAGGTGATTAAAAGACAAGAGTGGGAATTTAAATCCCGCTCTTTTTTTATAAATAAACGGTGAAAGTTGAGACATAGCTACACCCGCTTTTGTTATACTTAAAATAGTAAAAAGAAGCTTGTTTTTTTCTGTTGCATTAAGTAGATATAAATATAAGTAGAGAGGGATGAATATATTGGTAAGTGAATGTCTAATTTGTGAGAAGCATAAGGTTGCTGCTGCTCCTGTTTATCAAAATGATATGCTTTATGTAAGCCATCGTCAGGCGTGGAGAGAAGGAGACACCGTATATTTAGGCTATTATTTTATAGAACCAAAACGGCATTTTCGCGGGATGTATGATGCGACAGACGAGGAAATGGCGGCACTAGGCATTATGATGAAGAGGCTGGCTCAGGCATTGACTAGCTTGCCTGAAATAGAGCATGTCTATTCGTTTATCATGGGAGAAGGAGTCAATCATTTCCATATCCATCTAGTGGCTCGATACGCAGGAGCACCGAAGGAGTACTTGGGAGCAAAAGTTGATGAGTGGCCAAATGCACCTAGAGGAGATAAAACAGCGATTGCTGTATTTGATGAAAAGGTACGAAGCAATTTGCAGAGATACATTGAAAATGATTTTGCATAAAGAAAGCCGCTAAAAAGAGGAATGAATATGAGCCTTGTTATGATGATTTAATAGAATAAAAAAGCAATGGAAAAGCTGTAAGTATTGCAGCTGCTGTTTGTTCCAAACGCCTATTAGCTGAAATGAAAAGATGAAATCCTTTGATAAGAAGATGAAGGGCCGTAACGGCTTGATAGAGCCCTACTTGAAGAACACAAAAAAGAGCGGGAAAATCCGCTCCAGTAAGCTTTACTATAGAAAATGCCTTAGTTGTAATAATTAATCATTTGTAAACCAAAACAACCGTTGATCAAGAGTGTAGGTGATATCAAGATTCCGTTGGCCTAATATTTCACCATCTGCATGGACGTATTCGGGAATAGTCGAAACAATTCTAAATTTACTTGATTGATAATGATGAAAATACTTGGATTCCATATGTTTTTTGCGTGTAAGTAAGAAAATCAGCCAAAAGATTTTGAAAATATTAACACGTTCTACTAAAACTAAATCAAGAACTGGTTTTCTAGGGTCAGCTTGCGGAGCGATAGCAACACCGCCGCCAAAATAGGGATGATTCGTGATGGTGCATAAAAATGCCTTGCTAAATTCCACACCTTTGCCATTAATGTCAACTAGAATTGGAAATCCTTTTTGAGTGAATAATACTCTTAAAATAGCAAACAGATAGGATAAAGAACCCATATTGAATTTGTTCAGTGCCTGTTTTGCTTTAGAAGTATTCGCTGCCTGAACAATCGCTGCATCCAGTCCGATGCCAATATTGTTAACTGCGATTCCTTGTTCTGCCTGAACATCATCCTTGTAGGCGATTACTTGAATTTTCTGAGGCTCATCCGCCCGCAGAATTTGGGACAGGGCCTTTTCAATTTGACGATCAATTCCTGTGCCTCTGGCAAAATCATTTCCTGAACCACAGGGCAGATAAGCTAGCGGAATTTCGGGATTAATGCGGGAAAGAGCATTTGCCGCACTATGCAGCGTGCCGTCACCGCCCATAAGGACGACCAGGGGAAAGAGTTCCCCAGCAAAATCGTCGGTCCATGGAATGAGTGTTTTCTCAGCCAGCTGTTGAACAAGCTCCTTCTCATGTCCGGCGTATTTAGTATAAAATATTGTATGCTGTACATTTAATAGCTGTAGTTGTTTTTTTAGTTTGGCAGCCGCTTTTTTTCCATTTCCGCTGCCGGCATGTTCATTAATAATAAGGTATAAGTGCTTTTCCATAACAGCCTCCTTCTACAAATCTTTATTATAGCAGACCGGAGGGAGATTGAAAGCAGAAGTTGCTCAGGGTATACTTGATTCAGAGTAAGTAGGAAAGGAAAAAGACTATGATAAGGTTAGAGAAATTTACAGCCTCGGACTTTTCAAAGTACTATCAGCTGGTTTCTGATATTCGGGTAATGGCTCAGATTACTGAGCGTGCAATACCAGGGACTGAAGCAAAAGAAAAATTTGAAAAGCTGTTGAGAAGAAACCAGCAAGTGGATAAATTTGGCTCATTTAAGATTTATAGTGAACAGACAAATACGTATATTGGCTTAGCCCATATTACACCGGATGAGCAGCAGGCAGGCAAAGCTGAAATCGGCTATATGCTGCTTCCTGACTATTGGCGGCAGGGGTATGGGCGTGCAGCCGCGGAAAAATTAGTAGAAATGGCTGTTGCTGCTCAATTAAAAGAAATAACTGCAATCATTGACCCGGAAAATACTGCTTCTAAAAAAATATTGATCCAAAATGGTTTTCATTCAACTTTTAAAGGGGTAATGGATGGATTGGCTACAGAAATACTAACAAAACAACTAATTAGTTAGGAGAAAAGAGAATGGAAATACAGATTCAGTATTATCAAGAAACAAATTGGCCGGACCTGCTTCAGTTGATGATTAATGAAGGATCGGAATGGAACGACTACACAAGTGAAACAAGGCAAGCGGCATACCAAACCGCTGTGAAGGAATCAAAAACATATTTAGCAACAGTTGATGGTAAGACTGTGGGCTTTTGCCGTTGCCGGATAGATGGAATTTTTGGTGTATATATTTATGATTTATTAGTAGATAAGCAATTCAGAGGGCAAGGAATTGCACAGCGGCTGATGGAGCAGCCTTGTCTGGAATACCCGGAGCAAACAGTGTATGTTATGTCGGATGTGGATGATTTTTACGAAGGAAAAGGCTATCGTAGAGAGGGTTCGATTTTTGAAGTGAGTATTGCTAAACGGTAATAGTTGAGAGAACGGAGCACTTTCAAACCCTAGATTAGATCCCTAATAGTAGTGCTGGATCTGAACTGAACATTTAATTGGTGAGAGACTGCGGCATTTGATTTTAAATTTGTGCAGTCTTATTTGTGTTGCTATTTTATATCATTTGTATTATTATATATAATACAAATGATATAAAAGAAGGTGTAAAAATTGAATGAACTTATAGAGTATCTACCGTATTTAATTCCCTATTTAGCAGTGTCGCTAACCTTGTCGCTTGTTGCACTGGTTCACATTTTAAAACATAAGCGTGTTCGATTTGTGAGCGTCTGGATCTGGTGTCTGATTGTGTTATTCTTTCAGGTCATTGGACCAATCATCTATTTTCTGTTTGGAAGGGAAGAGGAACTATGAATGTATTGGAAGTAAAAGGAATTCAAAAGTCATTTGGGCAAACAAAAGTACTTGAAGACGTTAGCATCACTGTACCGGAGCATGCCATTTATGGCTTCGTTGGAGAAAATGGCGCTGGGAAGACCACTACAATGAATATCATTCTAGGCTTACTTCCTGCGACAAAAGGAGAAATACTTGTTTATGGAAATAAAGTTTCTTACAACGACTCTGCTACAAATGAGGCGATTGGCTACCTGCCTGATGTTCCGGCATTTTATTCTTATTATTCGGCAAAGGAATATTTATTTTTAGTTGGAGAATTGACAGGTATCAGCAAGACTGAATTATCTAATCGAGTAGAGGAGCTGCTCCAGTTAGTGAATTTGCATAGCGGCAATCGCCGAATTGGCCATTTTTCCCGTGGTATGAAGCAGCGATTAGGCTTGGCTCAGGCTTTGCTGAACCGTCCCAGGTTAATTATTTGTGATGAACCGACTTCAGCGTTGGACCCGTTAGGAAGAAAAGAAGTATTGGAGCTGATGTTGTCGCTGAAAAAAGAAACGACTATTTTGTTTTCCAGCCATATTCTGGAAGATGTTGAAAAAATTAGTGACTATGTAGCGATTCTTCACAAGGGAAAAATCCGCTGTTCTGGAAGCATGGATGAAATAAAAAAATCCTACCACACAAAACAGCTGACTATTGCGTTTGCCAAAGAAAACGAAGCGCTGAATTTTATGCATAAATTTTCTAACGACTTCGAAATTAGGCAGCAAGATAACGAACTTACGATTGAGATAAAGGATATTCAGCTGGATGGGCAACAATTTCTTCAGTATCTAACAGCACAGTCGATTCTTCCTAAAACGTTTCAGCAAGTAACACCGTCTTTAGAATCAATATTTATGGAGGTGACAAAAGAATGACTTACTTAATTTTAATTAAAAAAGAAGCTGTGGAGGCCTTTCGAACGTATCGATTTTTTATTATCAGCATTTTATTTCTTTTATTCGGATTGGCGGCGCCAGCTACAGCTAAATTACTACCGGAAATTATTAAAAATCTAGGGACTGGAGAAAGCTTGATGATTCAGGTTCCTATGCCAACTGTTTATGACAGCTGGCTCCAATTTTTCAGTAACCACAGTCAGATGACGTTAATTATTTTTATGATTACCTTTGGCCAATCTTTAGGAAAAGAATTAAGTGATGGTACTATGGTTTTACTGGTAACCAAAGGAATCAATCGAAATACGGCAATGCTGGCGAAGTTTAGCTATCAAGCTGGTTTATGGTTGGCAGGGCTGGCTGGCTCAGCTTTAATTACCTATCTATATAATTTTGTACTGTTCTCAGGAGAAAATCAGCCTGTTGGAACTATACTTTGGTACGTATTTTCACTTTGGTTATTCGGTGTGTTTTTTATTGGTGTCAGCCAGCTGGGTCAGGTTTTGCTTCCAAAGGCATCAGGCGGACTGCTGTTAAGCTTTTTAGCGATAGCAGGTCTTTTGATTTTGAATATTTTCTCAGCAATTGAGAAGGTGAGTCCGCTCAACTTAATAGGAGTGACTTCCGAAGGTTTGAAAAATGGTATAGATATAAGCAACAGTCTGCTTCCTTTGCTAATCACACTCGGATTAGTTATTCTTGCGGTGTGCTGTGCCGGCCTGCGCTTTAAAAAAGTGCCTGTGTATTAACAGGTATCTGCAACAGTCTATTAGCAGTTGGTTTTGTGCGGGATATAATGTTTAATCAGTTGTTCAATCAAATAAAATCTTAGTTATTTTTAAACTAAAAGAGTTATCGGAAAGCGACCGTTAACTCTTTTGTTTTATTGTAATGGCGGGATGCTTGAATATCGAGCTTGCATATTCTGTGGTTTGCCAGTAAGATTAGCTTGTCATTTATAGGTTAATTTTTTAAAGTTGGATGAAGGAGGAATAATCAGATGTCGCTTGGAGAAAAATTAAAGGAGCAGCGGGAAAATCTTGGCTACACACAACAGGAGGTTGCCGATCAGATCCATGTGTCTCGGCAGACAATTTCAAATTGGGAGGTTGGTAGAAATTTTCCTGATATTCCCACGATTATTTTGCTGAGTGATTATTATGGTATTTCTCTGGATTTATTACTTAAAGGAGATGACCATTTAATGAAAAAAATGAATGAGGATGCAAAAAAACTGGAACAGCTGAAAAAAAGAAAAGTGTTAGACGGTTTCTTGATTAGTGTTGTGCTGCTGTTCCTATTAGGTATCTGGGATAAAATTAATTTTACACCGAATTGGCTGCCGGTTGTTCTAGTTGCTGTGATGTATATTTTAACAGTTGCCCGTTATTTTATTGTGACACCTAAAGATAGCTTAAATAGCGGCTGGCACTCACCAGTTGTTATACCTAAAAGCCTTGGTGTTGGCTGGGCGCTTAATCCTAGAAATCCCATAGGTATGCTGCTATATGTTCTTATTTTTATTGGTTTTATGTGGCTGCTGATTACCGGCTGGAGAGACCGAAGTTTATTTCAATAGGCATAGAAAAACGTTGTTGTGGAAATATTGTGTCTTAAAAAAATTAGACAGATGATATAAAAATGGGAGATACCATTTTTATATCATCTGTTTTTTTTAAGAGTCAGCTTCTGTTTCCAAGGTTCTTGTTTTGTTCTAATCTTTAAAGCATGGAGAATGTCAGCATACCGTTTATTTAGTTTTGTGAGTGGGACATAAGTAAATGCCTGAACTCTTCTTTCTCTAAAATCCAAATAAACGGCGTTCCAGTCTTTGTATGCTTCGAGGATCGCAACAGAGTGAGAACCGTAGACGCAAAAGTAGCTCACTACACTTTGTTCCGATAGCATCAACTTCTAAGTGCTAAAAGCACTAAGAGTTGAAGTTCTCGGAAATAAGCCGAACGATCTCAAAAATATGAAAAGCTCCAGGTAGGTATCAATCAACATCTACTCGGTTCCCTCGTAGTGTTTCTTGACAATTTCCGGATAATTCGTCTTATTGCTGTGAAACACAGCGAGGGATGAGCTGATGTTGAACAGTACCTACTTGGTTCTCGGAGCTAAACACTTTTGTCTCGACCTCAATCCAGGCGTGATAATATTCAACATAGCTGGCCGTTTTTGGATCAGCTGCACTCATAAGGTAATAGCCTGCCGTATTCCCAGGTTGATAGCCTTGGCTTATTATATCATTTCTAATGGTCTCGATATTCATTTGCTCTTCTTGTCCTATTTCCAGAAGAAACTCATAATAGTCTACATTTTCAGAGCTTTTTTGCCAGATGTGCGGGATTTCAGCAGCTGGTTCTGTTACTGCATAGCCAAGGCTGAGCTGTTTACCGCTTTCATCCAAAAGAAAACCTAAGCGTGCTGGATTTTTCAGGATAGATTGATGAACCTGATTATCTGTCAAGTCAACCTTATTAATTTGGCTGATAGTCGGGTTAGACAATCTAAGACTACTTGCATCTAGTTCTATGAGATGTGTAATTTGTCTTTTTTTCCTCTGAAGCTGCTCCTGTCTTAATTGCAGCTGAACCATCTGTTTCTTCATTTCATCCTCTGTTTTATCTAATATAGCCAATTTTTCAATAACCGTTTTACTTTCCAAATCCTTGATTTGTTTAACTGGTGTTCCCAGCTTTCTATAAAAATCAATATCGCTAATTAAGATAACATCTTCCAGAGAAAAGAGACGATAATCATTTTCAGGGTGACGGGTGGAATGGATTAATCCCTGATCATCCCAATATCGAATCATAGAGGCAGGCAGTTTCAACATGTCGGCAACTTGACTAACTGTATAAAAATTTCGTTCTTCCATAAAAAAACTCCCTTCAATGGTTGACCTTCAAGGGACTTGAAGGTTTATACTCTCCTTATTCACATGTAAAAGCTGAGGAAAGGGGATTTGAAATGAAAAACATTCAAGAATACATTCAAAAACGACTGAAGCAATCCACAGGAAAGGAGCAGCAGTCTGATCTACTCTTAGGCAGTCATCCTGCCAGTATTCTTCATTTTATCACATGGAAAGAGCTTTTGCTTGACCCTCTAAAACAGCTTAAAGGGGTAAAGGAAATGATTCGCAATCAATCAGTAAAGCTGGTCATTGACGGCAATTTAAGCGATACATTTATTCGTTTATTTATGGAGGCTGCCGTCAAATCCAAACGATTGTTTTCAATTGTTGTTCCTGATGGTTATAAAGGAATGAGGAAGGAACTGGACAACGGTGATAAGCTGGCGGTTTTAATTATAAAACATAAAATTTAACTAAGATGGAAAGAGAAGGAACAGGTGAGGCGAATGCTTCGTAATGATTATGCACAAGAAGTTGATGGAAAGCTGTTGACCGCTTTGAAGCTGTTGACAAAGAGAAAAAATTTTTGGCATATTTCCCAGACTGAGCTGCTAATAAGATCCGGTATTAGCCGTGAACTATTTCAGAAGCTATATGGAAATAAGTATCAATTTTTAGAACAGTTAAATCAGCGGTTTATCCATACGATGATGGTAGAATTTCCAATTGTCGTTGATAAAGAAAGCTCTGATTTGTTTCAAAAAAAATTGTCCTTATTTATTAATGCCCCAGAAAAAGTAAAGCAATTGAAACAGCTGTTGATTTTTAATGAGGGAGAAAAGCTGCCTAGTTTTCAAGGATTGGACAAGCAACTGATTAAGAGCTTTAACCTGCGTTTAGAACAACGACCAAAAGCGGATAAACATGAAGAACAGGCTGTGCAGGAAACGATGGGAGAATTGATTGCCAACACGCTTATTTATGCTGTGAAAACTGATAATTTACCTATTTTTTCTTTATTGATTGCTATGTTGGATACATTTTCCAAAGTTTATCAATAGGTGATGAAGTAAACGGTTCCGAAAAATAATTTAAAAAAAGATAGAAAAAAGATTTGACAGACTAAAAAAATTTCGATAGAATGCTAATCAACACTTAAATAAAAAAATTCATTGAAGAGAAAAGTATGTTTGGATTATCTTTTTAGAGAGTCTCCGTCTGGTGAAAGGAGATAAGGTAGAAAAGCAGAAGATGGCCTCTGAGAATAAGCTGCTGATAGGTAAGCAGCTGCGGGCGGCACCCGTTATCAATGCAGCAAGTTAAACAATGACTTGAATGGAGAGAGGCAGATAGAATCTGTTTCAAAAAATAAGGTGGTACCGCGATTATTCGCCCTTTTACTGAACAACCAGTAGAAGGGCTTTTTTTATTTTTTAAGTCCGGTCATAGCAGCAATAATAAAAACAAAACAAACGCATCGAGATGGAAAGTACATATGGATGTCATCCAACAGAGAACCCGAAGAGCTGAGAACGGGTGTTGACAGAATTATGGAAAATGGCCATTGAGCAGCGCCCCGAGTGAGCAATCATAAGACGGCGACGGTTGCACCCGTTAACGTGCCAGGGTATAAGCGAGCAGTTGTCGCCGTACCTGAAGAGGATACTTATGTGAATAAGTATCAAAATGAGGTGGTAACACGCAGAAGGCGTCCTCAAGTGTATGAAAATCATACATTTGAGGATGCCTTTTTCTATTTTTTCTAATAGGGTGTATCTATTTTTGAAAAGAGCATAGTATAGCAGATTTTCCGGCGTTCATTGCTATAGCGATTGAATTGCCTGTCTAAATAAACTGAGGGGTGAAAAACATGATTGAATTAAAAAATATTGATGTTGTCTTTCAAGAAAAAAAGAAAACAATTGAAGCAGTGAAAAACGTTTCGCTGCAGATTAATAAAGGAGATGTGTTTGGCATCGTTGGATACTCCGGAGCTGGAAAGAGTACGTTGGTTAGAGTGATTAATCTACTGCAGCGTCCAACTGCTGGAGCAATAACAATCAATCAGGAGAATATACTCACACTTTCTCCGAAAAAGCTTAGAGAACAGCGCAAAAAAATAGGAATGATTTTTCAGCATTTCAACTTGATGAATGAGCGTTCAGTCTTCGATAATGTGGACTTTTCATTAAAATATTCCGGCTTGAAAAAGAGTGAACGCAAAGCAAAGATTGAAAAGCTGCTGCAGCTGGTTGGGCTGGAGGAAAAACAGGAAGCCTATCCCAGCCAGCTGTCTGGCGGGCAAAAGCAGCGGGTCGCAATTGCCCGAGCACTTGCAAATGATCCGGAAATCCTCTTGTGTGATGAAGCAACCAGTGCTTTGGATCCTAAGACAACTGGTCAAATACTAAAGCTATTGAAAAAGCTGAATTAGGAGTTAGGATTGACGATTGTTTTGATTACCCATGAGATGCAGGTGGTAAAGGAAATCTGCAATCGGGTCGCGGTCATGGAAAACGGCAGAGTAATCGAAGAAGACGACATTGTGAGAGTATTTAGCAATCCCAAAGAAGCGTTGACAAAAGATTTTATTCGGACCGCAGCTCATATTGATCAGGCCTTACAAACAATTATTGAACATCCAACGCTGACAAACCTAAAAGAAAATGAAGAACTAGTTGAGCTGTCTTATGTAGGAGAACAAACTAGTGAGCCATTGATTGCGCAGCTGTTCAGTAAATATCATGTCATTACTAATATTTTATACGGTGATGTTGAAATTGTGCAGCAGGTACCGATTGGTCGTCTGATTGTGGTATTGTCCGGAGAAGAGAAGCAGCGGGAAAAAGCCAGAGAATATCTGGAAAAGCAGCAGGTGAAAATTACTACGCTGCAGGCTAAAGTACAGCTGCAGGAAAAAAGAGCCTTTCAGGTAATCTAAGGAGGAGCAAGAATGGGAAGCTTATTACAAAACTATTTTCCAAATGTCATTCAGCTAAAACAGGAATTTATCAGCAGTACTTGGGAGACTCTCTACATGGTTTTCTGGACAGCTTTGGGGGCTGGAATTTTCGGTATACTTTTAGGAGTGGTCCTGGTAACGACTGCACCAGGAGGAATCTTTGCCAATACAGCGATTTATAGTATTTTGGATAAAATCATCAACCTTTGCCGTTCAATTCCGTTTATTATCATGCTGGCGTTGATTCAGCCGATTACTCGCTTTCTAACCGGAACAACCATTGGTACAACGGCGGCATTGGTGCCGTTGATTGTAGGAGTCACCCCCTTTTTTGCCAGACAAATAGAAAACGCACTGCTGGAAGTAAATCAGGGAATCATTGAAGCTGCTGAGGCAATGGGAACCAGTCCCATCGGGATCGTTTTCCGTGTCTATCTGATTGAAGGCCTGCCAAGTATTATTCGGGTATCTGCGGTAACAGTGATCAATCTAATTGGCTTAACAGCTATGGCTGGAGCAATTGGTGCCGGCGGCTTAGGCAACTTGGCAATTACTAGAGGATACAATCGTTTTCAGACCGATGTCACAATAGCCGCAACAGTTATTATTCTATTATTCGTTTTTCTAAGTCAGTTTATCAGCAACGTGTTAATCAAAAAAACATCACATTGAGGAATGGGGAATTTAAATGAAAAAAACAGTAAAAATTTTGGCCGCTTTGGCTTTTGTAGGCTTGGTATTAGCAGGATGTACTTCCGGGAATGCGAAGAGCACTAAAACCGAGGTCGTGAAATTGGGTGTCGTTGGAGCCAATAACGAGGTTTGGGAATCAGTCAAAGAAGAGCTGAAGAAAGAAGATATTGATTTAGAAATTATCGAGTTTTCCGATTATACCCAACCTAATGCCGCATTAGCAGAAAAGGAAATCGATTTGAATTCGTTTCAGCATCAGATTTTCTTAGACAATTACAATGAGGAGCATCATACAGAACTGGTTTCTATTGGAAATACGGTCAGTGCACCTTTAGGTATTTATTCAGACAAACTAAAGAATATTGAAGATATTGAAGACGACGGTGAAATAGCCATTCCTAATGATACGACAAATGGCGGTAGAGCCTTGCTGCTGTTGCAGAGCGCAGGATTAATTAAAGTAAATCCGGATAAACAGCAAACGCCAACGGTTAATGATATTACCGAAAACAAACATAATCTGAAAATTACAGAGCTGGATGCTGCTCAAACCGCTCGGGCTTTACAAGATGTTGACGCTTCTGTTATTAACAGCGGCATGGCAGTTGACGCTGGCTTCATTCCAACAGAAGATGCGATTTATCTGGAGCCGGTTGATGACACCTCTAAGCCATATGTCAACATCATTGTGGCGAGAAAAGAAGATGAGGATAATAAGCTGTATCAAAAAATAGTGGATGCCTACCAGCAGGATGCAACAAAAAAAGTGATTGAAGATACATCAAAGGGCTCAAGCGTGCCAGCATGGGAAACTTTCGGACGTAAATAAAAAAGGAGATGGACTAAATGAGTATTGTAAAAGAAAAGACAATTAGAGAAGAGATTCTAGACATAGAAGAGGAGATTATTACTCTGAGAAGACATTTTCACCAATATCCGGAAGCTAGTCTAAAAGAATACAAAACAATTGAAAAGATTAAAGCAGAATTAACTAAGCTAGCTATTCCGTATGTAGCGGTGGGCGAGACCGGCGTTCTGGCAACCATTGAAGGGAAAAAGGCTGGAAAAACCATTTTATTGCGGGCGGATATTGATGCATTGGAACTGGCAGACAAAACCGGGAAAGACTATCAATCGAAAAATCCGGGATTAAATCATGCCTGCGGTCATGATGGTCATGCGGCAGCTCTGCTGGGAGCCGCAAAGATTTTAAAGAATCATGAAGAGGATTTTTCGGGAACGATTCAGCTGGCTTTTCAGCCTGCTGAAGAAATTGGAGCCGGTGCTTGTCAGTTTGTAGACGGCGGCTTTGTCGAGCAAGCAGATCGAGTATTCGGCATCCATCTTGATTCCAGTGTAGCTGTGGGCAAGCTAGTGGCAACGCCGGGACCAACCAACGCATCCTGTGATATCTTCAAGATAGAAGTGACAGGATTTAGTAGTCATGTAGCTCAACCAGAGGTAGGAAGAGATGCAGCTCTGACCGCAGCGAGCATTGTGGTAGAGCTGCAGAAAATTGTCGCAAGGGAAGTCTCGCCATTAGATCCAGTAGTTGTTGGGATTGGCGTTATCAAGGCGGGGACACGCTACAATATTGTTGCCAATCATGCAGAGATTGAAGGAACAGTTCGGGCATTCACTCATGAGACACGAGCATTTGTTTTGGCAAGGGTCGAAGAGATTGCCAGACAAGTGGCTCAGGCTCATCGAACAGAAGTTTCGGACTTTTCTATTTATGATGCAGCTGCTCCATTGATCAACGAGGCAGAATCCACCCAACTGGCTCAGAAAGTCGCTGCAGACATTGTCGGTTCTGAAAATGTGATTACCAATCATCAAAAAAGCTTGGGAGCAGATGATTTTGCAGACTTTTTAAGTAAAGCACCCGGAGTTTATGGTCGTGTAGGAACCAGAAATCCGGAGAATCCCGCTACTCATTATGGGCATCACCATGAAAAATTTGATATCGATGAAAGAGGACTGCTCTTGGCTGCTGAGTATCATGTACAGTACGCTTTGAACTATTTAGCTGAATGAGTAGCAAAAAAATAGTTTGATAAAAAAGGTTTATATAAGAGTGCTTCTTCGAATTTAGAGTCTGGAACAAAACGAATCTTTCGTTTTATTCCAGACTTTTTTTATTGATAACTAAGTTAAAAAAATTCATAGTTGTAAATTCAGTAATATCACTATCCAACAGTTATTTATAAAAAAACAGCAATTAATTAAGACCTGTCTGAAAATTTTAGTAGTAAAAATTTTCAGACAGGTCTTAGCTGCTGACATGAATATTGTTTATTCTTTTACGACAAGAACGGTACATGGCGCATTTTGCACAACATAAGTCGTTGTTGAACCAACGGTTTTTTCGCTGAGGCGACCTTTCCCAGTTGCACCAATTACAAGTAAATCAATATTTTCTTCATTTGGTATGAGTGTAGCAACCCACTCTTTCGGATTGCCGATTTCAATAATCGAAGTAACAGTTGATAAATCATGTTGAGCAGCATAAGTAAGGTGCTGCTCCATTTCATTTTCAGCTAATTCTTTTTCTTCCTCCATAACTTTAGAAAAAGCAAAGGAGCTATGACTGATTGCCTGTTCATCGATAATTCTCAAAATATACAGCGCCGCTTGATTTTGAGCAGCGATATCAACAGCGTGTTCTAAAGCGAGTTCAGCATTTTTGGATCCATCCACAGCAACTAAAATTCGTTCATAGTTTTTCAGCATAATAAGCATCTCCTTCTTCATAGACTAAGGCATTGAAAATAACGACAAAATCTTAAACTTATCTAGCATAGGAGCTCTCTGGTTCACCTTAAGTATAGCATGAACAAAAAGTAAAAAGAAATGGAAGACCGTGGTTATATTGGAAGTCATAATCATATGTATGGGCAAGTAGCCTTTTCTAAATAAAAGCTGAAACGCTATTTTTTAGTTGATAAAAAAAGCAAGATGTATTAGAATGGTTAAAAAGTTAGGTATGCCTAAAAATAAAAAGAGGTGAAGCTAAATGGACAAGAATTTAGTCATTGAGAATTTAACAATCACTTATAAAAATAGAACTGCTTTAGAAGCGATTGATGTCGTAGTAAAGGAAGAGCAGTTAACTGGAATTCTAGGACCAAATGGTGCCGGAAAATCAACTTTTTTAAAAGGGGTTCTCCAGTTGATTCCAGCCTTAAGCGGCAAAAGTACGTATCTGGGGCAGCCGATTAAGAAACATCTGGAGCGTTTTGCTTATGTGGAGCAGCGGCAAAATATCGATTTAGCTTTTCCGATTAGTGTAATCGATGTCGTTTTATTGGGAACCTATCCTAAACTAGGAATGATTAAACGTCCTGGAAAAAAAGAAAAGCAGCTAGCTTGGAAATGTCTGGAAAAAGTCGGAATGACAGATTTTGCACAAAATCAAATTAGCGAGCTGTCAGGCGGCCAGCTGCAGCGGGTATTTATCGCTCGAGCATTGGCACAGGAAGCAGAGTGGATTTTTCTAGATGAACCCTTTGCAGGGATTGATGCAGCAAGCGAGAAAATAATTATTCAGCTGTTAAAGCAATTAAGGGATGAAGGGATTTCGATGATGATTGTCCATCATGATTTGCATAAGGTTCAGGACTATTTTGATCAGGTGATTTTACTTAATAGAGAGCTGATAGCCGCCGGACCTGTAGCAGAAGTCTTCACTTTAGAAAATATGAAGCAGGCATATGGGGAAGAAATCGCTGAAATGCTGAAGTTGGGAGGAAAATAAATGCTATCAAATTTTATTGACGGACTGGTAAACTATCAATTTTTGAAAAATGCTTTATTTACATCCGTTGCAGTGGGAATTATTGCCGGTGTCATCGGCTCCTTCATTATTTTACGGGGGATGTCTCTGATGGGAGATGCAATTTCTCATGCAGTATTGCCGGGTGTAGCGGTTTCCTACCTGCTCGGCTCTAGTTATATTATTGGCGCAACTGTTTTCGGATTGTTCTCTGCTTCGCTGATTGGCTTTGTGACCAAACACAGCCGATTAAAAACAGACACCGCAATAGGAATTGTTTTTAGTTCCTTTTTTGCCCTAGGTATCATTCTAATTTCCTTTGCGAAAAGTGCAACAGATCTTTATCATATCTTGTTTGGGAATGTATTAGCCGTTCGGGATTCTGATATGTATCTGACTGCTGGGGTAGGAGTGGTTGTCTTGCTGGCTGTGCTGCTTTTTTATAAGGAACTGAAAATCACTTCATTTGATCCCACGATGGCGCAGGCCTATGGTCTGAATGTGGGCTTGATTAACTACCTGCTGATGTTTTTATTGACTTTAGTTGCGGTGACTTCGCTGCAGACGGTAGGAACAATTTTAGTGATTGCGATGCTGATTACACCAGCGGCAGCTGCTTATCAGCTGACGAATAGTCTGCCAAAAATGATTGGGCTATCCGTCCTAATCGGTGTAATAAGTTCGATTGTAGGGCTGTTTTTCAGCTATAGCTATAATTTGCCTTCAGGAGCGACGATTGTTTTAACAGCAGCAGCGATTTTTATTTTGACCTTTTTATTCTCACCGAGTAAAGGACTGCTGTCTGAATGGAGAAGGGAGCAACGATAAATGAGAAAAATAATGAAATGGCTGACTTTGACAGGTGTACTCTTTATCATAGGTGCCTGCGGAAGTAAAACAGCTAATGAAAATAAGAGTGAAGAAACAAAGCAATCAGCGAAGCTTGAGGTAGTTGCGACTAATTCTATTTTGGCTGATATGGCTGAGCAAGTCGGAGGCAGTCATATTGAGCTGCACAGCATCGTCCCCGTGGGAACCGATCCCCATGAATACGAGCCCTTGCCGGAGGATATTCAAAAGACCAGCACTGCAGATGTTGTCTTATACAATGGCTTAAATCTTGAAACTGGGAATGGCTGGTTTGAAAAGCTGATGGAGACCGCAAAGAAAAAAGAAAATCAAGATTACTTTGCGGTCAGCAGACAAGTAGAACCGCTGTATCTTAGCGGCGGAGCAGACAGCGGTCAGGAAGATCCCCATGCCTGGCTGGATATCACAAACGGCATTGCTTATGTAGAAGCCATCACGCAGATTTTTGTTGAAAAAGATCCAACGAACGCTGCTGAATATCAGGCAAACTCAGAAAAATATCTCAATCAGTTGAACGAATTAGATCAGAAAGGGAAAAAAGAATTTGCCGATATTCCTGAAGAAAAGAAGCTGCTGGTGACGAGTGAAGGAGCGTTTAAGTATTTTTCCAAAGCATATGGGTTAAAAGCAGCCTATATCTGGGAAATTAATACGGAAAGTCAAGGAACGCCAGATCAGATGAAGACAATCATTGATACAGTTAAAGCTTCTAAAGTCCCCGTGTTATTTGTAGAAACTTCTGTCGATTCAAGAAGTATGGAGCGTCTTGCCAAAGAAACCGAATTGCTTATCTTCGGCAAAATATTTACTGATTCGTTAGCTGAAAAAGGAGAAAATGGGGATACGTACTATGACATGATGAAGTGGAATCTTGAGAAAATCCATGAGGGTTTGTCTGAGAAATAAAAAAAGTAAGACTCATTGTAGCAGTATAAGAGATTTTGACTTTTTCAGTCATGCATAAAAAGTTTGCGCCAGAAATGCATACTATTTATAAAAATAAGAAGAGGCATGAGGTAGAGGAGAAGGGTGCGCATCCTAACAAACAGACATTTTTCTATTTCAGCGTTCTATCTAAAGGGTGTGTACCAGATCTCCCGGGCTCATTTTACTTGAAAAACAGGATTTGACAAACCCCTCTATCGCGTCTACAATAAGCACTGTTGCCAATTATTATTTAGCAGAAGATATAAAGGGTCTAATGCAGATAAAGCTTGGCTGCCTGGGTTCATCAACCATCCCCAGTAAAAAAACTCGGAGAAAGAAGGAGATAGAATGCAATCATCTGTATCAACCGGCAATAAAGTAAAAGTACTAACTCTTAATGCAATGATCGTAGCAGCGTATATCGTTTTATCCATGCTATCCTTTGGTTTTGCATCAGGAGCGATTCAATTCAGAATTTCAGAAAGCCTGAATCATCTAGTTGTGTTTAACAAAAAGCTGATGTGGGGCGTCTTAGGCGGCGTAATTATCTTTAATTTCGTCTACGGCGGTTTTGGAATTGTAGATGTGATTTACGGAGGGGGACAAACCTTCCTGTCACTTGGACTAACAGCTATTCTTTCCTATTTTATTAAGGATAAGAAAACCCTGCTTGTACTAAATACTATATTCTTTACCGTATCTATGGCATTGATTGCCTTAATGCTGATGAATATGGGGGCTGCTGACAAAGGCTTTTGGGAAACCTATTTATTCCTAGCCTTAAGTGAACTGATAATAATGGCAGTTTCAGCACCGATTATGTACTATGTAGACAAAAAGGTCCATTTTGAAGCGAGAACCTAAACAATAAATCAGGAAATGATTTCAACCAGTTATATACAGTCATTGAGACTAGTATATAGCTGGTTTTTTAGTTGTTCAGAATGAGGATTTATAGAGGGACAGTCTGCTGAAAAAATTTGTCTAAAGAGATGTGTGTTTATTCAAAAAATAAATCATGAAGAATGCGCCTTATGCTATACTATTATTACAACGAGTTAGTTGTTGCTGGCGATTACGGAATTAAAAAGGAGTGGAAACAATGAGTAATTTAAATGTTAATCCCTTGGAAGCACAGAATCAGGCAACCAAGCTGTCACAGGCGGCTGATCAGCTGGACATTACGGTACCAATCACGTTTTCCAGTGAGACAACAATCAGCGGCAATGCTGAGGCAAAGAAATCTGTAGAAACACTAAAACGATACACGGAAACTGTACAGGCGGCGGTTCTTCGAGATGTAAGCAGTGTCCAAAGCATAGTAAGCACCTTTGTCAGAAAAGATCAGAAAATGGGGCAGAATATACAGAAGTCAATGATTGATTTGCCTGGACCAGGCAAGAATTTCGGAGGCAGCTGATGATGACGGAAAAAATAGCGAAAGCACAAAAAAAAGTTCGCCTGCAGCTGGAAGAAAATGAAGACAGGCAACGCCAGTTATCCAAACAGATGGAACGAATTGAGTCTCTTTGTAGGGCAGAGCTGCGTCAGGACCAGCGGTTGACGGAAATGTTTCCAACTAGTGAGACAGGCAGCCATATACAGGATTTGAGTTATGAAAATCAACAATTAGGAAGAGAACTGTTGGGCGATTTGGAAGAGGCACGAGAACAGCTGGTCAAAGAACAGCTGGATTTAGAAAGTGAAGAATCAGAGTTGTATTATCAGGCTCGGTTGGAAGCTGAAAAGGAGGAAAAACATGGTTAAGATGGAGATTGGTCAGGAGCAAACACAAACCAGCGGGATTGTCAGCTATGCTTCAAAGGTACAAAGTGCAACTAGCGGTTTGGCTTCTGCTGGAGCAGGAATGGGGATTGCTGTTGGTCTAAGCGGGGCAGCCTTTGATTCAATAAAAAGCTATATGGGCGAGGTTTATCCTGCTTTAGCCAAAGGACTGGAGTTGTTGGGGGAAGCTGTGGAAACGGCAAACAAAGAATATACAGAAGGCTATCTAGCAGAAGTAGGCAGTGATTCCCTAGATTCAGAGGAGCTTGATCGGGAAATTACAGAAGCAAAAAGCCGTCTGGATGCCTGGAAGGGTGAGAAAACAAAGCTGCAGGCAATGAAGAAGGAAGATAAAAAGTTTGATAGTCTGGGGATTGGCATGGGAATTATCAACCGAATGATTGGGAACAATCAGGACAAGGTGAATGAACTAGAGAAAAAATTGGAGAAGCTGTTAAATTTTGAAGCAAAATCAACTTCTTATTTCTCAAGCGTAAACTCAGAAATAAGCATAATGACCACTGCATTAACCTCTATTGGGATGAACGACGACGGTACGTTAGGATCTGGTGGCTGGAATGGTCAGGGCTTTGATTTGGAAACAAACTATTGGATTAACGTCATTAATAGAAAATGGGATACGAAGTTTAAGAAAGAGGAAGTTTTTGGAGATACGTTAGGAAAGTTTGGTGCGGATCAGGGGAGCTTGGCGGCTCGATTGGAGGAGTTATTAAAGCTTGAAACAGATGGACGAAATGACCAAGTTCGACAGGCAGCTAAAAAAGATATAGAAGAACTCTTAGCAATGGCAGAACGGGTGACAGGGGTAAAAAGAACTAAGGAAGAATTATTCGATTACTTTTCTCGATTAAATAGTGAGGGTTGTGGCTATGCTGCTGCAACCAATATTATTTTATTGAAGCACTATGGAAATGAACAAGAATTTAAAAAGAAATATGGTATTGACTATTATGATTCATATGGAAGAGTTAATTTTGATGAGTTATTACTATCATTTTATGCGTTAGAAAACGATATGCGAAGCTTACCATTTACTGATAAGCAGATAAAAATTCCATATGATGGTTCTTTGGGAGGAGCTATTTGTTCCAATATTAAGGATTATGCACTTCAACATGGGGATCAAATAGAAGGGGAAAAATTTAATGTACCTTCGGAACCTATTGCTCATGGTGTTGGAAAAATGGTTACATTAAATTCAGAAGCAATAAATCGTCAGCTTGAGAATGGAAAAGTTGTGACTATGACGTGTTTAGTAGAGTCAATGCATTTGTTATCTTCAAATCAGGAAGATGATCCAGGTAATGTGTATTTCCATACAGTAATAATAACAGGATACGATAAGGAGAGACAACAATTTGTTGTGAGTTCATGGGGGGAGAAATATTATCTCAAAAATCTTCCAAAAGCAGCATCATATTATACTTACTAAAAGGAGAAAGATTATGGAAGCAATCATTATAGCAATGTTTTTACTGTTGTTTATATATTTGCTAATAAAGTATAAATGGAAAGGTCTCATAATTATTGGATTAGTTATCTCTTTTCTAGGGGGGAGTTACTATTATTTCATTTATGTAGCTCCTTTGAATAAAAAAAAGGAGATGGTTAATGACTATTTCAATTATTTTGAAGAAAATTTTGATTTTCATGATAGTCTAGATAACTATGGTTGGAAGGACGATCGGACTAAGCAACCAAAGTTAAGATTTACTTTTGAAGAGTACGGAAATGAATATGATTTAACAAATAGTGCAGTTAAGACACTTCCAAAAGAATCTGGAATTAGAGTACTAAGAAATCATATATATTATCATTATGCAGCGTATATAATCGAACGTTTTGCTTATGATAAAAAAATTGGAAATGATTTTTTGAGGGTTGAAGAGTATTTTTCAGAGAAAGGCTATGAATGTGGCTTGGATATAATGATTTATTTTCCTAAAGAGAATGAGGGTTATGAACTATATATAGATAAATCGATTCAGCCGAATATCCGAATCAACCGTAGTAATAAAAAGGTCTCCTTAGAGGAAGAGATGAACTTCTATAAAGGAAAGTCAATGGAAGAGTTTGATTATCAGAAATACATGGAATATTTTGATTATAGAGTTGTTCTTATAGGTTACTATTCACCATTAGAAGATAAAAAACAAGAGCCTCTTAATAAAAAAGAACTAGATAAGGTAGTAAAGGAAGCTATGCAAAATGAGCGGATAGAAATTGTTCTGAAAGAATTTGATGAACAGTAATAACTCTATTTTTAATAAGTTGAGATGAAGAAAATAGTAGACTGATTTGTTTTTATCTAACGAATTTGGAAATAAGAAAGAGGTAAAATGGTTATAAGTCTATATTTAGCTATATTGATCATAATAAATAGATAACGATTTTTTCTTGAGTCTTATGAAGAATAAGTAGCTGAAAAAACTTTGATAATTAAGGAGACAATAAATGAATTTTTTTAATCGAACTTATCAGTTGAAGAAGGATTTAAAAAAATGTCTTTTAACCCTTGGTCTATCAGTTATAGCTATTTCAGCGGTGTTCATTTTCTTAGTAACTTATTATATGAAAATAAGTAATGAGAATAGAATAGATAGCTATTTTCATTACTTTGAAGAAAAATTTGATTTTTCTGACAAGAAAGAAAACTACACTTATGGGGAAAGTAATGGGAGAACCCCAACATTAATATTTAAGTTTTCAGCATATAATAAAGAATGGAGTTTAATTAATCAGTCATTAAATGATACTACAAAAGAAAGTGTAGGTATTGAACGTTTGAGAACCCATATTTTTTCACACTATTCCGCATATATAATAAATGAATTTTCTTTTGAGAATAGTCTGGAAAACAATCTTTTTAACGTTAAAAAATTTTTAGCTGATAAAGGTTATGAATTGAAATGGGATCAAGAGGTTTATGACACAGTAGATAGTAATGAGTTGTATATCGATTCTTCTATAAGCCCAAATTTACGAGTGAATCGCAGCAATAAAACTATTTCTTTAGAAGAAGAAATGACTTTCTACAAAGGAAAATCGATGGAAAGTTTTGACTATCAGGAATATATGGAGTACTTCGATTATGGAGTGGTACTAACTGGAACGTATGCACCAAAGGAAGGGGAGGAACCAGAGCCTATTAATCAAAGAGAACTGGATAAGGTAGTAGAGGAAGCCATGCAGAATGAACGGATAACGGTTTTGCTTACACCTAAGGAACCAGAGTAGTAACTGAAAGAGGTATTTATGGAAGTAATCATTATTGTAGTATTATTGTTGTTGTTTATATTTTTACTTAAACAAAAGAAATGGAAAATATTGCTAACTATTGGTGTATTCTTGACTTTTCTTGTGGGTAGTTACTATTATTTTATGCATGTAGAACCATTGAATGCAAAAAAGGAAATGGTACGGAACTATTTTAATTATTTTGAAGAGAATTTTGATTTTCATGATAGTCTAGATAACTATAGTTGGGAAGATGATTATACTAAGAAACCAGAGTTGAGGTTTACTTTTGAAGCATATGGGAGTACACATAGCTTAACAGCTGATTCGATTAGTGAACAAGTCTATCCAAAAAAGCAGGGAATAAAACACTTAAGAAATCTTGTTTATCCACATTATACAGCGTATGTAATGAAACATTTTATTTATGATACAACTGCTGGAAATGATTTTTCAAAGGTTAAAGAGTACTTTTTAGAAAAAGGTTATGAGTGTGGGTTTGATGGAGGAATTTATCAGCCTTACGAAAGTGAGGGCTATGAATTATATATAGATAAATCTATTCAACCTAATGTAAGAATTAACCGAAGGAATAAAGCAGTTTCTTTGGAAGAAGAAATGAGCTTTTATAAAGATAAGTCGATGAATGATTTTGATTATCAGGAATATATGGAATATTTTGATTACGGAGTAGTCCTTATAGGTTATTATTCATCATTAGAAGAAAAAACAGAGCCTCTTAATAAAAAAGAACTAGATAAGGTAGTAGAGGAAGCCATGCAGAATGAACGGGTAGAAATTGTTCTGAAAGAATTTGGTGAGCAGGAATAACTCTATTTCTTATCATGAGATGAAGAAAACAATAAATTGGTCTATTTTTATCTTACAAATTTGGCAACAAGAAAGAGGTCAAATGGTTATAAGTCTATATTTAGCTATATTGATTCTATTAATCTTTTTTGTCTTTCGGAAGTATAAGAAAAAAGGACTAATAATCGTAGGTATTTTGCTAGCTCTGATTGTTGGGGGAAGTCAGTATATTTTTTATATCCAGCCATTGATGGGAAAGAAGCAGGAGGTTAAGGATTATTTTTTGTATTTTGAGGAAGTATTTGATTTTCATGATAGTTTAGCTAACTACGGTTGGGAAAAAGATTATTCGAATACTCCTGTACTTTACTTCACATTTAATGAGTATGGACAAGAGCAACGGCTGAATAATTATTCAGTTTTGAGAAATACTAAAAAAGATAAAGGCGTTAGGATACTGCGTAACCATATACTTGCTCATTATTTTGCTTATATAGATAATAAGTATGTATATGAAACGGAGTTAAACAATGATTTTTCTCAGGTAGAAGACTATCTTGAAGAGCTAGGCTATATTTGTTACTGGGACTATGGTAAGTATTTTGAGACTGAAGAAGGGTTTAAATTATACTCTGATAAATCTGTTCGCCCCAATTTACGAGTGAATCGCAGCAATAAAACAATTTCTTTAGAAGAAGAAATGGCCTTCTACAAGGGAAAATCAATGGAAAGCTTCGACTATCAGGAATATATGGAATACTTCGATTATGGGGTGGTACTAACTGGAACGTATGCACCAAAGGAAGGTGAGGAACCAGAGCCTATTAATCAAAGAGAACTAGATAAGGTAGTCGAGGAAGCCATGCAGAATGAGCGGATAACGGTTTTGCTTACGCCTAATCAGGAAGTAGAATGATTGTTCACAAAAAAAACTTGAGAAAATTTTCTCAAGTTTTTTTACGTATATTACTTTACAGTACTAGTTCAGTATTAGACATTTCTGGAATTTGTGGTAATTCCCTGCTCAATAAAAAGACTATTTAAATACTTGGAGACTTCTTTTTCATAGGCCATGTAATTTTCCGGATAAATTCCGTCGCCATGTGCTCGTAAGAGTTGCTTTTCGTCTTCAATGATTTCTAAAGTAAAGCCGTGAGAGCCATCCATTTGCTTTGATTCATCAAAGTTATTCCAAGACCAAATCTTATATTTATCAAAAATAGCTTCAAGTTTTTCATAGTCTTTTGAGGAAATAATTATTGTCTCCTCTTGTGAAACCCCACCATTAAACAAGGTCATTGTTAATAGCCATTGTTCTTCAGATTCAGTGAGAATGAAACAAGTAGAAACGCTGCTGCTGCCGAAACGGATAGTAATCTGTTTATCGATATTTGGATAGGTGATTTCAGGGATTGATTTTGGGCTGTTTTTTGGTGGACTTTTGAGATTCATAACAAAGAGAAGTGCGCCTAAAGCAACTACAACCATTACAACAATTTTTATTTTTCCTTTTATTTTCATACATCGTCTCCTTTTTATTTCTCCTTTCATTATACTGGATAATAGTCGATGTGATAACCTAAAAATGCCTAGTTAAAGCTCTTATTTGGAGAAAGAATGTTTTCAATTCTTTACAAAGAGCATGGGAAGGGTTAAAATTAATGACTGTGGATTATCGTTTCTAGCGGCTGTAAAAAAAGCTATTATTTTATGACTGCAGCTGATAAGTGAATGAATAATATCTAGCGGAAGAGAGACTTTTTCCGACTGGCAGTTTATGATAAGGTAATGGGTAAGAAGAAGTAGAGGGGATTAGCAAATGTACGAATTTAAAATAGGTATTGATCCAACTGAACATGACCGATTTGTTCAGGGGCATCCATTGTGTAACCTGCTGCAGTCCGCTTCATGGGCTAAGGTTAAGGACAATTGGGGTTCCGAAATTGTAGGTGTTTATAAAGAAGGGGAGCTTGTGGCCTCTAGTCTGGTATTGGTGCGACCATTGCCGGCTGGATTTTCAATGCTGTATACGCCGCGAGGTCCAATCATGGATTACTCAAATAAAGAACTGGTTCAGTTCTTCATGGATAATTTAAAAAAGCTTGGCAAGCAAAAGCGGGCTTTATTTGCGAAAATGGATCCGACGATTATCTATAAAGATATTCAAATGGATCGGGAAGAAATTCCTAATCCGTTAGCCCAAGAGGTCATAACAAATTTAGAACAAGCGGGAGCAAAATATCAGGGGCTGACAATGGAGATGAGTGCAACGATTCAGCCGCGTTTTCAGGCGAATATTTATAAAGCTGATTTCAGTGAAGAACAGCTATCTAAAAGCACTCGGAAAATGATGAAGCAGGCACAGAAAAAAGGTGTAACAGTTCGTATGGGACATGTAGAATTGGTCGAGGACTTTGCTAAAATGATTCAGCTAACGACTGAACGTCAGCAGATATCCTTGCGTGACGGCGACTACTTTAAGAAACTGCTGAATATTTATCCTGAGCAATCCTTTATTATGCTGGCTGAGGTGGACTTGAAGGCTCGCTATGACGAAACGAAGGCTCGTCACGATAAGAATCAGCAAGATTTAGCAAATCTGAAGGAAAATCAGGTCAAAAAACGTCATAATCTGGAAGAGCTGGAATTTTCATTAACGAGGGAATTAGCTGAGCTGGAGGAGAATATTGCTGCTTCAGGTGAAAAAGCAGTAGTTGCCGGTGCACTGGCGATTACCTTTGGAACAACTAGTGAAATTCTTTATGCTGGAATGGATGACCGTTATAAGCGCTATATGCCGGCGTATCTGACTTGGTATGAAGCGATTAACGAGTGCTTTGAACGAGGCTGTGAGTCTTGTAATATGGGCGGCTTGGAAGGTAGTTTAAACGATGGACTGATTAAGTTTAAGTCCAATTTTAATCCTACAATCAATGAGTTTATCGGTGAGTTTGATTTGCCGGTGAATAAGCTGTTGTTTAAAGCTAGCGAGTACGCATATAAGCTGAAAAAAGGGAAAAAATAAAAAGATGGGAGTGGGACAATAGTCAGAAGAAAATCTGATTATTGTCCTACTTTTTTGATTTTAGGGTACACAAAAAGCACGCAACCGTGTAAGATTAAAGTGACTAAACCAAATCAAAAGGAGCGTGCTTTTA